>MHBQ01000001.1:0-147 GCA_001803315.1 Lentisphaerae bacterium RIFOXYC12_FULL_60_16
ATATGTATCACTATTATAAGTGATATTACGAGACAATAAACACGCATGCCCAGGATGTTCAATATGCGTATAATAGATAGGTCCTGGGTGGCGGCTACAGCCAGATACCGGCTACAGCCAGATACCGGCTACAGCCAGATACCGGCT
>MHBQ01000001.1:181-12354 GCA_001803315.1 Lentisphaerae bacterium RIFOXYC12_FULL_60_16
GACGCGAAGCCGTTCCTTTTTTGTGTAACAGAAACTGTGAAAGGCGTTATCATCGCCGTGGTATTGTGCCCGGATGAAATCGGGGGAACTTCGTGGAGACGGGAGGGGTGCATGTCGGAACACAAGTCGCTGGCGGATCAGGTCACCACCGTGGATGAAGCACGGTCAACCATACGGGCGCTCGAGGAAAAACTGGACGAATCCATCCGGATCATCCTGCGGCGTGATGAATCGTTGGAAATTGCCGAACGGCGAATTGCCGATCTTGAGGAAATGGTCGAGAACCTGCGCGAACGGAGGAACCGGCAATGACCGATCAACCGCGCTTTACGTCGGAGCGTGGCACCGCGGCGGTGCAGGCGGGCGCTGCGGATGCCGCGCGGGATCTGTCCCGTCCCCGGTTGCATTTCCGTCCGCCGTCCGGCTGGATGAATGATCCCAACGGGACCCTGTTTCATGACGGCTGGTACCATGTGTTTTACCAGCACCATCCCTATTCGCCGGCATGGGACTCCATGCATTGGGGCCATGCCCGGAGCCGCGACCTGGTTCGCTGGGAACATCGCCCGGTCGCGCTGTGTCCGCAGACCGAGCGTGGTGAACAGCATTGCTTCTCGGGATGCACGGGTATCCGGCCCGATGGCAGTGCCATGATCCTTTACACCAGCATCGGGAAACGCCCTTCCGAGCAATGGGCTGCGCTGGGGTCGGAAGACCTGGACTGCTGGGTTCCGTATACGTCGAATCCGTTGCTGGCGTTGGGACTTCATGGCAACCTGGAGGTGAAGGAGTGGCGTGACCCGTTTATTTTCAAGGCCGGGAACCGGGACTGTCTGGCCCTGGGCGGATATGCGGATGGTGCGCCGGTGGTGTTGTGGTACGAGGCGGCCCTGCCGGATTGGTCGGCATGGACCTACCGCGGCATCCTCTACCGGCATGCGGAAACCACCCTTCAGAGTCTGGAATGCCCGAACTTCTTTCCGGTGGGGGACCGGTGGGTCCTGTGCTATTCGCCGTATCGTCCGGTCGAGGTTGTGGTTGGAACGTTGGATGAAGCCACCGGCAGGTTCGATCCGGAAACCCATGGACGGGTGGACCTCTCCAATGATTTCTATGCGACGAATGTGTGCCGTGATAGTGGGGGACGGACCATCCTGTACGGCTGGGTGAGGGGGTTCTCCAAGCCGCAGGGCTGGAACGGGGTGCTGTCCATCCCCCGCGTGGTGACCCTGGGCGCCGACGGGCATATTCGCCAGAACCCGGTGCCGGAATGGGAGTCGTTGCGCACGGAACCTGACCACCGGGAAGCCGTAGTCGTGGGGACCGATGCGCAGGTGGTGCGGGTGGCAGGTTGCGAATGGGAAATGGACGCGGTATGCCGGCCGCCGGCTTCCGGAAGCCTGAATCTGCGGATCTGCGATGCCGCCACCGGCAGGGTCTTCTGGACCCTGCGTTGCGGGGGTCCTGCCCGCTGTGAAGCGGCCGGTACCCTGCCGATCCCGTTGCCTGCCATGGATGACCGGATCCGGGTGCGTCTGTTCTTCGACCGGACCGTTGCTGAATTGTTTGTCGACGATGGCTCAATCTGCGTGACGCGTGTCTTCGATACGGGCGGGAACCCCGTGCAGGTTGAAGCCGTTGCCGAAGGTGGCGAAGGGATCTTCGAACGGCTTGATACCTGGCGATTGAAACCCGTATGGGAAGATTGATGCGCAGAAGGGCATGGATGCATCGCAAACGTGGAATCCTGGTATTGCTGGTGGTTGTGGTGCTGGCGGTTTGGGGCATACGTCGTTTGTCTCCCCGAACCGTCAGGCGGGATTTGTCGTATCCCCTGCCGGCACGATCCGGGTCTCCGGCGGTAACGGTTCCCGTTTTCCAGCGATTGCCGGTGTCCGGTGATGCGGTGGTACCGGTCAGGGATGTGACGACGGCCCATACGCCAGTCCGCCGGATTTCAAAACCGGATCCCGGTGTCATTCCCGGCGAGTATGTATTGAGCTTCTACGATGAAGCGGATCAACAGCGGTTCATCCGTCAGGTGCAATCGGCCGGCGGTGTGGTGGTGGACCGCATGCCGTTTGCCCACGCGGTACGCATACGGTTGGAACCGGGGCTTTCCCTGGACGATGTCCTGGCAGGGGGACCCGTCCCCGTTGACCAGTCTCCCAACCTGATGGTGCGTGTGCCGTCATCTCCTGATCCGGTTCCGGGCCTGCCGGCGATGGATCATTCCTATACGGGCTTTGGCGACCAGGTGCTGGATTGGCTGGGGGTGCCGCAGGATAACAGCCGGTGGGGGGCGGGAATCACCGTGGCCGTGCTGGATGGCGGGGTGGGCGACAGCCCGGCCCTGGCGGGAGACCGGTTGAAACGGCTGGATCTGTTAAACGGGACGGTTGCAGCCGATGGGCAATCGTCGTTGCATGCCACGGCGGTGGCCTCCCTGCTGGCGGGGCTGCCGGGTGATGGGGTGACCGGGGTGGCGCCGGCCTGTAACGTCCTGAGTGTGCGGGTGCTGGATGCCGACGGCAGCGGCAATGCCTTCACCGTGGCCAAGGGCATCGTGGCCGCCGTGGATGCCGGTGCGCGGATCTTGAACCTCAGCCTGGGTGGTTATGGCGATGCGTATATCATGCGGCAGGCAATCCAATACGCCACGGAACGCGGGGTGATCGTGGTGGCCGCCGCCGGCAATGACGGGCTGGGGGAACTGGCCTATCCGGCCCGCTACGAGCAAGTGGTTGCGGTCGGCGCCGTCGATGCGGCCGGTCAGCGGTTGCTGGTTTCGAATGGCGGAGCCGGGATCGACGTGATGGCGCCGGGCGTGGGCATACAGGCGGCAGGCGAGGGGACCAACCGGGTGTCGTTCAGCGGTACGTCGGCGGCCGTTCCGTTGGTGAGCGGTGCCCTGGCGGCGCTGCTGTCGCAGGACGCGGCAGGACCGGCTGATGTGGCACGGCTGTTGCGCCAGTATGCCGACGATGCCGGCCTGCCGGGGATTGATGAGGAATACGGGCATGGCGTTCTCAATATTCAACGGGTCCTGGAACGGGCAGAACCGGGAATCCACGATGTGGCCGTCGGTACGCCGCTGGTCAAGGAGACGGGTGGGGTACCCTATCTCACCCTCGTGATCCAGAATCGTGGAACGGAAATGCTGGATAAGATTGAGCTGGACCTCGACATTGATGGTGTGGCGTCGGTTCACGGGATTTACCGGGTACCGGTGGGAGTCAGTGTGGCGCGTGAATTCCGGTTGGATGGCCGGCGTCTGGTCCAACCTGAAGGGGTCCATGTCCGTTATGCCGCGCGCCTTCCGGATGTGATCGATGTCCGACCCCTGAATAACGCACCGCGATCCGTAACGTTGCGGCAGGAAACGCGATAGTCTGGGAGGGGTTCTGCCCGCACGCGTGAAACGCGTCGGGATGGGAAACGGAGAAGCGGGGAGTTTGACAGGATAGACAGGATGGGATGGGAGATTGTCCACACGAGCCTGTCTTATTCCCAGGGTGGGGTGGTGGGCAGACGGCGGTTGAATTCTGCCACCAGGGCGTCTTCGTAGGGTCCCTGGTACGTACCTTTCAAGAAACGGTCATAGCCCTCCTTGAAGAAGTGCTCCCAGGAATCGGCCTCGCCGGCGGGGTTGATCGGGTAGAAAAGGGCGTGGTTTTCGCGGGCGGCCTTGAGATCGCCCGGCGCATCCCCGATCATCAGGATGCGGTCTGGATCATACCGACCACGGGTGGCCAGGGCGATGTGTTCGATCTTGGTTCCGAGTTCCTGGCCGGCAATCAGGCTGACCAGGTGGTCCATGGCGTTCAGTTTCCATTCCCGGACCAGGGCTTCCGTGGGGGTTTGTGAGACGCAGATGGCATCGGAAAGGCGATGGATTTTCTCCAGGCATTCCCGGGACCAGGGGAAGGGTGGCGCCTGTTTGACGGTTTCCTCGATCCGGGCATTAACCGCCAGGCTCCAGTCCAGGAGTGATTGCAGTTCGGTGCTGCCGGTTTGCCGGGCGGCCCGTTCGAGATCCGGGTTACCCAACGCCTTGCTGGTGGAGACGAAATGCCGGATATCGGGGAAATCGGGGATGGTGATGCCTGCGGCGCGGATGTCGGGATGGGTTTTCAGCAGGTCGAAGACCTTGACCAGGGCGATGAACCGGTTCTGGCCGCGCCAGACGGAATACAGATTGGTAAATTCGGCCACCTGTCGAACGGTCTTCTCGACCGGCTGAAGGTTCCAGTGCGAGGCGATCAAGCCGTGGAAACACTGCTTCTGCTTGATTTCCATCGTATCGAAGACGCACCCGTCGGAATCGATGCCCACGAAGGAATCGTGGGAGGGGATGAATTCGCTCAGGTTGGCACGGGTAACAGCCGGCTGTGTCATGAACGCGGGTTCCTTTGGGGCAGGCTTGCAGTCATACGCCGCCAACCGTAACGGGGCGGGGCACCTATCGGCAAGCACCAAGCGAGGGGACGCAACGGTAACCTTGCAACGCTGTAAGGGTTTCGCAGGGGAGATGCTATCGGTTCATGCAGGGTGGGTGTATTGTTGCCGGATAGCGTTCTACCTGATAGTATAGTGCTGCTGAAGAACGCCAGCAGCAGGGATTACTGTACCCATGAAAGCGCGATTCACCCAGTGGTCCGGTCGGGCAGTCGCAGTCCTCGCGGTCGCAATGATGGCTGCATCGCCTGTTGTCATCGCCCAACAGGTCTACAGCTGGAAAGCAAGCCCGGTTGACAACAACTGGTTCAACGGTGCGAACTGGAACGGCGATGGCAACTATCCGGGTAACGGGTCAACCGTCACCGTCGCAACGGGTGCATCGGTCCTGTTGACGAACGAAACGGCTGCGCTGTCCTCGTTCACGATGACTGGCGGTACGCTGACCTTCAGCAACTGGACCACGCGCCTGCGAGCCACGAACATTTCCTTGACCGGTGGGATGTTGACCCTGCCATCGGCATTCACCACCAACGCTGTGTCGAATCGGGTCTGGATTGTGAGCTCCAACTTCACCCTTGGTGTCAGTGCCACCATCTATGCTGACTACAAGGGTTACTTCCGCTTGAACGGGCCGGGCGCGGGGTCGAGCGTGCAGAGCGCGACCTATGGCAGTGGGGCGGGACACGGTGGGAAGGGGCGTTATGATGTAGCGGGATCTCCCGGTGGCGGCGTGTATGGAAATGTGGCCGCTACGACAGGGCCGGGCAGTGGAGGTGGGCATCCGTCGTACGGCGGCGCGGGTGGTGGCACGGTCCGGATTGAGGTCCCGGCCGGTACCGCAACCGTCTACGGTGTCATTTCCGCCAATGGGCAGAACGCGATCAGCACGCACGGTGGCGGTGGTTCAGGCGGAGCAATCTATATTACCTGTTCGGTACTGGCGGGAAGCACGAACGGTTTGCTTCGAGTCAACGGTGGTGGCGGTAACGCTGGCGGCGGCGCCGCCGGAGGCGGCCGAATCGCCGTGGTCTATACCCCGGCACGCCAGATGACATTTGGCGACCCCGGTGTCCGCATGCAGGCGCAGGGAGGCATTGGGGGAACCTTCTCTCCAGGACAGGATGGAACGGTATATCTGCCGGATGCGCAGTTTGCATCAACGCTCATTCGGCGGCAGCATTTCTTGAACTGCATGCTTTACCTGGGTGACCTGACCAACCTCAACTACTCCAGCCTTACGGTGAGCAACGCGAGTTTTGTCTTCGCGAATACCGGGATCGTGGTGACTGTCACAAATAACGTCATTGTGTACTCGGGTGGCCTCGGAATCGGGGTTCACGGGAAGTTTCTCTGCGGTGGGAGTATGCAGGTGATGAACACTTCCACGTTCTATGCGTATTCCGGTCCGACGAACGCGACTTACCCCCAGCACGGGTGCCTGGTCGCGGTGACCGGCGCCGTCGTGATTGGTGCAAGCAGTTGGGTGTACCCTCTGTCGGATGAGGTAAACGGCGGCAGCGTGAAATTCAGGCTGGGAACCCTTGATATCCAGTCAGGTGGCGGGTTCAATGCCGACTGGAAAGGATATGCACGACTCACCGGTCCGGGTGCGGGTGATTACAACCTATCATACGGCGGCGGGGGGGCCTACGGTGGGGGAGGCGCTGTCTATAGCGGATGGACAAACAGCGCAAAGCCGTATGGCAGTATTACCGGGCCACCCCAGGTTGGAAGTGGCGGTGGTCACGCATATCTGGGCGGGCATGGCGGTGGCCTTGTATGGATTGAGGCGACGGGTATTGTTGCGGTTGCAGGAACTATCACCGCGAACGGCCAGCCGGCCGTCAGTACCCATGGAGGTGGCGGGTCAGGCGGTGGTGTGTTCATCACCTGCACACGACTTGAGGGTCAGAACAGCGGTCTGGTCCGGGCACAAGGCGGGAATGGCAACAACGGTGGCGGAGCCGGTGGTGGCGGACGAATCGCCGTAATCTATGACACGGTGGATCAGGCAGGGCTCAACCCGAGGGTGAAACTCTCGGCGCAGCGCGGGCTCTTGCCCAACCAGTATGGAATCAGCCGGCAGAGCGAGAACGGGACGATCTACCTCTCGGACGCATCCTTCCTGTCCACCAACATGACGGATTCCGTGTTTACCGACAGTTTCCTCTTCATCTCCAATTTCACAACCTGGGCAGTCGGCAGCCTGGATGTCAGTTCATGCTCGTTCACATTCGGCAATACTGGCCTCGTAATTACGGTGACGAATGACGTTCGTATCCTGACCGGAGGCAGCCTTGGCATATCCCCCGGGTCCACGTTCAATTGCCGGAACCTGCTGGTCACAAACACGGCATCATTTCACGTCTACGGTGGAACCACCAATGGCACAACGGTGCTGTATGGCGCGCAGGTCAACGTCACCGAGGATGTTGGTATTGGCGCCGGTTCGTGGATATGTCCCTGGTCGGACAGGCAGAACGGCGGGTCACCGATCTTCCGCATGCGCAACCTGACGGTTGCGAACTTGGCTGGTTTCGATGCCGACAAGCGCGGCTTTCTCTGGGGACAGGGGTACGGCAAAGGGTCGGGCCTCTGGGGCGGCGGCGGACACGGAGGCAAGGGCGGTACAGCATCAGGCGGCTTGCCGTACGGGCAGACGGACAGCCCGGTGCATCCCGGCAGCGGCGCTGGTACGTATGCGTGGGGCGGCTGCGGCGGAGGCGTGGTCAGGATCAAGTCGACGGGCACCGTCTCGCTGAACGGCACGCTCAAGGCTGCGGGTGAATCCGGTATCAGCACGCACGGGGCCGGGGCCGCCGGGGGTACGATCTTTGTGGATTGCAGGACTTTCAACTCGTCGGCCACGGGCCAGTTGATCGCGAACGGCGGCAACGCCGGCGGAAACGGTGGGGCTGGCGGCGGAGGCCGAATCGCTGTGTGGCGGTTTGAAGACATCTCCACGGCAAGTGCCGCTACAAATGTCGCCAAGGGCACCGGCGGCACGGGCACGGCGTCCAACGGCACGGTGTTCTTCGTCATCACCGCCCCGGCAATAACGAACCTCGCGCCGAACAGCATCACCAACACAACCGCCAACATGGTGGGCAGCCTTACGGCAACCGGCTATACGGCAACGGCGGTGTCCTGCTTCTGGGGTGAGCTGGATGGCGGGGATGTATATACCGCATGGCAAAAGACCAACAGCTTCGGGACGAACACATCCGGCACCTTCACCAACAGCGTGGCCGGTCTCACCCCGGGCACCGTGTACCACTACCGCTGGTACGCCACGAATACCCACGGCGAGGCATGGGGAACCCCCACAAGGATCTTCGCCACCACGGGTGGGGGTGTCACGGTCAACAACGGCGACGGCGCGACCAACATCACCCCATCTTCTGCCACGCTGCGCGGCATGGTAGTCCAGGGCAACCCGACGCCCGATGCCTATATCTGCTGGGGCACGGCAAACGGCGGCGGAACAAGCACCGCCGCCTGGCAGCATGTTGTGTCCGCTGGCGGGGTGTTGGGCGCATTCTCAACAGGCATCAGCAACCTGCGTGCAAACAAGACGTATTACTACCGCTGCTACGCGACCAACGGTGTCGCAGGTGACTGGGCAAATTGGACGACGAACTTCGTCACGGATGGTCCCTACGTCTCGGCATCCAACGCATCCGTGGGTGAAGGAAATGCAGGCACAGCGAACATGAACTTCACCGTATCCCTGTCGGCCACAAGCATAGTGGATGTTACGGTCAACTTCGCGACATCGAACGGTACCGCCATAGCAGGAACGGACTACGTGCAGAGCAACGGGACAGTCACCATCCCGTCGAACACCGTGAGCGTGACGGTGATGGTCAAGGTCAACGGAGACACGAGCGACGAATACCCTTACGAGCGATTCTACCTGTTGCTTGGCAGCCCTGTGAACGGACAGATTGGCGACGGTATTGGCAGCGGCACGATCAGCGACGACGATGGCGTTCCGGCGACCAAGACCTGGTCGGGCACGGGCAACTGGACGAACAGCTCTTCGTGGTTGCCGGCAGGCAAACCGCGGCCCATCGATGACGCCGTGATTTCCTCCGGCAACGCCCTGCTCAGTGGTTCCGATACTGCCGCCGTAGTTACGGTACAGAACGGCGCCACACTCACGTTTACGAACTGGACTACCTTCCTCAGGGCGACCAACGTTGTGGTCCAGGGAGGGGGCATCATAACGCATGCGGGCCCTTTCAATGCGCCTACGATTGCCGTTCCGATCGCGATGTCCAACCGGATCCACATCGTCTGCGGGAACCTGACCGTTAATACCAACGGGCAGATCCATGCCAACAGCAAGGGCTATACGCCGACCTACGGTCCCGGCGCCGGTGCGAACGAGTCGGGTGCCGGACACGGCGGCAAGGGCGGACGCGGTCGCAGTACCCCCGTGGTCGGGGCTGAATATGACATACCCGCGGCTCCGTTCACGGCCGGCAGTGGCGGTAGCGCGGTGGGCGACCGGAATGGAGGCGGCGCGATCCGCATCGAGGCATCGGGCACGGTAAAAGTCTGGGGCACGATTGCGGCCAACGCGGTAAACACTGGGAGCGACGCCGGTGCAGGTTCCGGGGGCTCGATCTGGATCAACTGCGATGTGCTCGCCGGCAGCACAAACGGGCTTCTCCAGGCCAACGGTGGCGCAACGGGAGGGGTCGGCGGCAGCGGGGCGGGTGGACGGATTGCAGTGATCTACAACACCGTTTCACAAGCAGTTGCCGGTAATCCCGGTGTCCGCATGCAGACCGCGGCCGGTACAACGGGTCGCCGGCTGGGCCAGGAGGGGACGGTCTACCTGCCGAATTCTCAGTTTGTTTCCTCGACAATTGAGAAACAGCTCTTCCGCAACGTGCGGCTCTTCATCCCCGGCTTCACGAGTTGGAACCCGGCGTCGCTGACGCTGGACAAGTGCAGCCTGACATTCGGTGAACCCGGTTTCGTTCTCACCGTGCCCGGCGACACGGTTCTCAACCAGGGCGGGCTGGGCCTCACCGGTAATTTCCAATTCAACTGCGGCGGCAAGGTTGCACTCGCCAACTCCAGCAGTCTGTCGCTGTACAGTGGACCGACGAACGGTGCCAATCCGGCGTACGGCGGACTTCTGGCGGTAACCGGCATGATCGATGTCGCGAACGGCTGCTGGATCTACCCCTACTCCGACACAACCAACGGTGGTTCGGTCAAAATCAAGGCCGGCGAGATCCGGCTGGCTTCCGGCGGCGGCATCAATGCCGATCGGAAGGGATACACGACCCTGCGCGGGCCCGGAGCGGGGCCCGACGGTGGGGCCTATGGCGGCGGGGCGGGCTACGGCGGTTACGGCGCCATGTACCAGGGCGGCTGGACACGCGGGAACGTCTACGGGAATGTCGCCGCGCCGACGGCTCCCGGCAGTGGCGGGGGCGAGGCGAACCTCGGCGGCGCCGGTGGCGGCCTGATCTGGCTGGAAGTCGCCACGGGTATCGTCTACGTCGCCGGTTCGGTCACGGCTGACGGCGAGGACACGCACAGCGCTCACGGCGGCGGCGGTTCAGGCGGCGGCATATACATCAACTGCAGACGGCTCGAAGGTGCATCAACAGGTCTGCTACGGGCTCGGGGCGCAGCCGGCAGCCTCAGCGGTGGGCCCGGCGGTGGAGGCCGCATTGCGGTTGCCTACAACACGGTCGCGCAGGCGGGCTACAGCCCCGGCGTCAAGTTCGATACCTCGCGCAGTGTCGGGGGAGTCCCTCCCACCCCGGAACGCGAAAGCGTGGACGGGACGCTCTATCTCCCGGACAAGTCGTTCCTGTCGAGCACGCTGAGCAGCGGACAGTTCATGCAGGTCTGGCTCACGATCCCCGGTTTCACGAACTGGAGCCTGGACAACTTGACTCTGGACAATGCCAGGGTGGTCTTCGCAAACACCAACCTGGTAATCAGTATTACGAATACCCTGGCAGTTCAGAACGGAGGGGCACTCGGACTGGTCGGCCGCTCCTCGTTGTTGGCGCGGGACATCAGTCTGAGCGGCAATGGTTACCTCGTGGCTCGCAGCGGGCCCACCAACGGCACGAGCGGCGACTATGGCGTACTGTTCCAGGCTGGCCGCAACATGACGCTGGCGTCCGGGTCGTGGGTATACCCGTACAGCGATCCGACCAATGGAGGTTCTGCCCTGTTCAAGGCCAAGAATATCATGGTTCAGACAAATGCAGGATTCAACGCGGACGGCAAGGGCTTCCGTTATGGACAGGGGCCCGGCAAGGGCACCGTTATTTTTGCCGGGGCCGGATACGGGGGGAAGGGCGGCAACGGATCATCGGGTGGTGGCGGGATCAAATACGGTATCACGAATGCTCCAATCCTGCCGGGCAGTGGTGGCCAGTACGTCAACGGCGCCGGCAACGGTGGCGGGGTGATCTGGATCGAGGCCTCCCGTGTCGCGTCTGTATATGGGACGCTGCGCGCGAACGGCAACACAACATGGGACCTGCACGGCGGCAGTGGGGCGGGTGGATCAATCCTCCTGGCATGCAACGAGCTGCAGACATCGACCAACACGCGTTTTTATGCATACGGCGGCAATGGGACGGGCAATGGCGGCGGAGGGGGCGGTGGGCGCATCGCGGTCTGGTACAAGGATATCTACCGTACGGACCGCAACAAACTCCTGGCGGGACAGTCAAATGTCCGTAGCCTGGTGGTCAGCAACAGCTATCCCTTGTTCCTCGGCACGGCATCCGTGACGAACGGAAGCGGCTACTACAATCCGCCTGACAGCCGGGCGGCGGAACCCGGCTCGATTGTCTGGCTGCGCGTGCTATGGTCGACATTCGTCATCATCGTACGCTGATCACGCCATAGTCTCCCCCGGGTCCGACCTCTGCGGCAGAGTCAGCGTCACGGTTTGCCGGTCTGTCGAGTTGCGCTATTTCAGGCTTGCGGGTTGCTGTTGTACGGTGTGATAATGGCTGGGTGGTAGTTCTTTGATATGGGGGCGACATGGTTTCGACGAGTTGGTTGAAGCTGTAGTGGCGCGCCGAGGACCCCGGTTGGCCTCGTTAAACTTCCGGGAAAAAACAATAAGTGCCGATGAAAATCTGGCTCTCGCGGCCTAATAGTGCTGCGACGTCTCCCTGCTGACACCTGCTGGGTAGAGTGAGGCGACGATAGCAGGATAGCTGTTGGGTTGGGTAGCCGGGCCCGCAGTGAAACTTAACGTGGCTGCTGGTTCATGTGATGGCCTGTCTGTCGGCAGTCACATGGATGAGATTTAATGACAGGACACGCGCGTAGAGACTACGGTGACTCCAGCACGGACGGGGGTTCGATTCCCCCCGCCTCCACCACCCTTATAATCAACGAGTTATGACTTGGTAATGGGTCAAGTCACAACGCTTTTAACAACAAGTGCGATTAAGTCGGCTTGTGTTTGCGGACGTTTGGAGGCTGGCAGGGTTTCAGGTTTTCGGTCCCTCGCTTGGCAGCTGCCGTCAGTTCCGGGCATGCAACGTCAACCAGGATCTCCGCAAGCATTCGAAGATGGTGGTCCAGTTTGGATAGATCGGGAGCTGACACTTTTTCCGGTTTCGTCGGTTCCGCTTTGTCCATGTGACCCTCCCCTGGTCAAGTCCTCAATGGCAAGGTCGATCAGAATATCAGCCAGCATATCCAGACGC
>MHBQ01000002.1 GCA_001803315.1 Lentisphaerae bacterium RIFOXYC12_FULL_60_16
CAACTCTTCCCGTGCCTCGTCAATCATGCCTCCGGGAAATTCGCCCTTGGCGTACAGAAACTTGCGGCTTGGATAATTCGTTGTCACCGGGGTGGAATTGACAATCCGGGACCGACAACGCTGGGCGATATAACGGGGCGCCACATATTGGATCGAATTGATGATGTTAAGCGCGTTAAATCCCCAATCCATGTTCTGTTTCATGTATTCCAGGGATTCCTTTGCCGTGTTCTGTGCATTGCCGATTTCACGCCTTGAAATAAAGGACAAGGTCCATTGCACCCAGGGCCCCTCGTAGTTGCTGTTTCGTTCGACGATGTGTTCCACCGGTTGGGGCGACCAGTCCACCCCGATGGGAACCGTGGTGGCGGTATCCGTTCGCGGCGTGGACGTAATTTGCCAGTTCCTATCGATCAGCGTATCGCCGTCTCGTATAATCTTCGGATGTACATCGATTTGCGGTATAAACCAGGACCACGGAACCGCCGTGATCAAACCACTCATCCATATGCGGAATTGATGATCCCATCCCGGCCGATGGTCTTGCCTCACGTAACCCGACCAGCCGAATTGATTGGTGGCATTCCAGTAATATCCGAAAAAGCTACGGTACGGTTCCGGCGGCGAGAATCCATACATGGCCTGGATATTGGTGCCCGGATAACTCCACCAGGGCGTTGCCATATTGCTCGCGCAGATAGAGGGAAAATGCAAAGGGAACCCGGGGTTGTGAAATTCAGGCTTATACGCCGTGTCCGCCTTCGCATAAGGCCAGGGAATGTTTGGATTATACGGATCGACCTCGCCCCGAAAGGAATAAATATGGCTCCCATATCCCGACCAGACGATAAGGTTGTCGTTGGTGGCGGCCTCCACGGGCTCGGCTTCCGAAACGGTGTATTTCAGGCACGCGACAGCGGCGTTGATCTGGGTCTGGATGGACCGGTCACAGAGCGCCCAACTATGCAACCCGTTGGTTGCCCACCGGCCGAAACCGGCGGCCTCGTGCAAACCCGATGGCGTCCAGCGCGGAAATCGCGACTGGTCGTGATACCCCATGAAGTATTCGTTAAAGGTCCCGTCGGAGCCCTGTTTGCGCGTGTCCACATAGCGCGGGCAAATTTCATCGATCTTGCGGGCTAACCGCATATAATCGAACATGGGTATCAGAAGCCCCGGCCGATGGAAGTCGTTGGTGGGGATATCCGCCGCCACGCATCGCGCCAATACGGCCTCATAACAAGCTTCAAGATGCAGCTTCAATGACCGCCATTCTTCATTATAAGGCCAGTTGGTGTGGGAATTGGAGGATTCCGACAAGCCGGCCATCGGGATCAACAACATCATCAACCCGGCCCGCCACCCCGGTCTTTTTCGCGCACGCTCCATCGTCATCCCCCGCTTCATCGGATCCTCAATGGGGTTTTAACGGTAAGCCCCAATATCCCGCCTGTATCCACGCGCCACGCCGTCAAGGGAACTCCGCCACGCTGGTACTCGGCCAGATTGCCCCATCCGTCCCCATCCGGATCATCCCCACCCGACCAGTCCAAGCTCCCAAATTGCTGCATTTCCCAATCATCCGGCAATCCATCGCCATCGATATCGTCGTCGCTTCCCCCATGGGTGTCGGGAACAATCGGGGACATTCCATGCTCATACTCGTAGGCATTGGCAAACCCATCCCCATCGAAATCGTCGTCCGGATTCACATCCGCCAAACCCGAGAACCCATTCGTGGCGCCGGTCCGGATAACAATCCATTCCCACCAATCAGCCAATCCATCGGCATCCGCGTCAGCGGTCAGGTCAAAATCGAACACGCGCTTGAGTTGGCCAATGTTGGCCATGGCAAAATCGGCATCGTCATCGGTCGCAGGCGTCCAGGGAACTCCCGTGACTACGCCTTCGGCGATCAAGCGCTCATAAAATGCTTCCGCCACGCGTTTGAGTTGACCCAGATTGACCGGCTCTGTGTTGCCGGAAACCGAAAACCCCGCCACCAACCCCCACACGTTGCTGCCGGCGCCGCCGGGGAGATTGCTTTGCAGTTCCTCCGCTGCAGCGGTTGCCATCCACTTCAACTGACCCGCCGTGGCAGCCGCATAATCAGCGGGTGCCACGGTTGTCGTCACATGACGAGCCGCCCACCAGGCAGGGTCGGCATCCAGGTGCATGACCAGAAGCATTCCAAACACCCAGGAACACCCCCATCCGTTTTTCCGCGACATCCCCTTCATCCGCATAACCCGCCTATCCACCGCAATGTTTTACCGGCCATTGGTGTATATACCCATGCTGATATCCCCAAGCGGATGGAGATAGGACACCCCGGAAGCGAAACGGGCCGATGATGGGGGGAAATTCGTGCCGGTATAGGCATGCAATTCCCGTATTTCCACCGCCGGAAGCGCTCGCGCGAACACCTGGCAGGAATCCAGGTCTCCCGGAAAACTCTTCCACGTGGTGGATCCCATCTGGCCGATCCACAACGGTGCCGGGGCTGAATGGATCGCTGTCGGAACCGATTTCGTTCGTTCGCTATCGGGCGTTCCGTTAATGTATAGCCGCATGCGCGCACCCGGTTCATAGGTTCCCGCAACGTGGGTCCAGGTGCCAAGGGTCAACGCCACATCGGAATCAACCGTGACAACTTTTGTGCCATCACCCGAAATCGACAGGCGGACTTTCCTGGTTTTGGGATGATACTGGAGGACATAGGATCGTTCTTTGGTGTTGATCCCTTCATGCCGGTATTTTCCAATAATGCCGCAAAACGTTATCCCCTTGGTAGCCACAGGTCGGATCCAGGCGCTCAGGGTCAATGCACCACGGATATCGATGGCGGGTGCATCCGCAAACTCTATCCGGCTTGCCGTATCAGCACCCAAGCCGTTGAAACGGCAGGCGCCGGCGATCCGACCATCCGGAATCCATTGCACATGGCATACCGTCCCCGGCAACAGGGTTCCACTCACATCTCCAACCACCCCGGCCGGATCATCAAAATCACACATCAACACCAACCCCTCCCGTGGTACACCACCACGGGTAACCTCATCGGCCACCACCAGGTTCCTGAATACATGGAGGTCATCCACCTCCAGGGTACCGGCCGATACGCCAAGGGCCAGACCACCGGCCATGCCAGCTCCAACCAACCAAATCCGCCACCCGCTCATAGCTTTACTCCTTACGCAGGGTCACCTGACCCCGGATCACGACTCTCACCTGGTTGCCACATAACCGGACTGATTCCGGATAACGGCCGTCGTATACCAACACCAACGTCGAATCCACCGATTCCGTAACGGCCGCACCGATGGTTCTCTTCGGCCCATCCGCGCCGTCGCGATCAGGCTTCCGCCCGGAAAACCGGTCATCCCCCTCCGCAGCGCTGACATGCAGGACACGCATACCGTCCTCCAAGGGGTTGCCTTCCCGGCATACAAGATCGGCGCCTTCCGTTGGACTAGATGTGCCGGGAATCGACAAATCACCATCTGATAAACCCGCCGGCGTTAGAGTCTTAAGGAAAGTGTTACCAGGTGTAACCGCTGCAGCAGGGCTAACGACACCATCGACATCGGGTGCACTTCCAAACGCTTCCGGCACGGTCTCTACCATGGTTAAATAATACAACCGTCCAAGTCCTGTAATATCACCAACCTGAACGGGCATATTCGTGTCATACCAACCGACCGATCCCCCATCAAGATCAGCAATCCCTGCTGGCAGTTGTTCGCTGGCAATCCAACCCGTCTGGATGGACCACAACAAATCCTGTGCCCGGATCCGTACCCGGCCTTTTCCTGATAACGTCAGGCGGATGCCGTCCACTTCATTCACTCCGGTAACAGAAACCGGGACCGGGCAGTCGGGCGCCAAGGCGTCTTCTACCGGTTTCAGAATATATTCGCTTGATCGGGCATCATGCAGGTACCCCCACTGTTCCAGGACATATCCCTCCGCCAAGCTATTCGTTGAGGTTCCAACACCGGACATCCATTCGAAGCCCGGAATTTTTTTCCGGCCATTTGAAACCGAAGGGACATCCCAGCAGATTTAATCCCGGTTCAAGAATACCCTTGTGGGAAGAATCCACCCCCACCCGTCCCCCCAGAAATATCCATTGCCGGGCGGTGGAGGAATTCTCAACCAGATAGACGGATCCGGGCGGGGATACCGGGTCATCAATCGTCCACTGACCCGGATGACCGGTCGGTTTCAATACGGCATCGGCGGAAAGATACGCCTGGTTGCGCGCCGACCAGATAAACACGCGCAAGGGGGACCGGTCATCCGATTCATCCGGCACCGTGATGGTGTCATCCGGAAGTTGGGTAAATGGCAAGGCAATGACACGCGTTGTGCCCGGGGGAATTTCCACGCATATCCAACCCGCCACGGATGCCGGATGATTGGTCGCCGCCCGGCCCCCGCCGCAGGCAAGCAGCACGGCAATGGTTGCCGTCCAGCGAAGCAGACTTTCCAACGTTGGCCCCATAGGTCGTTTCATATGGGCCAGACGGTAAACTGGATTTTATTTTTCTGACTATCGGGGAAATGCTGATTTTCGCTGTCAGGATTTGCCCGACAAATCAATTGCCTGAATCTGTCTTTGAAAGAGGCTAGGTTTGGGACAACCTGCTAACAGCATAATCAGTTCGAAGGATACCCGTGCCCGTTTCCATGAAACGATCCCAGGTGATACAAATCACATCAGGCATGTATCGAATCAACGGACTTGAACATTGATCCGCTGATAGGATTCTTCTTTGCCTGGCGGGGTGACACTCAGCAGGATAATAAGATTTCCAGACTCCTGGGTGGTTGGAATATTCCAGGAAAGCATCTGTGTGGCAGGATCGTACTTCACACCAGTCGGCGCGTCTTCGACATTCACCTTGGTACCCGCCGGATGATTTAACTTTTGAGTCCACAACGTCCCTTTTGGAACGCCTTCCAGCGTCTGGCGCAATTGCTTGGTATCAGAACCCAAACCAAGACTAAAAATGTATACCGCCAAGTTCTTGTTATCGATGAAACATGCCCGGTTCAACTGTGCGGATGCATGTACAAGCCGATCATCGGTGAAATTGTCCTTGTTCCATGCAGTCGTCGCAAAATCAAACGGAAGGTCAATTTTGGCGATTTCTCCGTAACCGGACGCCTGTCGAATGATCGCCTGCTTGTTACGAACCTCCATAAAGAAGTCGGCGCCGACGACCGGATAGAGGCTGGCACCCTGAAACTCCTTGATGACATCACCTTTAAGCCCCAAAACCAACCCCCGGGTGGTGTAAATCCGCTGCGATTGTCGATCCAGCACCAGGCTGCCCCGGTCGTTATGTTCATAAACATAATCCTTAAGCCCCTGCCGGGTCATTCGACCGAAGATGAAACCAGACGGAGAATGCGAGGTACACCACGAGGTAAATGCCGTAAACTGATCATTGGGCCGTAGATGAATGTTATCCCGATAACTACCGTTACGCAGATTCTGATCCGTAAATTCAGTCAATTGAAACGTCTTAAAATTCAAGACTCCATAACGCCGCTTGCCCAAAGCATCTTTGTTGTCAGCATAACTGACCATGGCTGAATCGGCGTTAAACAGACCCATCTCAATGTCGGTTACTTCACCAATAATGCGGCTGGGTTTGGACATCGTACGCTGAAGCGTCCGGAGATCATAAACCTGGAATATGCGTTCATCTGGAAGAAAGACCAGAAGATACGCTCCACCAGCCGTATAGATTGCATTCTCAGGTACCGCAAAATAGGTCTCGAACTTGGCCTGGGGAATATTAAACACCCCCAACTTGCCCATCGCCGGAAAGTGCATGACCAGATAGGCGCCACCCAAGGCAGGGCGGATATCCCGGGGAAGTTCGGGAATGGCTTTGCGAAGGCCCGAAGGTTCAGGAACCGGCGCACTCGCCAGCATGGTTTCAAACAACTTCCCCATTGCGATGGGGGTCGCCGTTCCAATTGTGGGCGTCGTGGCGGTTCCCGTCGACACAGGCTTGGCCACAACGGCAGAAGGCATCTTTTGACCGGCGGCAAACCGTTTCATATCCTCCAGCGAAAAACCATCCTGTTTGCCGGACAGTTCTGTAAACTGCTCGTCAGACATGTTCACGGAACCGTTCTGGAGCATTTTATTAAGATTCTCCAAACGTCGCGGGTCGGGTTGGGACGATAGGGCCCATTTGGCCAGATATGCTGCTTCGGTAGGGTGCTGGGCTTCGATAAAGTTTACACCCAGGTTCTCGATGCATTTCAGTTTGGCCTGCAGATCTACCGCCTCTTCACTTTTGGTCTGTATCCCTGCCCGGTAATGCTTGGCGGCACGGTCCGCGTCCTTCTGCATACTGGCAATGATACCAAGCATGTGATGCGCCGTCGGGTAATCGGGCTCAATTTCGATCGCATGTTCATAAAACACCCGGGCGGTGTCGTATTCTTCCATTTCAAAATACATCAGCCCGACATTGTTATACGGCGACGGTGAATTGGGCAACTCAGCCAGCGACATCCGGTAACAGACATAGGCAAAGTAAAGCGCGATATCACGGTCCTTACCCTCCGAACGCCGGGCAATATCGAACCAACGGGAACCCGCCTCCTCAAACCGGACACCCTTCTCTGGATTGCCCTTCCGATTCCGGGGCGACACAAAATCGCTTTTGCGGGTATTGGCCAACGGAATGGCAAATCCCAGCCCTTCCGCCTGGTCCACTTTGAACGTGACGATACCCACCAACTTGCCGTCTTTATCACATAATGCACCACCGGAATTGCCCGGATTGATCGGAGCGGTAACCTGTATGAATTTCAAACCCTCGATTTCCCGTTCAGCAGATCCAACAATTCCCTTGGATATGGAATTTTCCAGTATCTTGCCTGATGCTCCACTGGGATTCCCGATGACAAAACAATCTTCACCGGTGTTTATGACTTGCCGGATGGACTTTGACGGGATCACAAACGTCACCCCGGGTGGAGCTTTGACCTGAATCAAAGCCAGATCGTGCGTCGGATGCACGCCGACTATGCTAACGTCGGTGAACTCCTGCTTGACGCGTCGGCCCATATGCTGGACTTCCGCCACCACGGTCTGCTTCAGGGGTGTATTGACCACATGGTAACAGGTGACAATCAGGCCATCGGAAGTCATGACGACACCGGAACCAAATCCTTCGGCATCCTTAATCAGGACCACGCTGGGGCCGACGGTCTTGAAGACGATGGAGGCGTCCACCGCAAGTGAAGGATGGTTCAACAAGAACCCCAGAAACAAACTGATGGCAGTAACATACCGACTCATAGGTTTTCTCCATGCGGTTAAGATTTTGACACGCAAGGTCCCCACACACCCGTAAGGCAATTGTCACCCATATTCATCATGTAATTCACGTCATGATCGCTGCCGCGTCGCGAATCGTCTTGATCCGCTTGGCCAGATCAACCGCCTTCAGGTCCGGATGGTTGGCGGTGAAAACGGTGCGGTCCAGGATGTCCAGCGACTGGCGGCACATGTCGGGGGTGTAGTGCATACGGCACCCCTTGTTGGCAGGCAGGCGGAAGGGATTGAGCGCAGGATGATGCGCACCCTGGTGGGCAAATATCTGAACCCACTCCGTATACACATGACGCCCCGTCTTGCGGGCGACGGTGCCGCCAACCGCGGCGGCGAATGCCTCCGCTTTCGCAGCGGTTGGCAACAGGAAGAAATTATGGGTCCCGCATTCATCGTCGGGACTGTGCATGGGGCTCATCGTCAACCCGGCCTTTTCACCCGCCTTGCGGATCGCCGATTTCTGCCGCCGCATGATGGCCAGCATCCCGTCGATCCGGTCCAACTGCACGTTGAGGATGGCGCCCTCGATCTCCGAGGCACGGGCCCCGTTGGCCAGGAACGAACTCTGCATTTCCGTCCGGCCAGTCCAGTAGAAACTGCAGGGATCCACCACGCAACGCATCCGTTTCATCGCCGCCTCGGTCCGGGTGATCGCACAACCACCCTCCCCGGCGGTCATGTTCTTGAAAAAGTTAAAACTGAACGCAGCGGCATCCCCGAACGATCCCAGTTTCCGGCCGCGGTACCCGCCGCCGACCGCCTGGCAGGCATCCTCGACCACCAGCAGCTTGCGGCGGCGCACCACCCGCATGATCCGATTCATGTCACAGGGCAACCCCCACATATGCACCGGCATCACCGCCCGGGTACGCGGCCCGATGGCGTCGGTCACGGCCTCCGGCGACAGGGTCACGGATTCGTCGATATCCACCACCACGGGTATGGCACCGGCGGCAATGACGGCAATGGCGCTGGCCATGTAGGTGCAGGCCGGGACCAGCACCTCATCACCGGGCCCGATCCCCAGGCCGATCAGCGCTGCCGTCAGGGCATTCGTGCCGCTGGCGGTCATCAGGCAATGCTTGACCCCGAGATACGCACTGTAGCGTTCTTCAAAGCGGATACACTCCCCACCCGTCACCCCATAGCGGAACATGCGTTTGCTTTTCAAAACCCTGGCAACAGCATCGATCTCTGGCTGTCCAATCCGGTACATTGAATTCCCTCCTGAAGCTGATGTGCGGTGGATCCTATCGGTGCCCGTCGCATATTTACAGTCATTTTTCATCCGGATTCTTCCTCACGAGGGTGCATCTGCGAGTTTGCATGAGAGACCGATTTTCCCTCCGTTTGGAGACGGGGCGACCTCACCCCGTTCCCTTCCCGACCAACCCAGAGCCAGACCGGCCCGGGGTCCCGGCTTCGTGCGGGAACTACGCCGTGGAAACACCGTGTATTTGCTGTTGCCTGAAACACGACAATGTACGAGCATTTCCGAATGCGCACCTATTTCGACATCAACACGCAGTTCGGACGCAGTTCACTGGCACGCTTCGGCGAGGCAGCCACGGCCGGGGACCTGCTCACCGCGATGGACCGCGCCGGCGTGGCCCGGGCCGTCGTCTGGCATCCCGCCCAGGTCGAGATTTATCCCGGCGAAGGCAACACGCTCACCACGTCGATGATCGCCGGTGAACCCCGCCTGGAGGCCGCATGGTCCCTGTTGGGGCCGGTAACCAACGAGGTGGTACGCCCCGACTTCTTCACGGCCATGGCGACGGCCAAAGTCCGCGTCCTGCGCGCCTTCCCCTCGGATCACCGCTACCTGCTGCGCCGGGCGGTGATGGGCAGCTTCCTCGATGAGGTGGCCCGTCGGCGGATTCCCGTACTGATGTCCCTTGAACGCGGCATGAGTTTCGAAGCCATTCACCAGGTGATGGCGGATTATCCCGACCTGACCTGCGTGGTCTGCGATGTCGGCATCTGGGGTGCGGATCGCCAGGTCTGGCCGTTGTTGGACCAGTATCCCCGCCTGTTCGTTGAAACCAGCCTGGTCGCGCTGGAGGCGGGCGGAATCGAGGCCGGTGTCCGACGTTTCGGCGCCGCCCGCTATCTTTACGGCAGCAGTTTTCCCGCCCGTTACTTCGAGGCGCCGTTGCTTGACCTGGAACATGCCGCCATCGCCGACGCCGACAAGGATGCGATCGCCGCCGGAAACCTGGAACGGTTGCTGAAGGAGGTGACCCTGTGAGCACGAGCCTCCGTGACCGTTTCTACGCCGAAGGACGCCTTCCCGATTGTCCCATCTACGACCTCCATGGTCATTGGGGACCCCACCCCGCCATCCACCTCCCGGCCGCCGATCCGGCCATCGCCCGGCCCCTGCTTGATCAGGCCAATGTCAGGCGCCTGGTCCTTTGCCATCACTACACCCTCTTCACACCGGACATCGGCAACCGCATCAACATCGACACGGTCCGCGCCATGCCGGATATCCTCCGTGCCTATATGGGCATCAACCCCAACCATCCCGACGAGACCGCCCGCGACCTGGCCACCTTCGACCGCTATCCCGATGTCTTTGTCGGCTTCAAGCTGCTGGCCGATTACCACCGCATCAAGGTCGGCGACGACCGCAACCGCGCCGTCTGGGAGTTTGCCAATGCCCGCCGCCTTCCCGTGCTGCTGCACACCTGGGGCGGCAGCGCCTTCGATGGTTACGACGCCGTACGCGAGGTTGCGGAACGTTACCCGGAAGCCCGCATCATCTGCGGACACAGCATTCACGGCGACTGGGATCACGCCGTTGAACTGGCCCGTAATTTCCCGAACCTCTACCAGGAATTGACCGCGGTTCCGGATGAACGCGGGCCGGTCGAACGGTTGATCGAAGGGGCGGGCTCGAAGAAGATCATCTTCGGCACCGATTTCCCCTGGTTCAGCCATGCCTATTACGTGGGCGCCCTGCTGGGCGCCGGTGTGGATGACGAATCCCTGCGCGATATCCTCTACCGCAACGCCCAACGCATCCTCGGCGAACCGGCACACTGACGCCCCCCTCATGAATCAATCGGTTGGAACCGGCCGGCCACCGAAGGGGGGTATTGACGACTCGCCAACGATCCAAATTACCGTTTCGAACCCCGCACCGCGCGGGGTGAAGAAAACGGTGGATTTGTTGGTTGGCCCCGGTTTTGTAGATATTTGTCTGCAAACTCACGAGGAGTTAAGACTTCAATTTGCCATGACGCCATGCATCCAAGATCTCGAACGGAGGAGCGGAAAAGAATACGCCAGACATGAAAACATTGGTGTCAAGAATGACTCTCATTTTCTGGTTCTCACCCTGGCGATAGCTCTTGTAATGTCAGATCGCTTCATGCCGGTTGATTTAGCCTGTTCTCGTGCTTTGCGGATGAGATTGTCGAAAATATCCATTGATGGTGGTGTAATGGTCTTAAGAATGACCACATCGCCTTCTCCAACCACAACAAACTGGACACCTTCTTCAAGTCCTAATCGTCCTCTGACTTCCTCTGGAATTACGACTTGTCCCTTTGAGGACATGCGCGTTGTCGCCAATGTTTGCATATTATGTCTCCTTTTCTCTGCGTCTTACTGGTAAGACGACACCATGAGGAGTATATCAGCACAATCTTTTCTTTGGAGTCAACGTCCACCTAGTGCCTCCGCGTGCCCGCTTCGCGGGCACGCGGTAGCGCACGAAGGTGTTGTTATGCCTTCCTTTTTAATCGGTTTCGAATCTGCTCAAATTCATCGCCTTTGCCTTCTTTTGTTGACCATCTTTTGATCTCTTCGATATCGATCGGGTTCTCGCAGGCAACCAGCACAGCCTGCTCAAGACATGGCATGTCATCCCAATGATAATAACCAGCCAATCGGTCCTTCACGCAGTCGGTTGGTGATATGATTTTGAATGTGCCTGTACGTGTCTTGATTTCAAGAATTTCACCGACCTGCTCGTCTCCAACCCCGAGGGGTCCGGGAGGGAACTCGACGAGGTGTTCGGCGTCAGGATGTCTAAAGTATCTATTATCTTCGTTGAATCCTATATCAGCCATTGCAGATTTGATTTTATCGCGCTTGGCAAATGCAGCATTCACGAAGTCCAGATCCATCGAGACATACTTCCCCTTGCTATAGTGCGCAACGCAGGTCCCTCCTGAAAGCACGACATTGATTCCTTGTTTACTCAGATGGTTGCCGACAAATCCGGCAAGTTCGATGGGTGTCATGTCTGCGACAGCAATCACAGGGGTTTTCCCTTTCTTCGAGGACGCCTGCGCACCATGACGAGACGTTCTCTATCTTCCGGCGAGTTGAAGGAAATAGCCTTTTCCAAGAGGCTCCGGATTTCCTTGAGGAACGCATACCTCGGGTTGAACTCGTAGAGTCTTGTCTTTCCTGCAGTTCGGCTTGCCAGAACACCAGCAAGTTCGAGTTTGTCGAGTTGTTTCTGAATTGGCGCAAGGTCCGTCTCGAAGAAACGGGCAATTTCTCTTGCGTACCCTTCTTTTCGCGCAAAGATAAAAACAAGGACTCTTTCGCTACTAAGTGACCCAAGAATTGGCTCTAGCATCTGTAAGACCTCCTATATAGGTCATGTGACCTTCATAAGAGGTCAATTTGCCTTTTGTTGATCCGGCACGCAAGAAGAATATTTCCTGAAGCATGACGCCGCGCTGACCTGCGCGTCCGAAGCGCGGAGATATACATCCCGGAGGGGGCGCAGCCCCCTCCGGGTATGTATATAGGAGCGGCTGGACCGTCAGGTCCAGCGTATTGTTCATGCGCGCTTCGCGCCTGAACAATACCTTCGGCAAGCCGGGCAGCGCGGCGATTCTTTCGTGTTGAATTCCCAAATCTGTTCAGCAACTTCGAGCAACGCTGATTTGCAGAACGTTTCCTGCTCGCCCCTGGCGACAAGGTCAAACACCACGTTGTTTATCTTGAATGCAAAGAACATTGTCGTGGCTGCGCTACTTGGCGGCGTAGCCACACCTGCCGGAAGGTCATGAAACTTGATCACGTTATAGCTCAATGGTGGTTTTGACGGTTCTAACCAAGGTTGACTTGTCGACATCGGGTAGTCACGTCGGCATATAATCTCGGTGGTGACAGTTGCGTTTGTCAAAACCACCGGCTTGCCCCAGTTTTGCATCGTGCAACCCCGATTCCTTTTGGATTTGTCTACGGGAGTGGATTTGACAGCAAATCCTGTGAATGTGTCAGGGATCAAGTCGTGTGGCCATGTGTACAACCACTGATTTGTCGGGGAGCCGACGACATCGGCTATACCGGGGATATGTGGTGGCGCTATTGTCCGGAACGGAAGAGGGACTTAGTTTGTACCGGCGATGGCCTCGATGCCCAGGAAGAAGAATGCCGCTATGATGTGTCGTCTTTTCATATCTCTATTCGCCAACGGCGCAAATCAGCCTGAGCCGGGCTTCCCGGCGATAGGATGCATTTGCTGGTTGGCCGTCCTCATTTCCTGAACAGATCGGCGTGCGTTCCGGTACGCTCCAGTCGCAGCGTCTCCGAGTCCGCCGTGTAGATCAGGATCCAGTCTGGTTCCAGGTGGCAGTCGCGGGAAGGCGCCCACTGTCCAAAGAGCGGGTGGTCCCTGTGCTTCGCCGGAAGCGCCACGCCGTCGGCGAGTAGACGGGCGACCTCGCGCAGTTTGCTCAAGTCCTTGCCACGCTTCCGCATCCGCTTGACGTCTCGGGAGAACTGCGCGGTTTGCGTGACCCGTTTCATTTCTCCCAACTCTCGAACATGGCGTCAAGGGACTCGAACTCCTGAACGTCTTCGCCTCGCCGGCTCTTCTCCAGCGTGGCCGCCGTGCATTCGTTGGGCACGGCCACGGCAAAGGGAAGACCGCCCCGCAGAGTAATCAGGCGGTAGAATATACGGATCGCCTCGGTGGAGCTGAGACCCAACTCGTGCAACACCCCTTCGGCCTGTCGCTTGATCTCTGGTTCGATTCTGGCGTGAATAATGGCTGTTTTCATGGGATTACTGTGTCACATCCGCAACACACAGTCAACAGGTTCTTTCAGCGGTTCCTGTCCGGCCAACGCCGCGCTGACCTGCGCGTCCGAAGCGCGGAGATATACATCCCGGAGGGGGCGCAGCTCCATCCGGGTATGTATATAGGAGCGGCTGGACCGTCAGGTCCAGCGTATTGTTCATGCGCGCTTCGCGCCTGAACAATACCTTCGGCAAGCCGGGCAGCGCGGCGTTCATGGCGGCGCGAAGCGTCGCCATGAACATAATATTCTACGTCATGCAAAATACGCCTCAAGCGTTGAAACCGTCAAGACGGTCGTTGATTTCGTGTTGTTTATGCATTCATTTTGACGCTTATCAAAAACAACGGAGATTTGATATGCGTCAACGGTTCACGGAATCGCTTTTGTGGTCCGCCCCACCGGCCACCATGTGGCTTTCGTGATTTGATTTACGACGTTTTGTTTAGAACCGAATCAAGGTTCCCGACAGCAACGGGTGCGCGCAATGTCCAACGGACCCATGCCAGCCCGATGCTTCCGACGGTTAAATCGGTCAACAACCGCCCCGCAAACACGCCCTGCACGCCATACCAGCGGGCGCCCAACCAGGAGAGCGGGATTAACAGTACCAGCACACGGATCACGTTGAGCAGCGTCGTTTGAACCGGTTTATGCAGGCCGGTCAGCGCAAATCCGCAATACCGGTGCACCTCCATCATGCCGTAACCGAAGGAAATGATGCGGACATAGTCAACCAGCGTGTCAACGACTTGTGGATCGGTGCTGAAAAGTCCGGCCAACCATCGTGCCCCCACGAAGAACAGCACGGCGATTCCCGCCCCGTAGATCAGCGCAAAACGGGTACTCACCGTCATGGCTTCACGGATGCGGTCGAGACGATTCGCACCGAAATTCTGGCTGATAAACGGTGTCAGGGAAATCCCCAGCGCCATGGGAACCACAAAGGCGAACATCTCGATGCGTGCCGCAGCCCCGGCAGCCGCCACCACCTCGTTTCCAAAACTACCCAACAGCCGCGTGATCACCGCGGCGGAGACCGGCATGAGGATCATGCTCAGGATGGCGGGAATGCCGAACCCGAGAATCTGCCGGGCGGTTGCCAGAAAATGTCCCTGGGCCCAGCCCTGCACCGCCCCCAGCAGGTGATACTTGCGGTACAGCAGGTAAAAGAGACCGGCCACGGACACGGACTGGGACAACACGGTGGCCAGTGCCGCTCCGCGGATCCCCATCGCCGGAACACCCCAACAACCAAAAATCATGATCGGATCCAGTATGACATTCAGCGCCATTCCCAGGATCATCAAAAGGCTCGCTGACTTTGAATCGCCTGTGGAAATAAGAATTCCATTCCCGATCATCGGCATGGCCATGGTGACGGCCCCGAAATACCAGATCCGCATGTAGTCACCAACCAGGGGCAGCACCTCGGCATCCGCACCGAGCCGGATAAAGACACCATCAATGCTGAAATAACCGGCAATCGATATCAGCAACGACACCGCCATGGTTAGCGCAAAACCGTGGGTAACAATCCGTTTTGCCTCCTCATGCGCGTGCCTTCCAATCGCATGCGAGACAAGCGTCGTGATTCCCGTACCCAGTCCCCCCGCCACACAAGTCAGCAGCATGACGACCGGGAACGTAAACCCCATGGCAGCCAACGGCAACGTCCCGAGTCGCGACACAAACCAGGTATCGGTAAGGTTATAGGCGTTCATGGCAAACGTGCCCGCCAGCATGGGAAACGCCATGCCGAATAGCGTACGCCGAACCCCTTTATGGACCAGGGCGGATAACGGGGTAGGAAGTAGGGTCATGGCAAAATCGTGATAACCTGTGTCTTTGATGTATTCATAAACCAACCGGCATAAACGGAACGCGACACCGTTGCAGCCTGGGATATCCAAGGACCTGCCGGAATTCGACCATATCCAGTCGATTCTAACGGTGACAAGCGGAATATCATGCCCCGTCACTTGACGAGCGAAACCGGGAGCTTACGCATTTTCATGAGACGGATCGCCCCACCAGGGGCTTCGCACAATTCAAGATTCTTTTCCATATTCCATCGCGGTGCCGGCGTACTCGACCGGACCGCGAGGTAAACCCGGGCGCGCCACGCCGAAGCATCCGCGCGAAGGCGGGCTTCCATTTCGAAAAGGGCAACGGCTTCGCGTCAGATGGCTCCAGCCGCAAGGCGGAGCCGTCGGCGCC
>MHBQ01000003.1 GCA_001803315.1 Lentisphaerae bacterium RIFOXYC12_FULL_60_16
AGCTTCACCAGCCGGGCATGGCCGGGCACCTCGTCAAGGATCTGGTCCGTGTTGCCGAGAAAGGTCATCAGCGACATGACCAGTTCCTCGCGGATGGGGTCGATCGCCGGGTTGGTGACCTGGGCGAACAACTGCTTGAAATACCAGTAGAGCAACTGGGGTTTTTCGGACAACACCGCCAGGGGCTGGTCGGATCCCATTGAGCCGCGGGGCTCATGGCCGGAGGATGCCATCTCGCGGAGAATCAGGTCGACATCCTCGCGGGTGTAACCGAACCGGCGCATGCGCAGCTGCAGGGTGGTCTCGTCGGTGGGAACCGTGCCGACGGCATTGAAGAATCCATGCACGTCGATACGGTTTTCCTCCACCCAGCGCCGGTACGGCTGGCGGTGCGCCAGGTGCATCTTGATTTCACAGTCCTTCATCAACCGGCCGCGTTCCAGGTCCGCCATGATGATCTGGCCCGGGCGCAACGCACCCTTCTCCAGCACCTGGTCGGCCGGGATGTCCAGTACCCCGGTCTCCGATGCCATCACGACAAAGCCGTCGCGGGTAACCGTGTAACGGGCGGGCCGCAGGCCGTTACGGTCCAGCAGGGACCCCACCCGTATCCCGTCCGTGAACGCGACGGCGGCGGGTCCGTCCCACGGTTCCATCAGGCCCGCATGGTATTCGAAGAAACCGCGCAGGTCGGGACCCATGGGATATTTCGTTCCCCACGCCTGCGGGATCAGCATCAGCATGGCATGGTCCAGTGTGCGGCCGCCCTGCACCAGCAATTCCAACACGGCGTCCAGGCAGGCGGAATCGCTCCACGAATCCTGGAGAATCGGCAGGAGCTTCGCCAGGTCATCGCCGAACCGGACGGATTGCAGGTTGCGCTCGCGCGACCGCATCTGGTTGATGTTGCCCCGCAGGGTGTTGATCTCACCGTTGTGGGCGAGATGGCGGAACGGCTGGGCCAGCGGCCAGGAGGGAAAGGTATTCGTGCTGTAACGCTGATGCACCACCACCAGGGCCGTATCAAGGGCAGGATCGCCCAGGTCCGGGTAGAAACCGGACACCTGGTCCGCCATCATCAACCCCTTGTACACCAGGGTGCGGGCCGAGACGCTGGGAAAATAACAGGGACTGCACCCGCCGGCCGCCAGGGCCTTCTCGGCCAGGCGCCGGACCACGAACAGCTTGCGTTCCAGCGCCTCACCGGGCAGGTTCCCGCCATCCAGGAACGCCTGCATCACCACCGGGCATTCCCGGCGGGCGGTGGCGCCCAGTACCGACCGGTCGGTCGGCACCTCGCGCCAGCCCAGGACCGGCGCCCCCTCATCCCGCGCCGCCTGCTCCACGGCACGCCGGCAGGTGTCGCGTCCGGCGGCATCATCAGGAAAGAACCCCATCGCGACGCCGTAACGGCCTGCCGGCGGCAGGGCAAAACCCAACCGGTCGCAGGCAACCCGCAGAAAAACGTCCGGCACCTGGAACAACAGTCCGGCGCCGTCACCGGTATGGCTGTCGGCGCCGGTGGCGCCGCGGTGCGCCAGGTTCTGGAGCACACGGATGCCCTGTTCGATCAGGCGATGGGAACGCCGGCCCTGGAGATCGGCCAACCACCCCACACCGCAGGCATCATGCTCGTTGGCAGGGTCGTAGAGTCCGTACCGCTGGTGATCCTCGTCTTTCGCGTTCATGAAACCGGGGGTCCTTCATGATCATCATGCATGTCCGGTTCACGGTTTTTCCGGCTGCCCTGGCGATGGGCGGCCGGTCCATCCCTTGAACCCTGAATCATCCCATCCTAGAGTTTGAACATCATTTCCGCGTAGGTGGCCAGCGGCCACTGGTCGGCCGGCATCACCCCTTCGAGGGCATCCACCGACTTGCGCACCAGCAGCATGGTATCCAGGACGCTGCGGTTCGATCCGCCGCCTATCAGGGTCTCCAGCTTGTCCACGGCCTTGATCATGCGGTTGGTTTCCGCCACCAGGTTTTTCAGCAGGCGCCGCGGCTCGTTGGCCTGGGACCGGCCCGAAGCCGCCGACACCCGCGTCACGGTCTGCGCCACCTGCGATTGGTAGCTCAACACCGCCGGCAGGATCTGGGTGCGGACCATATTCACGGCACAACTGGCCTCGATCCGGATCGTCTTCTCGTAGGCCTCATGGTAGACCTCGTAGCGGGAATGCAGTTCCCGTTCCGTCAACACCTTGTAGGAGGTGAACAGCTTGATGGCCTTGTCCGTCACGAGGGCCCGCAAGGCGTCCGGCGTCTGGGTCAGGTTCGGCAACCCGCGCCGGGCAGCCTCTTTCTTCCAGGCAGCGGTATAGTTGTCGCCGTTGAAGATGATCCGCTTGTGTTCCTTGACGATCGCCGGCAGGAGCTTCTGCAGGGAACCGTTCAGGTCCATACCCTTGGCAAGGTCCTTCTCAATCTGCGTGCAGATCTCGTCCAGCGCCTCAGCCACGATGGTGTTCAGCGCCACATTGGCCCCGGCGCAGTTCTGGTTCGATCCGACCGCGCGGAATTCGAACTTGTTGCCGGTAAAGGCAAACGGCGACGTGCGGTTCCGGTCCGTCGCATCCCGGGGCAGGGTCGGCAGGGAGGTCACGCCGACCCGGATCGTGCCGCCATCCTTGGAACGCTTGGCGCCGCCCTGTTCGATCTGGTCGATGATGTCGGACAGCTGGTCGCCCAGGAAGATCGACAGGATTGCCGGCGGCGCCTCGTTGGCGCCCAACCGGTGGTCATTGCCCGCCGTTGCCACCACCGCCCGCAACAGATCCGCATGGCGGTCGACGGCACGCATCAAGGCGACGATCATCGTCAGGAACTTGGCATTCTCGTGCGGGCTGCTGCCCGGCGTCAGCCAGTTCTTTCCATCCGGTCCGCACACGGACCAGTTATTGTGCTTGCCCGACCCGTTCACACCCGCGAACGGCTTCTCGTGCAGCAGACAGACCAGTCCGTGCCGTTCCGCCGTTTCGCGCAACACCTGCATGACGATCATGTTGTGGTCGACGGCCAGGTTGAGTTCCTCGAAGATCGGGGCGATTTCGAACTGCGCGGGACACACCTCGTTGTGGCGCGTCTTGGCCGGCACACCGTAACTCCACAGGTCACGGTCCAACTCCTGCATGAACGCCATGACCCGGGACCGGATGGCGCCGAAATAGTGGTCCTCCATCTGCTGGTGCTTGGCCGGCGCCCGCCCGAACAGGGTGCGCCCCGTCTGCAACAGGTCCAACCGTTCCTCGTAATACTTGGCGTCCACCAGGAAATATTCCTGCTCGGGGCCCAGCGTCGCATAGGCGCGCTTCCCGTCCGCCTTGATCCCGAACAACGTACCGAGCCGGCAGACCTGCCGGGACAATGCTTCCATGGATCGCAACAGCGGGGTCTTCTTGTCCAACGCCTCGCCGTGATAGCCGCAGAAGACCGTCGGGATGCACAGCGTCTTGCCGTTCTCATCACCCTTCAGGAAGGCGGGACTGGTGGGATCCCACGCCGTGTACCCGCGCGCCTCGAAAGTCGCCCGCAACCCGCCCGACGGGAAGCTGGAGGCATCCGGTTCACCCTGCACCAGCTCCTTGCCCGAAAACTGCAGGACGGCACCGCCCTCGCGGTCAGGGGACAGGAAGGAATCATGCTTTTCAGCGGTAGCCCCATGCAACGGCTGGAACCAATGGGTGAAATGCGTGGCGCCACGCTCAACGGCCCACCGCATCATCGCCTCGGCCACCTCGTCCGCAATATCCGGATTCAAGGTGCTCGCCGAACAAATCGTGGTCGAAAGCGACTTGTACGCTTTCTCCGACAGGTAATCACGCATCACCTTGATACTGAATACCCGATCACCGAACACCACCGGACTCGCCTCTGAATCTGTCTTTTTCATCTCCATCTCCCACCTCTTTATCATGACCCCAAAATAGCCATCCAAAAACACATAACAAAAAGCAATATTCATACCAACATTTTAAAATCGTCCACCAACAAGCACACAACCATTTGTTAGACAATCGGATAAAACTTCTTAAGGCAAATCAGACCATATCCGATGAAGGTTCATTGTTACATAAATGTCATCCCAATCCTTGCCCCCCGGGAAATGTCCGACGAAAATGTCATTCAGCGACGAGGGAGAAGATGGTGGTGATAGTTTGTCTTCTCTGGATTCCTTTGATGTCTATTTCTCTTTCTCTTTCTTGTTTGATTCCCAAAAATTACGCGGAGTCATGATCCGTGCTTTCTTGTACTCCTTAATTACGAGCAGATCCTTATCCCCGGTGATTATGGCGTCGGCATCCCCGGGGGCAACCAAGCCGAGAATCATCAGGTCATCGGGATCCCGGCAAATTGCCTTTTCGACTTCTTCCGGTTCAAGTATCTGCGCATTATTACGGAGAACCCTCAAGTACTCGGCGATGACCGGAGGGGAGACCTTGATTCTGATTCTGAGTTTCTCCGCTATCTCTTCGAGAATACCTTCACACAAGATGAGGTGATGATGTTCTAGGCAGAGTTCCAGAATCGCTTCACACAACCCTCGGGAGGCGACCGCTGCAATGACGACGTTGGCGTCAAGGATGACCCTCATGACAAGGCCTTGAAGATGTCGTCATCGGTCAGTAGGCCTTGTGCTTCAGCGAAGGGGAGTATCTTTCTCCGCACCGATCTGAACTTCTCTATGGCGATGTAGCGGCGAAGGGATTCTCGAACGATGTCGCTGACGGCTTTGTTCTCTTCGCGACTAATATCGTCGAGATCGGTTTTCAGTGATTGCGGCAAACGAATAGTGAGTGTTGTCATGTGTTGTTCTCCTGTACGACAATGTAGTGCGTTGGCCACGTTTTGTCAATTATATGCTACTAAGGATACGCAACGTCACGCAACGCCAGGGAAAATTTTTCTGGTTTATTAAGCTGGCCTGAACAAGAATGGGGGCGGTTGCTTATTGATCATCCACTGTCAAAGAAGGATGTGGGGTATGTCGGCTGACAAGAAAAACGTTGTAACCATGAAACAAGTGGCGGATGTGGCTGGTGTTTCGCAGGCCACCATCTCCATGGCGTTACGGGAACATCCCCGTATCAGTGAATCACAACGAATCCGCATCCGCCAGATTTGCGAGGAACTCGGCTACCGCAACCTGCGGCCCGGCCGGGTACGCCGGGGAACCCTCTCCTTTTCCCTCCCGGCGCGCATCGGATTTATCACCGTCGGCGTCCCCCAGGGATCCACCCTGCTTCATCCGGTGTCGTTGCGCTGCCAGGAGTACAACAGCCGGCTCGAGGTTTTGTCCCTGCCTGAACCGCATTCCGTCGCGGATACCGGCCGCGAGATCATCGAATTCAGCCGGCACCTGGATGGCGTCATCCTCACCGATTTCATCAACCAGAAGATACTCGCACTGCTGCACCACGAACAAATTCCCTACGTGGTCATCGGACACACCATGCGTGACCCCGGCGAATTGCCGGATCCCAAACTGCTCCGATGCGTCACCTGCGACGAAACCGACATGGGTCGTTTCGCTTCCCACACCCTCTTCAACCGGGGACACCACCAACTGTTCCTCATCTGCGGCAATACCCCGCCCAATCTTTACAACGCCCGCTGGCGCGACGGATTCCGGCTGGCCCACGCCGACCGCGATCTGCCTCCCGGCCGTGAACTTGTGGAATTCCCCGATCTTTCGACGGAGGCGCGTGACCGGGCCCTGGAACAGGCGCTCACGGACGCCACCCCACCCACCGGCTTCCTGATGGTTAACAGCCTGATCGCCCGGCACGCCCTGGACGCCGCGACCCGGATCGGCCGTCCCATTCCACCCGACGCGCTGATCATCGGCGATTTCCCCGAACAGGTGGCCTCGATCGGCCTCCAGGGTTGCGGAATCCTCGCACCCGACTTCAAGACCCTGGCAGCCCAGGCGCTTCACCTGCTGGCCCGTCAGCATGCCGGGGACCGTAATTTCCACGGCGAGGTCGTGGTGCCGTTCCTCACCTACGGGCTCGGGGAATAAGCGCCATGCGAATCAGCGGCTTTACCTTCCTGCGCAATGCGCACATGCTCGGATACCCGTTTGTGGAATCCATCCGGTCCATCCTGCCGCTGGTCGACGAGTTCGTCATCGCGCTCGGCGCCAGCCAGGACGACACGGAACCGATGGTGCGCGCCATCGCCGACCCGAAAATACGCATCCTCAACACCACCTGGAACGAAAACATCCGCAACGACCTGAAGGTCAAGGGATTCGTCTACGGCCAGCAGAAATCCATCGCGCTGTTCAACTGCACCGGCGACTGGGCCTTCTACCTGGAAGGCGACGAGGTCCTGCACGAGGACGATCTCCCGGTGATCCGCCGCACGATGGAACAACACCTCGATAATTCCCGTGTCGAGGCCCTCACGTTCAATTATCTGCATATCTACGGCAACCGCCTCACCCAGGCATGCTCTCCCGGGTGGTACCGCCGTGAAGCACGTGTGCTCCGCAACACCATTCCGGCCTGGGGTCCCAAGGGACTTTTTTTCACCGTGCTGGACAACCCCAAGCAGGGCCGGTACCCCCGCGCCGCACCCTGCAACGCCCGCATCTTCCACTACGGCTGGGTCCGGTCACAGTCCCAGCTCGACGAAAAATGCCGGCAGGTCATCAAGTACTGGCGAAACGACTCCACGTCACCCGACCTTCGCGAAATCGATCCGCAGGTCCTGGTTCCCTATACGGGGCCCCACCCGTCGGTCATGCGCAACTGGTTGCCGCCCGCCACCGAACCTTATGCGGCCAACCCTCACCATGTCCTGACACCCAGGGAACGCAAGCATCGCTGGATGATGCACCTGGAAAAATGGTTCGGCCTCGACCTGGCCAAGAAGCACTACACGAAGGCGGAATGACGGCTGTTAGGCGGTAGGCTGAAGGCGATTAGGAATGGGGATGGGACAATTCGTCTCGACCGGCTATAGGTTGACACCTGTGAGCAGGGGAACAGGTGGGAATAAAGGAGGCAGGACGGACGCTATGCGCGATCATACAAAGCTCCGGGCGTTTGAATTGGCGAATGAAGTCGCCATCTCGATTTACCGGGCAACCAGGACGTTTCCCAAAGAAGAAATCTATGGATTGACGTCCCAGATGCGTAGAGCCGCTGTCTCAATACCATCAAACATCGTTGAGGGATGTGCTCGTGAAAGCCTGACGGAATATCTACGGTATCTGGAAATTGCGTTCGCTTCGGCAAGAGAACTGCATTACCAATTCACCTTGGCCACTCATTTGGGTTATGTAAACGCTGTCGAGGTGCCCGAATATGAATCGAAATTCACGGAAGTCGAAAAGGTTCTGTATGCCTTGATTCGATCCTTGCGAAAAACGAACAGCCTTCAACCTACCACCTAACCACCTCCTTATGCCTTCCTTCCATTTCCTCTGCACCGCTGAACCGACGCCCCGTTACCGGCGCATGGTCCAGCTATGGGCCTGGAGCATCCGGCAACGGGCCGGCGCCCTGGCCATGGCCCCGATCACCGTCACCTACAACGATGCCCCGGATCCTGAAGCCGCCCGGTTCCTGGAGGCGATGAAGGTGCGCGTCGAGACACGGCCCCGCCTGTCAACCTCCCACCGCGAAGTCAACAAGTACAATTCCCTCTGGGCCGAAGGACTGGACCAGGCGGATTGGATCGTATTGATGGACTGCGATACGGCGGTGATTGATGACCTGGCGCCGTTGCCCGGCCTGCTGGACCATGTCGACCTGGCCGCGGCTCCCGAAGGGCATGACCCCCGCATGCCGCCCCCCGGCCGTCCGCGCGGGTACCGCGCCATCCGCGGCTACGAGCGACTGCTCCTGTCGGAAACCGGTCTGACCCCGGACCAGTTGGCCGGGCACCGGCATCCCTGGTTCACCGGCCACTGGCCCTGCACCGACTATCCCTATTTCAACGGCGGGGTCATCGTCCTGCGCGCCTCACGGCTCATCGAGTTCCGGGAGCGGATCCTCGACACCTCGCGCCGCCTGTTCCGGCGCATGCGTCATATACATCCGAACCCGGTGTATTTCCTCCAGCGGTTCTGGAACAGCCGGTGGGATCGCACCCCGTGGGCGGACCACCTGTGTATCGGGTCCTTCTTCCGCCAGCGCTATGCCGACCAGGTGGCGCTGGCCGTGGCGGCCATTGCCGGCCGGTTCCCCTATCGCGTGTTGCCGCACGCCTGGAACTGGCGCAGCACCGGCATGCAGCACGGGGAGGAATCCCCCATCCGCATCCTCCACTATTTCGAACCTGCCCTGGGCCTGGACACCAACCGCATCACCGATTCCGACTGGATCGACGCCTACCGCGCCTCGCACAATCCCGGGCAACAGGCCCTGGCCGCCATCGTCTCCGATTTCCTCCGGTCAACCGGACCAAACGTACACCCGTAATGCCGGCTGGTCCCCTCCATGGCAGGGCGAGGTTGACGAGAGCGGACGATCCCGACTCTCTTTGAGGTCGGGAGATAACGAGCAGGAAATTGCCGAATCGTCCACCGCTCTCGTCGCCCGCTATCGTGTGCCGACCCGCCCCCTCTTCATGCTTTAAGTCCGCCCACCCAACGTCATCTCCGGGGGCGGCGGGGTGCCGGTGCCGGACAGGTAATACAGCCGGGCTGCGTGCTGGGGCACGGTGATGACCGGCGTCAGGTCAACACCCAGGGATTGGGGGGGACGGGTGGGGCCCCAGGTGTAGATGGTTCCGCGCGCCACACCTGTCAGGCGGGCCAGATCCAGCCGCACGGTGCACGCATCATCCGACGCATTGAATACCAGGACGGCCCAGGCATCCTGGTCGGCATAATGGCGGACGGCATAGCGCACCCCACCACCAGTCCGGTCCCAGTCCGGCAACATGGCCATGCCTCCATCGCCCGGTTCCAGGAATCGCCACAACGCCAGCCGGTCCGCCGCAATTTCATGCAGGGGATCGGAGGTGTTGACAGTTCCCCCCAGGATGCCCTGCCACAAGGCCAGCGCATGGATTTCGTCGTCCGTCAATTGCAGGTGGAAATCGCGGACCAGGATCGCATCCGGATCGTTCTGCCACCAGACGTTGTTGAAATACTGGTCGGCCAGGGATTCCGCCAGCATGTTCTTCGGCCCGAATCCGCCTTCCCATGAGGCCCCGACATCGCCCCCGATCCGCATGGCATCCGCATACCCGATGAATGGCGCAAACGGTGCAATGCATCCCAGCCAGAAGTTCTCCTCCCCGATACATCGGCGGATCATGGCCAGCACATCCCGGAAGTATTCCACCGAGGTCCGGCCGGGCACATGGCGGCGCACGGTGGTGGAATCCACCAGTCCCATGAACATGAAATCGGTCTTGAAAAAGCCGGCACCCCATTGCCGCAGGGTGGTGAACACCGTATCCAGGTAGGCCATGGCATCGGGATGACTCGTATCCAGGCGATAGAGTTCCTCGTCGCGGTATCCCCAGACCTTGGGCTCGTTGTAAATGCGCCAGACCCCGTTCGGCCGGCCGTCCGGATCGCGCAGGATCCAGTCGGGATGTTCGCGGAACACCCGGCTGCGGTTGCCCACCATGAACGGGGCAATCCAGATGCCGGGCCGGTAACCGGCTTCGTGGATCAGCCGGAATGCGCCCTCCAGACCCGACGGCCACAGGGCGTTGGGTTCCAGCCAGTCGCCCGGCGACGGGAAATAGCCGGCATCGATCTGGATGGTCTGCAACGGAACCCGCGGTTTCAAGGCATTGAAACCCGCCAGGTACTCACGCAGCAGCGGCTCGCTGAGGTTGTGGTAGAGGTAATACCAGGAACACCAGTGGTAGCTGGCAGGCTGCCGGGCCCGGGCACCCATGTGTTCGGCAATGTGGACGGCAGCACCCTGCAACGCGGTCCAGACATCCGCCGCCTCCCGGATATACAACGGGGGCAGTTCGACTTCACCGGCACCACCAACGGCTTCCGTACGAAATCCAGCCGACAGTGTCAGCCGATCCGGAAACAAGGGAAGACGTTCCAGGCGTGATTGCTGGACAAACCGGGTGGCGTCATCCGTATACAGGACAACGGCCACCGCGGCGCCAACCAGGCCGGTAACCGTGTAACTGTTGATCGTCTCTGCGGGTGGCAGGTCGCAGAATCCGGACGGGCCTCCCATGCCAAGCCCCTGGCGGAAACAACGGGTCAACCCGGCCGGGGCGGCATGGCCCACTGGCTCGACCCAGACCGGCATGGCGCCATCCCGTCGCCAGGTCGTACGCAGGACCAGGCCGGCGGCATCCGTCCCGAACCCAAGCGCCAGGCAACCACCGGTCAATTGATAGTCGATCCGGCCGCCCCCCGTACCGCGGCTGACATCCACGCGCACCGGATGAAGGGCCTCACCGTCAAGGTGGGGAAAGGCACCGGATATTTTCCACCCTTTACCAGCCATATCGAACGAACCGTCATCGTGCAAGGTCCAGACAGGCATATCGCATCCCTTCATCGTCCGCAGGAGACATGATCCGGCGTGTGTGATTACTCGCTTCCCCCTGCTGTATAGGATTCAAGCCGGCCGTTTTCAAGTTCGATCCGCGACAGTTCCACTCGACGTGGCGATGGTTGCACCGTACGATTTGCCCCCATGACTTCCCACCGCTACTGGACCTTCTACTGGCCGCTGGCTTTGACCGGGATCGTCACGATCCTGGCCCAGCAGATCCAGAATGCCGCGCTGGCCCGTTATCCGGATCCCGCCCGCGAACTGGCCACGTTCGCCCTCGCGACGGGAGCCTTCCACCTGTTTGATGCCGCCCTGATCTTCCTTCCCCAACTGGTCAACGTCCTGGCCCGCTCGCAGGCCGCCGCCCGCAAATGCCTGCGTTTCACCCTCATCACCTGCGGTATCATGACCGTTCCCGCGGTGGTGCTGGCCGTACCGTCCATCGGCGGACCGGTCCTCGGCGCCTGGTTCCACATCGAGGGAGAAATGCTCCGTTCAGTGATGCTGTATATGGCCCTGCTATCCCCCAACATCGTCATGCTGGGTTTGCGGCATTACTACACGGGTTTGATCGTACAGAACCAGCGCACGGGCATCATCACGGCAATGAACACGACGTTTCTGCTGCTGATCTGTATCGTCCTGGTAATCGGACGATATGCGGGCTGGGGCGCCGTGCCGACGCTGGCACTTGCCCAGTTGGTCGCTTCAACCGTCACGCTGGCCGCCCTGTGGCGGGTGGCAAAACGAACCTGCAACCCGGACCGCTTCAACGATCCCACCCCCCTGACCACCCGCATGATCCTGGACTTCTTCTGGCCGGTAGCCCTGACCAGCGTCATGTTCTCGCTGAGCCGGCCGATCCTGTATTCGTTCCTGGGCCGCACCCCGAACCCGGCCCCGGTGATTGCCGCCATGCGCGTGGGTTTCGACTTCGCCATGATCTTCCACAACCTGCTCAACCAGTTCCGCCACCTGTTCGCCACGTTCGGCAAGGAGGACCTGGCCGGGGTCCGGCGTTTCATGATACAGGTGACCGGAGGGGTGGTTGCCGGCATGTTGGTGGTCGTCGTCACCCCGCTGTCGGCGCTGGTTTTGCGGGATCTGATCGGCGTCCAGGGCGAAGTCCTGGTCATGAGCCGCCAGGTGCTGATGGTCATGTGCGTGTTGCCCGCCATGGTGGCGTTCCGGAACTATTTTCACGGGCTGGCCATGGTTGATCGCCAGACCGGCCCCATGGGCGCAGGCGCCGTCATGCGCAATGTGGCCACGTATGGGGTGTCCGCCGCCTTACTGGCTATCGGCGGGCTGAACCATGTGACCGGTGCCGCCATCCTGGTTGCCGGTTTCCTGGCCGAGACCCTGGTGGTGATTTTCTGGCATCCGGTCATCCGCCGGACCCGCGCCTTCCTGGCCGACCTTCCCTGGCCAACCGCCGGGGAAGCAGACGACGAGTAGGCAGGTAGGGTTATACCCCACTGTAATCGAACCACCCGTCCGCTATCGTATTCCTTAACAAGGAGACAGTCATGTTATGGACCATTGCATTAACCCTGCTGGTATTGTGGGTCTTGGGCCTGATTACCAGTCACACGATTGGCGGGTTTATCCATATCCTGCTGATTCTCGCCATGGTCACGGTGTTGATCCGGATCATCCAGGGACGACGGGTGGTCTGATCATGCATCCGGTCATGAACGGTAACTAAAAGGAGATACCTATGCGTGGAACTGTAGCGTTGGTAATGATCATCCTGGGGGTTGTGATTTTGGCGTAT
>MHBQ01000004.1:0-337 GCA_001803315.1 Lentisphaerae bacterium RIFOXYC12_FULL_60_16
TTGGCGACCGCCGGAAATCCCGGCGCAATCCGTGCCATCGCCATTGCCAGCCAGGCCCAGACCTTCACCACGGTGGATCCCGATGGCAATCCGCGCCACCCCTTCATCAGCTGGCTGGACGAACGCTCCACCCCCACGTGCGTCCGCATGGCCGCCCGTGTGCCCTGGAACCGGTTCGCCGACGCGTCGAGCTTCGGGTTCCTGCTTGCCGGTCTGCAGGTGTGCATCCTGCGGCGCCTCATCGATTCCGGTGAACGCGTACCCGATTCCCGCGACCGGCTCTGGCTCCTGCCTGCCCTGCTGGCATTCCGTCTGACCGGCCGGGCCGCGGTCGATC
>MHBQ01000004.1:356-3517 GCA_001803315.1 Lentisphaerae bacterium RIFOXYC12_FULL_60_16
CGGACTGTACGACCTGCGCAAGGGGGACTGGTGGGGGGCGGCATTGCAGGATCTCGGACTGGACCCCCGGCAATTGCCGGACCTAATCGCCACAGGAAAACCCCTCGGCGCTACCACCGCATCCGCCGCCGCGCTGGGATTGCCGGCCGGCATACCCGTGGTATTGGCCGGCAACGACCAGACCGCCGGAGCCTACGGCGCAGAAATCGAATCACGCCACGCCCTGCTGATGACCCTGGGCACCGCCCATGTCGTATACGCCGTGGCTGACCGTCTGCCTGACCCGGCCAGCGGCATCATCCGGGGCGGTTATCCGGGCAAACGCTTCTATCGCATGGCCGCCGACAGTTGCGGCGGCAACGTGATCACCTGGGCCGCCGGCCTGCTGGCCGGGGGAAACTACGACCGGTTATTCGAACTGGCAGCCGAAGGCGCGGACAGCGTTCACGGCTTGGTGTTCAACCCGGAAATCGTCACCGGTGGAGCCTGGACCGGCATCTCCGTCTCGCACGGTCCGGCGGCATTTGCACGATCCGTGGTGGACAGCCTGGTCAGCCGCATGGCCGACATGGTCAACCGCGTCGATCCCGAACGGCAGGCCGGACGGATTCTCGCCGCCGGGGGCAGTGCGCGCCGACCGCTGATCCTGGAGTTGCTGGCCCGTGCCACCGGCCGGTCGATTGAGCCGATTGCCGCCGACCCCCTGCGCGGCGCCGCCCGCCTGGCCGGCGAGGCCATTGCATAACGGTGCAATCCGTTTATCGCCGACGGACTTGCGTTTCCCCAACCAGGGCACGGACCTCCTGTCGGACCGTGGAAGGATAGCGGAGCAAGAGGGTATCCAGTTCCGGCGTGGCAAGATCCGACAACGCGCGGAACGTCGCCAGACCCGCGGACGATAGTCCCTCCCGCCGTAACAGGTAAACCCAATCCGCCAACGCCTGCGCAGGCGGACTGATCAACCCGTCAGCCGGCGGCACATACACCCGGCTTCGTACACAGGTAAAAACGAAACGCCCCAGCGGGGTGTTCCGTTCCCGGCCCCGGGGACTATAACGGTCGGTGAAACAGGTGATGCGCTTCGGAATCTGGGTGATCCGGTTGTGCCGATACAGCGCATAGCTTCCGGTTATGTAGGCATGTGAATCCATGGCGCCCACCAGGGCTTCCGGCGTAACCGCGTCCGGCAGACCATGGTAACCGTGGGCATACTGAACCACAACCCCCTGCCGGCGAAGCCGGGACAATTCCACGTTGAGTACCGGACGCGATACGCCCGCCATGTTGGCAAGTTCGGTTGCCGAGAACAGGACCTTCCCGTGATTTTTCCGCTGCGTCTCCAGCATCTTCTGCCAACCCATCAGGTTCATGACGCAACTCCATCCGGCATATCCAGGCGTTTGCACAACAGGTTTAACACCTCATCCATGATCATGGCGCCACCACCTGCCGACACCAGGTTGGCAGCCACCGCATCCTCCACCTGGTCGGCAATGATCTGGTCCAGCAACCGTTCGTACCGGGCACGCTCGTCGACCAGCGACCGGAACCGGCCGGCAACGGCCTGCGCGGAAATGGCAAGCCGCTTGAATTTCTCCTTCACACGATGACTGGAATCGGAAAGGAAATGATCCCGGAACAAAAACAGATCGATGATGTCGCGTGCCTCAACAAAGGTTCTACCGAAGAGGGCGATGACCTTGCCTTCCACCATGTCGGCATCCGATGCTGTCAGGATCACGGTACCGGAAACCGTACGCACAATCGGACGGTCCAGACAGGGAATGGAGGTGATTTCAACCGGCATTTCCAACCGGTCCGGCCGATCACCCATGCGGTAAAAAATGGCCAGTACCGTTTTAACAAAAGGTGAATCCGCATCGGGCCCGGTAGCCTTCTGTATGTGACCATCATAACCGAATTGCCGCTTAACTTCCGGTATCAGCCGTTTTGTCAGCAACTCAACCAGTTGCTCCTGTTTGTCCGACAGATTGCCATCCCAATGATAATCAATATCAACGGAAGTCCTGCAACTCTGGCTCAACAATCGATACCGGTACCCACCAATCAGGCAAAGCCTATGTCCCGCCGGATGAGTCGCAATCAGTGTAACAATAATCCGCTGTACGCCTTCAACAAGGTTGATTCTTTCGCTATTCATGTTGCCATTTATAACATATCTGTTATAAATGGCAACATATAATTAGCGATGGAATTCCAGCTTATAAAAGTTACGCAATGAAATTGCGGATACCGGTCATGATCATCTGGGCCGCAAGCGCGGCAAGGATCAAGCCGGTCAATTTGCTCAGGATGCTGATACCGCGCCGGCCGAGCGCGCGTTCAATCACCGTACCGAGCAGCAGGATGACACACAGGCAAGCCACGGCCAGCAACAGGGCCAGGCACCCGAGCCCCTTGGCTGTCAAGCCCTCCAATTCCGCCCCGAGCACCAGCAGGGTACCCGTGGTGGCCGGACCGACAATGATCGGCATGGCCAGCGGAACCACCGCGATATCCTCTTCTGATTGACGGTCCGAGATGATCGGCTTGGTCTGGACCAGGGTAACAGCCGCCAGGAACAACAGGGCCCCGGCCCCGATCCGGAACGCATCCAGCGTGATCCCGAACAGGGAAAACACCACCTGGCCGAAAAAGAGCAGGACCAGGCACAGGACCGCTACCGCACCGCAGGTCTGCAATGCCAGGGAACGCCGGCGGCTTTCCGGCGCCCCGCTGGTCATGCTTAAGAACATCGACAGCGCAAAGAATGGCGTGAACAGAAAGAAGAACCGGATCCACACGCTGATAAATAATCCCGCATCGGTTGACATGCGCGCATGCTAGCATCCACCCCCGCCGGAGCAATCTCAATTTCCCGCGTCTCATGCCCTTCCATCCCGTCCATCTCCCATCCCATCCTGTCTATCCTGTCAAACTCCCGACGCCGTTAGGGACCCCGCTACGCCAAGGCTTCGCAGGGCAAGCAACGACGTCCACCCCGGACCAGACGGGCTCACGGGAGCTCGCCCCTCCATGCGCCACGCACGACTCCAAACTCTTTTCCACATTCCATCGCGGTGCCGGCGTACTCGCCCGGACCGCGAGGTAAACCCGGGCTTCCATTTCGAAAAGGGCAACGGCTTCGCGTCAGATGGCTC
>MHBQ01000004.1:3529-5391 GCA_001803315.1 Lentisphaerae bacterium RIFOXYC12_FULL_60_16
ATCCCCCCGGCATACCCGGCGCCTTCACCGACGGGATACAACCCCCGGACCCCAGTGGACTGCCCACTTGCATCATCCCGCACCATGCGCACGGGACTGGATGTGCGTGTCTCCGCCGCATACACCACCGCCTCCTCCAGCACCACCCCCTTGAGCTCACGCAACATCGGCGCAATGGCGGACCGGAGCGTCTCCACAATATATCCCGGCAACACGGTCCGCAAATCCGCCGCCACGGCCCGCGTACAGGAACGCGCTTCGGGAATATCGGCCGGCGCCTTCCCTTCGAGGAAATCCACCAGCCGTTCCGCCGGAAGCCCATAATTCCCCCCGCCCGCCAGAAAGGCGGCCTGTTCCAGATCCCGTTGAAACGCAAGGCCGGCCAGCACCGGATGTGGTTCAACCGCCGGGAAATCTGCCGGTTCAACCGGCACCAAAAACGCAGCATTTCCAAACGGCTGATCACGCTTCGCCAGACTCATGCCGTTGGTGGTCAGCATCCCCGGCGACGAGGCACACGCCATCACAAGCCCGCCGGGACACATGCAGAAGGTATAACAGGGCCGCACCCCTTTTCCCGCTTTCCGGGTCAGGCGGAAACTCGCGCGCCCCAGCCGGGGATGATCCACCCACCGGCCATATTGCGCCGTATCGATCCGGGATTGCGGCAATTCAAGGCGAATACCCACGGCCGTGGGCTTGACCGCCAGCGGCACACCGGCTTCCGCCAGCATCGCGTATACGTCCCGGGCGCTATGCCCGACGCCGAGCAGGCAGGTATCGGTCCGTATGTCACACCCGGCAACCGTAACCCCGCGCAACACCCCTGCCTCCATCCGCAAGGCCTGGAACGGCGCATTGAACCGCACGGTCCCGCCGAGGTCACGGATACGCCGGACCAGCGCGGGAATGATCGCAACCAGCCGATCACTACCCAGGTGCGGTTCCGCATCGATCAGGATATCCGGCGATGCGCCGCAGGCAACCAGGGCCTGGAAAAACCGGCGGATGGCCGCCCGGTCCTTGACCCGCGTGGTGAGTTTGCCGTCGGAAAAAAGCCCGGCGCCACCCTCGCCATACAACACATTGCTTTCGGAATTGAGAATCCCCTGCCGCCAGAACGCCTCCACCTGCCGGGCGCGGGTCCCCGTTTCCGCGCCCCGTTCAACCAGCAGGGGTTTCAATCCCGCCTCGGCCAGGACCAGTGCCGCCATCAGCCCGGACGGCCCTGCCCCCACCACCACGGGAGGGTGCATGCCGGGCTCGACCCGCAGCCGGGACGGTCCCATCACCGGCACATCGGCCAGCTCTACCTGGCCGGGAACCAGTGCCGGCGGGTTCGTGCCCCGGTACGTCGCCTCCACCGACAACACATACCGCGGCGGACGATCCTTCCGGCGGGCATCCACGGACCGCCGCAGGATCACGACATTATCCAGTTCCTCCGGGCGGCAACCCAACCGGCGCGCAAGGGCGTCAAGGGCATCGCCCGCCGTATAATCCAGCTCAACGGAAACCTGGTTGACATGGTAACGCATAGGGAGACCAGTATCTTCATGCCGCCCGCCGGAATCAAGCCGGATACCGCTGCCACGGAATGGGAATGCAGGATTCAACGGCTACCGTGCGCTCCGCGCATCCCCTCGCAGTATGCGCTCATAGCCCTGAGCTTGTCGAAGGGCTACGAGCGGTCCCCTCTGGTTTTTTCCTCTGAATTCGGACCAGACGGGCTCGCGGGAGCTCGCCCCTCCATGCGCTCCGCACTCATCTACACTCTTTTCCTTATTCCATCGCGGTGCCGGCGTACTCGCCCGGACCGCGAGGTAAACCCGGGCATGCCACGCCGAAGCGTCCGCGCGAAG
>MHBQ01000005.1:0-55001 GCA_001803315.1 Lentisphaerae bacterium RIFOXYC12_FULL_60_16
AAGATGCGAAGGACTTTTCCACTTTTTATTTCAGCCAACTGTCACTTTTTATGAATAATCCGGGCTAACCGCCTGGACACCTAACCGCTGCCCTGACTTGACTCCTGTGTCGGTCACAATAGGATGGGATGTCTGATTTCACGTGAAAGGGCATATGAAGACGATCTTTATCCTGATGGATTCGCTGAATCGACATTACCTGTCAACCTATGGCGGATGGATTCGTACACCGAACCTGGACCGCCTGTCGAAGCGCGGAGTTGTCTTTGATAATCATTACGCGGGTTCGTTGCCGTGTATGCCGGCACGCCGCGAGATGATGACGGGTCGTCTGAATTTCATGGAAGCGCCGTGGGGACCCATTGAGCCGTGGGATGACTGTGCACCGAAACTGCTTCAGGAACGGGGGGTGTATACCCACCTGATCACGGATCATTACCATTATTTCCATTCAGGCGGTGAACATTACCACACCCTGTTCAGCAGCTGGGAGTTTCTGCGGGGCCAGGAAGGGGATGTCTGGCATCCCCTGGTCAGGAAACCGAAACTTCCTGAAAAAGTTCGCGGGAAGGGAGTTCAGCGGCGTGCGTATTGGGCGAACCGGGAGTTCAAGGATCCGGAACGGGATGAGGATTATCCAACACCCCAGTGCTTTATGCAGGCCATGGAGTTCCTGCGTAATAACGGGAACGAGGATAACTGGCATCTTCACCTGGAAGTGTTTGATCCGCACGAGCCGTTTGAGTGCCCGAAAAAGTACCGGGATATGTTCAACGATACCTGGGATAAATATTTCTATAACTGGCCGGCTTACGGTCCGCTCGATCCGAAGGAGGATGACGCGTCCGCGGTCGAGCATATCCGAAAGTGCTATGCCGGGGCCCTGGCGATGGCGGATGTCTGGCTGGGTAGAATGCTGGACGTGATGGATGAGATGAATCTCTGGGAGAATACCACGGTTATCCTGACAACCGATCACGGCCACATGCTGGGTGAACACAATTACTGGGCCAAGAACTACATGATGGATTACCAGGAACTTGTCCATATTCCCATGATCGTCTGCAGCCCGGAAGCCGTACCCGGCCGGCGCAGCGCCCTCACGGCAACCATGGACCTGATGCCGACATTGATGGAGCTTCATGGCGCCCCGCTTCCCCCGCATGTCCACGGCAAATCATTCCGGCACCTGTTCACCGGGGATGGTGACCATCATGATGCTGTATTGTTCGGTTATTTCGGAAAGGACATCGGGATGACCGATGGAAAATACAGTTACTGCCGCCAGCCGCTGCCGGAGAGCCGGCTGTACCATTACACGGCTGCCCCCCGGAATTTCGCCGATTTCATGCCGCGGGAAACCCTGAAAGCGGCTGATTTCGGAGTGTTCCTCAAGACGGCTGACGGGATTCCGCATTACCGGATTGAGAGCAAGTCCAGCCGGCATGCGAATGCGCCGGACTTCAACCCGGTATTCGACGTTACCAGGGATCCCGGACAGGAGCATCCGATTCATGATGCGAAGCTTGAGGAGCGGCTTGCAGCCAAAATGAAGGAACTGATGGTGCGCTATGAGGCTCCGGAGTGTCAGTTTACACGCATGGGCCTGGATGGAGAAAGAAAGGGAAGCGTATGAAGTACCGGCGATTGCCAGGAACAGAAATCGATGTCTCCACCATAGGGTTCGGCTGCTGGGCGATTGTGGGCGATTCAACCTGGGGGGCACAGGATGAGCAGGAAGCCATCGACGGACTCAAAGCTGCCGTGGATGCAGGCATTACTTTCTTCGATACGGCGGAAGCTTACGGGCAAGGTTACTCCGAACAGCTCGTGGGGAAAGCACTGAACGATCGGCGCGATAAACTGGTCATTGCCAGCAAGGTGTCTCCGTCACATTTCCGGCCTGACGAATTGCGCGCGGCCTGTGACCGGAGTCTTGCGAATCTCGGAATGGATGTGATCGACCTGTACCAGCTTCACTGGCCGAACCGTGACATACCGGTTGCCGAGACGTTTGGTGTCTGTGAGGAACTCAAGCAGGCAGGAAAAATTCGCGCATACGGGGTTTCCAATTACGGGCCGTGGGATCTTTCCGCGTGCGAGGAGGCCAGCTGCCCGGTTTCAACCAACCAGGTTGCCTACAATCTTCTGTTCAGGGCTGTTGAGTATGAGATTCAGCCTGTCATGGCCCGGATGGGGGTCGGGATGCTCTGCTACTCGCCGTTGATGCAGGGACTGCTGTCCGGAAAATTCGAGCATGCAGACGCTGTCCCGGCGGGCAGAGCCCGGTCCCGTCATTTCTCAAGTGCCCGGGAGGGGACCCGTCACGGAGAGCCCGGTGCCGAGGTTGAAACGTTTGATGCGATCCGGGCGGTCAGGCGCATAGCAGATACGGCGGGAATCTCGATGGCGAACCTGTCGCTGGCATGGCTGCTGACTCGTGAGACGGTGACCTCGGTGATCTGCGGTGCTCGGAATCCCGGTCAGGCGAAGCGTAACACGGAGGCGGCCGGCATCAGCCTGTCGCCGGACATTCTCCGGCAGCTCGACGAGGTGACGGCACATCTCAAAGACGTGCTGGGACCGAACGCCGACATGTGGATGGGTAGCGGCAATGGCGCCAGGATCCGCTGAGAAGGCAGGCTGCTAGACGGAAGGCGGGAAGGACGGAGGGAAGAGATGTGTGGGAGTAAAGGACAGGGACAGGCACCGGGAACCGCTGCGGCCGGCGTGGAAGCCGGCCCTCCAATGGCGGAAGGGTGGTGAATGCCTGGAGGGTCGGGTTCCACCCCGACCGTTTTCCGTGAAGCGTTAGATTGGAAATTTGAAGATTGGGGGATTGGGAAGAGAAGATGAGGACATTCCGGCCTGACACCAGAAACCTGACACCTCCTGCTCGCCTGGGCCGGGAGAAGGACGGGATGCTACCAGAGATCGGATCGATGAACCATGTACAGCGGCAATGAGGTCATCGTGAACTCGACGGGCATGACGCCGTCTCCGCGAGGCGCAGCACAGGCAACGGTTTGCCTGGAGGGTTTATTCAAATCGTACCGCACCGCCCGGGACACCTGCTTATGCAGGATGAACTGGTGTAACGATTTAAGGGCACCGCTTTGGCCGGCTTTCACTTCGATGGGCAGCACGCCACCGGCATCTGCGGCCAGAAAATCCACTTCCGCATTCCCGGTCTTGCCTTCTCTCAACCAGTAAAAAAGCTCCGGTGCACAGTTCACCCGTCCGGCGAAGTACAAGTGTTGGGCGACGAATTGCTCCGCCACGTTGCCCTTGTTGATGAAGTCCAGGCCCCGGATCACTTCGGGGGCAATATACTTGGTACCGCACAGGAAATTCAGAAGACCGACATCCAGGAAATAGAGCTTGAAGAACTTGGGGTTGACGGTGGCGTTCAGCGGCATTCCGGATGCATCGGAATGTGTCACCCGATAGAGGACGCCGGCCTTGACCAGGAGGTCAATCGCTTCGCGCACCTGCCGGGCCGGACGATGGGGGTCGATATTGGAATACTTGACCTTGGCGCCGGCCTTTACCGGGACATGGCGAAAAAGGTTCTGGAGGAGGGTCAGCTGGCTGTCGCGCGCATACTTGGCGAAATCATCCTGATAGGTCTCACAGATCGAGGCCTGAACGTCCAGTATCTTGTCAAGGTCGTGTCCATCCACGGACCTCTGTACGGCTTCCGGCATACCGCCGACAACGAAGAATTCACGGAGTGCGGCCAGCAGTTTCTCGTGCGCGGCATCGGAGAACGTGTCGTTCCAGCCGAAATCATCGATCAAGTCGAGGAGGCGGTTTTGACCATGAGCCAGGAGATACTCCTGGAAACTCATCGGACCGAGGAACAGGTATTCTACCCGTCCGACAGGCATTTCGAAATTGTGTTTTGCCAGAACGAACTCAAGCAATGAACCGGCGCTGACGACCGGCAACTCAGGCATGTCCTCGAAAAAGTAGCGCAGACAGGGAATGGCTTCCGGTGTCGCTTGAATCTCATCCAGGAACAGGATCTTGCCATCGGCGGGCGACAGGGATTTGTCCGCGATGATCTCGATCTCCCGGCAGATATCTGCCATCTTCTGTGCAGCAAAGAGGTCGTTAAGACGGCGGTTTCTTTCCAGATTTATCTCGATCAGATCGAGGCCTTGCTCCCGGGCAAAATTCCTGACCAGCGTGGACTTGCCCACCTGTCTTGCCCCGCGGATGACCAGCGGCTTACGTCCGGAATTCTGGTACCAGGCCAGGAGATTTCGTTCCGCCAACCTTTTCATTCATCACCCCATAATTTTTCTTAAAGGAATATAAATCACCCCCTGTAATTGTGCAATGTAATACTAAAACAGCCGGTAGTTTAAGAAGCTCGGGGACAGACACCAAGAAGCTCGGGGACAGACACCAAGAACTGCAGATTGACGAATGATGATTGGCGAATATTAAAGTGGGGAGCGGATGGGGAAGTGTTCAGTCGCCGGAAAGTATTCAGAAGACAGACGTCGGGTGTCGGGTTTCAGGCGAGATAACGTGCTTCCGACAACACATTCCGACCTGACACCCGAAACCTGACACCTCGTCTCTTGCATCGCTCCATCTTTGCCACTGAATACTCGCCTCGGATGGGAGTTTGACGGGCTGGACGGGGAAATATTCCGTATTCACCTTCCATTCGCACCTTGCATGACGGGTCCGGAATCTGGTAAGGGGGGACATGAAGCAAACGGTACCGACGCATCCTGAACGGTTACGGGTGTTCGGACTCCACCTGCGGTTGATGATGATTGTTGCCGGGGTGTGCCTGGTCGGCATCGCCATGACGTTCTTTGCTTTCCGGGTGATTGTCGGTCATATCACCGAACAACTGGGCGGCCGGTATGCGGGCCGGTATGCACTCTCCAACCGGGCGCTCCTCCAGGAACCCCTGACCCGCGAAATCACCATGGTCCGACGGATGGCGGATTCACCGGTCATCCGGGAATGGGCCCGCCAGGAGGCCAACCCCGAACGACGCCGTAATGCCCTGGCCGAACTGGAAAGTTTCCGCAAACGGCTGACCGCCGGAACCTGGTTCCAGGTGATTCATTCCAGCCTGAACTACTACTACGACGACCCGTCCCGCCGGTACGGGGACAAAAAATATGCCTACACGCTGAGCACCAACCTGGCGAATGATGCCTGGTACTTCGCCACAATCGAGAGTGTGCCGGAATATGCGCTCAACGTGAACTACGACCGGGCACTCGATACCCGCAAGGTGTGGGTCAATGCCGTGATCCGGGAGGAGGACGGGTCCCCCCTCGGCATGATCGGGACCGGGTTTGAACTGACATCGTTCCTTGCGACGTTTGTCGACCGGACCGAGCCCGGCGTGGAGAACATCATCCTGGATTCCCGGCTGGCCATCCAGGCCCACCGCAACCGGGACCTGATCGATCTCCAGAGCGTGGCGAAAACGGAAACCCAACATTCCAGCATCGAGCCGCTGTTGACCGGTCCGGGGGATTTCCAGCGCCTCAAGGACGCCCTGGAAACGTTGCAGAACGGCCATTCGGCATCCGCCGGACAAGCCGCAACCACCCTGTCCGTGACGCTCGAGGGCCAGCAGAAAATGATCGGCGTCGCCTACCTGGCCAAACTCGACTGGTATATCCTCACGGCTCTGGACCTCAATACGGTGATCCGGCAACCGATCTTCCGTCCGGTGGTCGGGGCGGGGATCATCCTGACCGTGATCCTGCTCGGCGGGGTGGGGTGGATGATCCGCCGCATGATCCTGAATCCCCTGGCCATCATCACCTCGGCCGCCAGTTGCATGTCGCAGGGGAATTACGATGTGGCCGGTCTGCCCGTGACGCGTGAAGACGAGATCGGGACGCTCGCGCGGACGTTTGCCCAGATGTGTGAAACCATCAGCGACCATACCCGGTTCCTTGAGACATCGGTCGCCCGGCGTACGGCCGAACTGGAAAGCACCAACCGGACGCTCACGGAGAATGTGGCGCGCCTGGAAGAAACCCGGACCCATGTGCGGACCCTGAAAAGCTTGCTTCCCATCTGCTGCTCGTGTAAAAAGATCCGGGACGACAAGGGATATTGGAATCAACTGGAGAAATACATCCAGGACAATACCAACACCGAATTCAGCCACGGACTCTGCCCGGATTGCATGAAGAAACTATATCCGGACATGGTGGAAAGCGAAGATGGAAAACCGAAAATGCAGAACGAAACCGTATAACTCCGCGCTTTCCTTCCTGAAGCGATCGGATGCGGCGATTGCACGAACCCTGTCCGCACGCCGGTTCATCGTGGCATGGGCCGCGATCCGGTTGGTTGGGTTCACGGTTCTTGCCGTTGAACCGGCCACGGGTGGTGCCCCGGCGCCGGAGGTTGAATATCGACATCTGACGGAACCCGGACCCCAGTCGATACACGTGGTTCGTTTCGACCTCTCCCGCGGGGACCTTGCCATGACGGCGACCGTCGGGGCCGGGGTGTGGGGTAACGAGACCGTGTCGGACATGGTGGCGCACCTGCCGGAAACCCTGGGCCGGCCGGTGGCGGCCATCAACGGCGACTACTTCGAATTCAAGGGTGAGCCGAGGTATTACGGGACGCTTCAGGGGATGTGCATCGTGGAGGGTGAGATGGCCGCCTCGCCGCCGGCATCGGCCTTCTGGATTGACGGGCAGGGTCGGCCCCGTCTTGGCCGTGTCGCGCCACGCCTGGCGGTGACCTGGCCGGATGGCCGTGAAACGCCCTTCAGCGTCAATTGCTCGACGCGGGATTTCAAGAGCGAGGTGCGTGCCGTGGACGTGGTGCTTTACACGCCCCGGTTCGGGCAGTCGACCCGGACGGCCCAAGGCGCCCGTGAATGGGTGTTGCAGCCCGCAGCGCCGGATGCGCCTTGGCTGCCACTGGGTGCCGGAGGAGTCTACACGGCCCGGGTGAGCGAGGCGCGGCTGTCCGGTGATTCCGCGATCCCGCACGACGGCATGGTCCTGAGCGTGGCGCTTGCGGCAGCCGGACCGGCGTCCGCCGCGAAGACGGGAGATGCCATGGTGTTCCGTACCGCCTGCGATCCGGATATGACGGGCGTGCCAACCGCCATTGCCGGGGACCCGATGTTGCTTGCCGGCGGCAAGGTGCTGACGAACCCGGCGGTCACGAACCGTGCGCCCCGTACCGCGGTTGGTCTTGCGGGCAGCCGTGTCTGGCTGGTCGTGGTGGATGGACGCCGGCCGGCCGTGGCGGCCGGCATGAGTCATCACGAACTGGCCGGGTTCATGCAGGGACTTGGTTGCACCGATGCCCTGAACCTGGACGGGGGCGGGTCGTCAACGCTTTGGTATGAGGGCGAGGTGCGGAACCTCCCGTCCGGCGGAATCCCGCGTCGTGTGGGGAATGCCCTGGTCCTGTTGAAGCGGCCATGAACGTTTTACACCATGTATGGAAAGGCGGCTGATGTGATGGTTGTACAAGATGCGGAAAGCGACAGGAGGTTCACCATGAGCGGCAATGATTGGATGAAGCGGAATCGGCTGAAGGTCCGTGCCCTGGTTATGTTGCTGGCCGGCATGGCGGTATGCGCCGAAGCCAGGGATATACGGCTGGCCGACAAGGGTCAGGCACGGTGCGTGATCGTGGCGCCTGCCGGCTGGACCAATGATGTGGTACTGGCGGACGGTCTGCCCCAGCAGGCAGTTACCCTGTTGAAAACGCGACGAGCCATCGAACAGGATTCCGTGCGGGACCTGGCGCTGTACCTGGGGAAAATGAGCGGGACGACGATCGATATCCTCGAGACGTTGCCGGCAGGCGACCGCCGCGTTCCCGTTTATGTCGGTTCGGCTGCCCGGGCAGTGTTTGGCCCGGCGGGTATTTCGAAGGCCGGCCTGTTCGGGTTCCGCGTCGTATCCGACCCCAAACGCGGCCTTGGGCTGTATGGCGAATCGGACGTGGGGACCAGTTACGCGATCTATGAACTGCTGCACCGGCTGGGGTGCCGCTGGTTCATGCCCACGGAGCTTGGCGAGGTGGTTCCCTCCCTGCCGACCCTGGCGGTTCCTGAGATGGACGAGAAACTGGCGCCGGCCACCATCTGGCGGTGGCGGTACAGCGGCGGGGCCGACTTCAACCGCCGCAATCGGCTTAACGGCGAGATGGGGCCCGTGGTCTGGCTGGCCCAGGGCGACGGATCGTTTCATCGGTTCTTTACCCAGGAGGAGATCGCGGCCCATCCGGACTGGTCGCACGGGGGTCATCTGCGCCTGGTTCATCCCGAAGTGGCCGACCATATCGCGGCCAAGATTCTGGCGCAGCTTGAGACCGCCTACGAACCCATGCACAAGGCGGGGCTGCGGCCTGGCTACTCGATCGTGCCGCCCGACGGCCAGGTTCCCACCGAGGATCCGATGGCTGCCCCGCACGACCCCGAGCCGCGCGTCTGGGAGCCGGCCGCCGGCCGCTGGTCCGTCACGGACCGGTGCATTCTCATGCTCACCCGGGTTGCCCAGAAGGTGCGGGCGAAATATCCGGACGTCGCATTCGGCGACCAAGCCTACGTGAACAAGAGTTATCCTCCGGCCAAGTATCCGGTGCCGAAGGATTTCCGGATCGTCATCTGCCCGATTGATTTCAACCGGCATCATCCGCATGACTGGACGAACCACCCGAACGAATACTGGCTGCGGGACCTGGTGCAGGGCTGGAACAAGGCCGGCGCCCGGATCAACGCCTACTGGTACGGCATCAACCTGGCCGAGATCAGCGCGCCCTGCCCGTTCATCGCCAAGTGGAGCCGGGACCTGGCGCTCCTCCTCGAGAACAACGTCGACGAGTGGGGGCCGGAATATATGAACGGCTGGGAGTCGATGATGCCGGGCTACTATCTCTCGATCCGCATGATGTTCCATGCGTCCGAGAAGCCCGCGGACATCCTGGCCGATCTCTGGACGAAGTTCTACGGGGCGGCGGCCGAACCGATGGCCCGGTACTGGATGGGCGTCGACCGGGCATACCTCGACGCGCGTGAATACGCCGGCAGTCCGTTCGGCTACCTGAAGATCTTCAACCCTGAGGTCATGGCTACGGCCCGGGCCGACCTCAACGAGGCGCTGGCCCTCTGCCGCACGCCCATGGAGTACCGGCGGGTCAAACTGATTGACGACTCGTTCGAGCTGTTCGAGCTCTACATGAAGATGCGGCAGGACTGGGCCGCCGGGAACGTGCGCAACCTGGAGGAAGATTACGAGACCTGGGCCTGGGGTGTCCGGCACATGCAGCGGGAATACCGTGTCCCGATGAGCGGCGGCCGCTACACTCGCAACGCCTACACGGGTGACGGCTATATCCAGGGCCGGCACGGCAACCCGCAGTGGAGTGACGGCATGTACAGCCCGGGCTACAAGGACGGGGCCCGGATGGAACGCGAATACCTGCGGCACGGCAAGCCGATGATGGAGTGGAAGTGGAAACACAACCCGGATCCGGAAGCGGATTCCCTCGCGTGGACCGTGCCGGCATTCGACGACAAGGAATGGCCCACGACCCACGTGGTGCGCGACACCTGGTCGTCGCTCGGGCATCATCTCACGATGACGGATGCCCCGTCGGGCCGTTCCGGGCGGATGGCCTACCGTGCCGCGCAGAAGCTGGCCGCCGTGCCGGAGGGGAAGCAGGTGTTTGTGTGGATCGGTGCGACGGACGGCAGCGCCAAGCTGTTCGTCAACGGGAAGCACGTGAAATACACCGTACCGGGCAAGGGCGAGGAGCGGGATGCATTTTCCGGTTACTGCCGGCCGGCCCAGTTCAACGTGACCTCGGTGTTGTCCAATGGGGTCAACCAGTTCACCCTGCTTTGCGAACGGACCCAGCTCAACGAGCTGGGCACCGGCGGGTTGATGGGGCCGGTTGTGATCTACCGGGAGAAATAAGCCGTCCGTCTGGTCCGGATGGCCGGTCGTGTGATGAAACGGCCGGCGACGGGGCGGGTTGGAGTGTTCCCTCGTGATCCGTTATCGGATTGCGAAAAGGGTGCCTTGGAATTGAGGCCCGAGGGATCGGGCGCGGAAGGCGTCGAAGAATACCGTTCGATCCCCCCCGCCCGTGCAGAATGTCTGGAATGTGAGCCGTGCCGTGGTTCCTGTGGAGACGCATTCGAACGATCGTTTTACCCAGGTGTAGCCCACCGTGTAGTTGGTACCCCCCAGCAGGGTGACCCCGTCCATCATCACCCGGAAATCGTTCAGGGAACCGCTCCGGTTACACGCATAGAACGATACGTCATACTTCCACTTTCGCCGGAGTTCCCGCAGGGTCATCGTGTAACTGCCGGCAAACTGCATCCGGAGTTGGGAGTAAGGCGTATAGGGCGGGACGCCGTACCCGGGATCTTCGGATGTATAGGTGGGCGACCCGCTGATGGCCACGGGAAAGATATCGACCATCGGCGTGACGGGATTGGTGGTGGAGAGGATCTGCAGGTTGTCCAGCAGGACGGTATTGTCGGCGGCGGACGGGTTCTCAAATTGGATGGTGACGTTGGTGGATGCCGCCTGGAAGACATAGGAGGTGTAGTTGACAAATGAACCGCTATGCTTGCCCCCGGTGTCGCCCCACACGATATACCCGCCGGCCGTGATGCGCAACCACCCCTCCGGGGTTCCGCTGAGTCGGGAATTTCCCTGCCAGACAATCACATAGTTCTGCCCCGGGGTGAACCCGTTGACGGTCTGTGAGATTCTGCGCCCCTGGCGCATGCCCACAATCTGGGAGGTGTATCCGGACCCGGTTGTGAAGGCGTCGTTGGTGTAATACATGACGCCTGCTTCACCGCTGCCGCTCAAGGTCCATCCGGACAGGGGAGTCTTGAACGTGTTGAGGACCGTATTGTAGGCGGGGCCGTTGTCTTCGAAGCCGGGGTTGGTGAAAGCCGGAGCGGCGTTGGCGAATGCACCGGTTGCCAGCCAGAGGCAGGCGACCGCCACGGTCAGCCGGCTACCTTCAGCGGGATTTTGTCCATAGCGAGAAATGGGCCGACAATTCACGGTACTCCTGCTTTCACCATCTATTATCTTGCAAATACGAATTTGATAAAATAGCAGAAAGTAGTGTACGATACAAATAACGGCATGAATAGTAATGTTCCAATCCGCTATACGGCCCAGCTGGACGGAGTCTATTTCTTCCGGTCAACGAAGGAACGCAAGGTGAGCCGGCGCGAGGGTGAGCCGGCGATGGTGATCGTCATGCTCGGCGGCATCTATTCCGCACTATGGAAAACGCAACGGATTACGGCGAAAGGCGGTGATGTGGTGTGCTGGCACCAGGGGGACCTGCGGATTGAGGAGAACGATCCCGCCCAGCCGACGCGGTGCCTGGTGCTGAATATACGCTGGAAGGACCATCCGGAATCGCTGCCCCGGGTGGTCCGGGATGCTGCCGGTCTCATGCGGATGCTTGCACTCCGGATTTTCGCCATGACCAAGGATCCGCTTCCTTCGCCGGTCGAATCATGGAATGTCTATCTTCACGCGCTGCTGGCCGAGTATGTCAGGATGAGCCTGCACCGGGCCAAAAGCCTGCTCGACCGGGTCAACCAGTGTCTCGAGGAACATTTGGCGGAACCGTTTACGTTGATAGACATGGCCCGTTGGATAGGATTGGAACGGCATTATTTTGGACAACGGTTCAAACGGGAAACCGGGATGAGCCCCATGCGTTATGTGCGTGCCCAGCGCGTACAACATGCGCTGGGATACCTGGCGACCTCCCCGAGCTGGACCCTTCGCAAAATCGCACCCCGGATTGGCGTTCCGGATGAAATCCAGTTGCGGCGCCTGATCCGGCAATACACGGGCTTGGGTATTCGTGACCTTAAAGGCAGGATCCCGCCTGAAGAAATCCTGCCCTTTGCCCAGTCGCTCACCCGGTGGACATAAACTGTCCCGGGATCATAATCGCGATCCTTTCAAAAGGGTGGTGATGCGGGATAGTTGCCGGACTGAAGCCTCTGCCATGGAACCATCCTGGAAGGTGATGCCGCCAGCCAGTCGGTGTTGGCCCTGTGATAATCACTCATGGCCGGATGGCGGTTGCCAGGAAGAGGGGATAGGTCCGGGTGGTCCCGTCGGGGAGCATGCGGGGCATTTCGCAGACGTCGGTGACGGAAACGGATTGGAAGCCGGCGGATGCAAGCTGTTCACGAATCCAGGTCCGGTCAAACCCGCGATGGTGGACACCGGTGGGGTCGGAGTGGAACGAGCCATCCTCGGTGTCGAGATCGGCAACCGCCAGGCGTCCGCCGGGGACCAGCAAGGTGAAACTGTGGCGGAGAACGGCGGGGACATCCCGGACATGGTGCAGGGTCATGGAAGATACCAGGGCGGAATCATAGATGCGCAGGAAACCGGATGGCAATGCAGGAATTGCGGGCCTGGGGCCTGGGGCATGGGGAGGGATGGGAACGGAGTGCATGGAGGGCGAATGTCCTCGTGAGCCGTCCGAGTTCCCCCCGTCAAGGCGGTGGTGTCAGGCCAGGCGTGAGAGGAAATCATCCGGCAGGCGGGCGGCGAAGACGTGGCAGATGCCGGTACGGTTGCTGTTGTAAATGACGCGGGAGTTGTCGGCGGTGAAATAGGCGTGCGGATGGGTGCAGGCTGCGCCGCCGCCTTCCGCACCGCAATCGGCCACCAGGGTGGCGTGGCGACCGCTTTGAAGATCGCCGACCACCAGCTCGATGGGGCCGGGCAGGCCATGGCCATACGAATCACAGACAAAGTATCGGCCGCACCTTGACACGTTGACATGGTTGAAGAGGTGTTCCGGCGCCTTGAAGACAGACGGTGCGGCATCGTCCGGGCCGGCGGTGATGAAGTTGCCGCCGGGATGGCGGGGGTCGTGAAGGTTCCCGCGCGCCACCGCTTCCCTGCGGTACACCATGCCCGGCCAGTTCACCGCAAGGCCGATGCGGCCCGTACCGGCGATCCAGGCGGCATGGCCGCATGAATTGGCCGTGTGCGGCGGACCGACGGGCAGCGGGCGTTCAACGCCGGTTTCCGTGTCGATGTAGAAGTGCGTGACGGAAACGTTATCGCGGATCCAATGCCCGGATTTCGGGTCAAATCGCTGTCCGCGATTCACCTGTACCAGGAGTTCCCGCCCATGCACCGGGTTGCACTGCAGATGGCTGAGCGGTTCCACGCTCTGGTACAGGATCCGGTGGGTACGGGCCGGCAGGTCCACGCGGATCACGGCAAAGGTGTTGTCGGGTAGACGCAGGCTGCCGAACAGGTAGCGGTGATCCGGCGTCACGGATTGAAGTGAAATCGAGGCGGGCAAGTCCCAATGGGTGATGATGATCTGCTTCTCCAGGGTTGCCAGGTCCACGCGGACCAGTTCGCCGTTGGGGCGCAGGTAGTAGAGCAGGCCGGACCATGAGGAGGTGGCGAGGAAGTTACTGCTGACCACGGGTTCCAGGGAAGCCACGCGCAGGCGCGGAATGTCGGCTACGCAAAGTTCGTAGGGTGGCACGCGCGGGTCGGGGCTCGGCGCCCGCGTGACGGCCACACGTGTGCCATCCGGGGTGGTATACGGCTGTTCGCAATAGATGTTGATGTTGGAGAGGGGACGGGTGGTCAACCGTGTGATGTGTGCGCCGCTGACCGGATCATCGTCGAGGTCCATGCCTTCAGCGTCCCAGTAAATTGCCATGTGCGCCTCCGTGAAGACCGTTTCGGAACCGTATTCGTATGACGGAAACCGTTGCAGAAAAGCGGATCAAAGGCAAGGATGAGCGTGATTCCCCGCCAGCACCGCAGGGAGCGGGGCGCGGGGGGATGGGGAAGTATTCAGAGGTCCGTGTTCAGTATACACGTGACGGGCTCCGGATGTTTCGTTATTGATGCAGGCTGATGGTGTGGTGGAGGCTGGAAGCCACGGTTCCTGGAAGAACCGGATACGGAACGAAGCGCATGGAGGGGCGAGCTCCCGCGAGCCCGTCGGGGAACGGCGTCTCTGGAGCTCCGCCCTCCAGGGGGAAGGGCAGAGAGACGAGCCGTGTAGAGAGGAGTCTTATGAACCTGTCCAAGGGACTGCTGGCCGGAGTGTCGATGGATGAGCTGAAGCGGCGCATGGTTACGCCGCCGTATCAGGATTACTGGCAGCACCTGACCCGGCGATGGCGCGAGGTGGCTGACTGGGAGGAACAAACCGGCCGGATCGTGAACATCGGGTCCTGTGCCGGGGGGCAGGTGACGTGGCTGGTACGCGAAGCGGCACTTGAACACGTGCTGACCGGAGACCGGAAGGCCCTGGACTATGTCGGCAAACAGATCGACAAACTGGCGGACATCGTGCTGCATCATCCGGAAAACTGGAAACAACGGGAACACCCCTACTGGTCGGAATCGCACGTTTGCCTGGCGGCCGATATGTGCCGCGCCTCGCTGGATGCGCGCAGGCTTGATGATTTGAAACGGATGGTCCGCGAGAAATTCCTGGAAGCGCCGTTCATCGGGTGGAACGCCCATGACCGGTACCTGTCCGGGCACAACATGACGGTGACCGAACAGGTCTGTGCGGGCATCTGTGCGCTGACCTGGGGTGAGGATGCTGGCCGCGCCGACTGGGCGGAGGTGGTGGATCGCGCCATCGAATCCGCACGGCTGTATTGCCGGTATTCCCTGGACCGTGCCGGGTACGGGTTTGAAGGCACGATGTATGCCTATGTGCCGCTCGATACGATCTATCTGTTCGCGCAAATGCTGTTGCAGAACGGCCGGGAAAACCTGTTTGAGACCATCCCGGAATTGAAGACCTATCCGGAAGCCATCCGGTCCCTGTTGTTTCCCGACCGGATCGGGCTGACCCCGCTGGCCGATGGTGGAATCCTCAACCCGAAATCCTATGCCTGGCTGTTGTTGACCGCGCGGCATTACCACCGGCCGGAGGATCTCGGGCTCTGGTACGAATACCGCGGGCCGGGACGGGGAGCCGATCCGTGGCCCAACAACAACCCGCGCTGTTTCTGGCCGGATACCGGCGCGACCGGTCCGGTCCGGCGGGACGGGTGGGGGCACAACCTGCTGCCGTTCCTCTGGTGGGATGCCGCCGCGCCGATGATTCCCGTGGCGGATTCGAAGCAACCGTTGAGCCGGTATAGTCCCGGCACGGAACTGGCCTTGTTCCGGACCAGTTGGAGCCGGGATGCGGTCTATGTGAATTTCAGCGGGCAGGGCCGGGGTCATGTGGCGCTGGATCATGCGCACAACGATGGCGGGCATTTCACGATCTTTGCGCATGGTGAATACCTGGCCATCGACACCGGGTACTGGAACAAGTACGAGGATCATCACAGTGTTCCGCTGATCGAGGGCCAGGGGTCATTCAACCGGACGGGCGACGAACCACGCCGGTGGCATTATGCCGGACGGCTGACGGGGTTCCAGCAGCATGCCCTGCTGGATCATGTCATGGCCGATCTGGCCCATCCGCGCAACTGCGTCTGGGCGGACCGCCACCTGTTGTTCATCCGGTACGGTGACGATGACGCCTATATCGTCCTGGTGGACGATTTTAACCCGGACCATGCCGTGCATTCCTACCAGTGGCAACTGCAGGCCCATCCCGACAGTGCGATCAGGATCAGCGGACCGCGTACGGCGGTAATTGAAAAACCGAAGGCGCGGTTGGAGATAACCTTCCTGTCGCCGTTGGCAACCGATTTCCCCGCGTGTCCGCACAGCCTGGAGGTACGGACGGACTTTGTCTATGGCGCCAATGTCAAGCAAGCCGGCGATGAGGTGCCGGAGGATCATCCGGTCTGGAAGAGTCTCGGCGCCTATACCCGGGACCAGGCCCGGGAAATCAAGAGCGACTTGAGCTACACCACCTGGTACCGGCCGCGGCTGGTGGCTGAACAGAAGGGACCGAACTTCCAGTTGATGACGGTCATCGTGCCGCGCCGGACCGGTGTGCCGTCGCTGGCCGTGCGGGACCGTACCGCCAAGCGGGTGCTCCGGGCCGATGTGAAGGGGGAGGGGTTCACCGACACCATCATTTCCGCGCGGGACCACGGACGGGTGACGTTTGACGATGTGCGGGGTTATGCCGACCTGGCCGTGATCCGGCGGGATGCGGGGGGACGGGTGGTTGCGCAGTGGACGCTGGGCGGTGAAACGCTGGACTGCCGGTGACGGTGGTGGCAGGTCGTATGATGAAACAACGGGCTTCCATTTCGGGGCAAGCGGCTTCGCGTGATATGGCCCCATCCGCGGCGTTGTCGCCATCGGCGCATACCAGGAGTATGGCGCCGACGGCTCCGCCTTGCGGCTGGAGCCATCTGACGCGAAGCCGTTGCCCTTTTCGAAATGGAAGCCCGGGTTTACCTCGCGGTCCGGGCGAGTACGCCGGCACCGCGATGGAATATGGAAAAGATTGTGCGAAGCACTGGTAGGGCGAGCTGTCCCTAGCGAGCCGTCTGGGCCAGTCCGGGTTGGTGGTGGCATGCCGTGTGCTGAACCAACGGGCTTCTATTTCGACTTCGCTCAGGACAGGAATTTCGGGGCAGGCGGGCTGGCGCCCGCACGGAAAACGGAAGACGGAAAAACGGGAGTATGGCGCCGAAGGCACCGCCTTGCGGCTGGAGCCATCCGGAACGTGGTGTGTGGGAGAACAAGACCAAGGAGGTGGTCCATGGCGATTCTTGTGGGGGTGATTGGAATACTGGTGTTGATCGGGGTGCCGGTAACCGGGATCAACATGTTGAAACAATACCGGATACTTAAACGGACTCCATTGATAAAGCCCGGCCGGGTCTCGCCCGGCTACCTGGCCGTCAAGGGCAAGACGGTATCCTGCGTGAAATATATCACCCCGTTTACGCGCAAACCCGCGGTTTATTGCGAAGCGAAAGCCGACAAGATGCGGTTCCAGGAAGACGGCAAAGTGAACAGCCGGATCTTTGACACCATTTATGAGGAGCATACCAATCACCCCTTTTTCGTGGAGGACGAAACCGGGCGGCTGTTGGTGGATCCCCGGGAGGGGTTTGTTGATATCGTGGGAACCTATCACCACGAAACCTTCCTGAAGGGAGGAAGCAAGGTCAAGGTGGTCATGCCGCCGGAACCTGTCCGGATCACCCTGGATGAAGCCCGGATTCCGTATGCCTTGTCGGACGGACCCTTTCCCCTTCGGTTGGAGGAATCGGCCATTGCGGAAGGGTCTCCGGTTTTTGCCATGGGATATTGCACCAACGATCCAAAAGCCATTGAAGAAGCCCTGTCCGGTGTGGAAGGGATTTCGAAATGGTCGGTGATTTACGTGCTCAAAAACGGAGCCGGGAATCAAACCCGGGACCAGTTATACGTGTCACCGGGTGACGACCGGTCGACTTCCCGATCGCTGCTTATCAATGGGTGGATGCTGATCGTGTTTGGCTTGTTGGGTGGGTTGGTGCTGGTGGCGGTGGCGGTGATCATGCGGTATGGTTGACGATGCGACGGGTAAGACGGAGACAAGGCAAGTGCGGAGCGCAGGGCAGGGCGAACCGCCTGTCCTGCGTAACCTTGGCGAAGCAGGGGCACGGTGAGCCGTCTGGCCCGGCGGATCAGCCGTGAATCACGCTTCTGATTTTGTCTGGAAGGCTGCCTGCTGTTCCAGCAGCTGGATCTGCTGCTTGACGGCATCCGGGCGGAACGCCTCCAGGTTCCAGAAATGGAAACCGGCATCCAGCTGGCGTTTGAGGGAAAGCACCATGCGGGCATGGGATGCCTCGTCTCTCGATATCTTCAACCAGAACGACCGGCTGGATTCGAATCGTGCGGCGAACGCCGCATACATGTCGGCCAGATGGTTTTCCAGGTCGGCCAAGGATTCGAGTATTTCCATCTGGGCCGTTTTCAGTCGGGATTTGCTATCCATGCGGCATCCTTGTCATGCCCCATATCCAGGTTTGTATTGGTAGATCCGTCGATTAAACCACCGCCAGCGCAAACGGCCGGCTTCCTTGATGAGCTTCTGAACGTGATGCTGGTTGAACTGGTTGATCTCGTTCAATTTGCGGCGGGTGGCATCATCATCGCCGTCGAGAACTTCAAAGAAACGGCTTTCGATCATGTTTTGTTCTATCCGGATCGCGTGGGTGAGTGCGTGGCGGATGGTAAACCCGGGATTAACCACCTTCCGGGTCTGGATTTGGATATACTCGATCGCTTCCTTGACGGCCCGGTAATAAAAATCCGGCCGTTTGAACTGGAGGGATCCGGCCATGAACCGTTTCTCCATCTCCTCCATGATCCGGCTGTGCATCACTTCCTCTTCGGCCAGTGTGATCCAGAACGTCCGCAGGGGATCCTGGCTGTCCGCCAGGAGGCGGTACAGTTGGGAAATGGCCAATTCATGATCCATCAACACCTTGATGTAGGGTCCGAACAGCATCTCGGACTGTCTGTTGTTGGAGGTATCGATCATACAATAATCACGTAATCACGGCCTTTCATTATAGCCGACATTTCCCCCATGACCCACCACGCACAACCACTGTAATCCATTTCGGTCATGGTACCATGCCTCGACGTGCGAACAAACCCTTTTCTTGCGGGAGGCGCCCGTGGGAAAAGCAGTTGGGGAAGTGGTCAGTTTTCGGTGTTTTGCATTCAGTGAGGATCCTGCTAATCTTGAGCAATGCTGTCTGGTATTAAAGAAAGGAAACCCATGCCGTCACTCTTGTACAAAGCGGATTTTGATGAAGCCCGGGACCGTCTGACCCGGTGGTGGACCGGGGCCGGGATCGGCCGGCCCGCGATGCTGCTGACGGCGCCCCGGGACACGCCCCTGGAGGATATCCCGGTGATGCCGGAACCTGCCGGTTGGGTTACCCATTACTCCACCAGCAACTATGCCTACCGGGTTAATCTCGCGCTTCGCGCCTGCGTGAACACCTGGTATGAGGCGGAGGCCATCCCCAATGTCTCCCCGGACCTGGCGCCGAATTGCCTGGCCCTTTACCTGGGCTGCCGCGGCATTGATCAACCGGGAACCGTCTGGTGCGTACCCTTTATCGACGATCCGGAAAAAGCCCGGTTTGAACTCGATTCCGAAAACTTTTACTGGACGTTCACGCAGCGATTGGCTGATGAGCAGCTCCGGCTGGGCCGCGGCAAGTTCCTCACCTCGTTTCCCGACCTGATCGAGGGACTGGACACCCTTGCCGCGATGCGGGACACGCAAACCCTGCTGGTGGATCTTATTGAAAGGCCGGAGTGGGTGACTCGGGCCTTACAGACCATCACCGAACGGTACTTCACGGTGTATGACCAGTTGTATGACCGGATCAAGGATGAGCGGGGAGGCAGTCACTTCTGGTCGTGGGCGCCCGGCCGGATGTCCAAGCTCCAATGCGATTTTTCCGCCATGATATCGCCCGACATGTTCCGGGAGTTCATGGTTCCGGTCTTGACCGAGATGACCCGGCGCCTGGACTACAGCATGTACCACTGGGACGGTCCCGGGGCGCTCTGTCACCTTGACAGCCTGCTTTCCGTCCCCCGGCTGAGCATGATCCAGTGGACGCCGGGCGCCGGTGCCAGGGATGTAACCAATCCCTGCTGGTGGCCCTATTATCACCGGATCATCGAGGGCGGGAAAAAGGTGATTCTGTTCGGCTTTCACGGGGAAGACAATCTGCGGGCGTTCAAGCGGGAATTCGGGTCAAAGCTTAATGACTTCATGATTTCCATGCAGGCGGACAACCCCGCCCACGCGCAGAAGCTGCTGGCGATGGCCGGTGAATGAACGAGCATCACGCGGAGGAAACGATGCAACAGCCGATACCGGTCAACGTTGTGCCCGGCATTCCGGGGTGCATCGCTGAGCCAAACGTGTATCCGGCACTTCAGGATCCGGACGGCGGTTCCTGGTGCTCGCGCTGGAGCCGGTCGAGGGTCTGCCGCTGCCATTCGAACAGGCGGTTGAGTGCCCGGGCCTGCAGGTCCATGATGGCGGAGGTGGGGGTGTCGCCGGCAGTGCCCGTGAAGGCCGGCACCGGTGGGGTGGTTGCCGGAAGGTCCGGTTGCGGGGGACGGAGCACGGTCTCATGGAACGGATACAAGGGCAGGTTGGCATCGGCGGACCGCCTCCCGCCCATGCCGGAACCGTTGAGGGTGCAGCCCTCTGTGTACAACCGGGCAAGGGTCAGCGCCACCTGTTTGCCGGCCGGGACGCCCGGCCCCTGGGAGAAGAGCCACCGGCCGCTGTCCGTCTTGGTTCTGCAGAGGCTGGTCAGGGTGGGGGAGGCGCCGATTTCAAGGTAGATGTCAACCGGCCCGATGGCGTCCAGCGCCTTCCGGAACCGCACGGTCTGCCGCATCTGCTCCGTCCAGTAGGATGGCCAGTTGGTTTGGCCGGTCAATTCGGCGGCGGTCATGGCGGACACGAACCGGATGGCGGGGGTTCCGAATGTCTGTCCGCGGAGGAAACGGTCGAAATCCCCCAGCACCGGTTCAATCAGCCGGGAATGAAAAGCCTGTGAGACCGGCATATCGCGGAACGCGATTCCCGCCGCCCACATTTTGGCGCAGAGGGCGGCGACGGTTTCGGCGGGACCGGTCAGGGTCACATTGTTGCCGTTGACGGCCGCGAGATCGGCATCGGTTCCCTCCAGGTAACCGCGGGCGGTTTCCTCGTCGGTGAGGACCGCCGCCATCCTGCCGGGGGTGGTGATGGAGTCGGCCAGGCGGGCGCGTTCGAGGACAATCTCCATGCCCTGTTCGAGCGTGACGACCTGCGCCGTGTAAGCCGCCGCATATTCGCCGATGCTGTGGCCGAGCACCACCGTCGGCCGGATGCCGAGGGAGCGCCACAGGTCCGTGAGCGCCGCCCCCATGGCATAAATCACCGGCTGGGTGAAGCGGGTGCTGTTCAGCCGCTCATCCGCCCCGGCGAACATTATTTCGCACAGCGAAACGCCGAGCGGTCGCGCGGCGATCCGGTCACAGGCGTTGATCGTTTCGCGGAACACCGGGTTGGTCTGGTATAACGTCTGCCCCATGCCCGGGGACTGGGACCCCTGGCCGCTGAACAGGAAGGCGATCCGGGGGCGTTTTCCGGCGGTGCCGGTTATGACCTCGCGGCTGCGCTTTCCGCCGGCATGGGCGGCAAACGCCGTGCCGGCTTCCGGAGCGTCGCATGCACAGAGGGCGATCCGGCGGGGGAAATGGTCACGTCCCGAGGTTGCCTTGTCGCACAGGTCGGCCAATGGCTGTCCCGGTTCGTTCAGGCGGCTCGTAACGGAGGCGGTGAGACGGGCCAGGGACTCGTCGTTCCGGGCCGAGAGCGGCAACACGCGCCAGTCGGATGGGGCCGGCGGTTGCGTCCCGGCGCCGGTCCGGGTGGTGCGTTCGGGCGGGGCGGCCACCAGCAGATGGGCCAGGGTTCCGGAAATGCCGAAGGAACTCACCCCGGCGATCCGGCGCGGGTAGGAATCGGCCCACGGAGTGCATTCCCGGCATACCGTGATCGGGAGCGCCTGCCAGTCAATCTTGGAGGACGGCGTTTCCGCGTGGAGGCTCGGGGGTATCTCGCCGTCCCGGACTGCGAAGACCGCCTTGAACAGGGCCGCCATGCCCGCCGCGGCCTCGAGATGCCCGATGTTGCTTTTCACCGAGCCGATGAGCAGGTTGGGGGTCCGTTTACCGAAGGTGTCAGCCAGGGACGAGGCCTCCATGGGATCGCCCAAATCGGTTCCGGTCCCATGGGTTTCGACATAGCCCACCTCGCCGGGGGTGATGCGGGCATCGCGCATGGCCCGTTCGATGACCCGCTGCTGGGCGACTCCGGAAGGTGCGGTGAATCCGGCGCTCTGGCCGTCATGGCCGATGGCGCCGCCGAGGATGACCGCGTGGATCCGGTCGCCGGCCTCCAGCGCGTCATCGAGGCGCTTGAGGATGACGATGCCGCATCCCTCGCCGCGGCCGAATCCGGTCGCGCCCTCGCCGAATGCGCGGCACCAGCCATCGGCGGACAGGGCGTGGATTGCCGAGAGCGCAACGAAGGAGAGCGGGCTGAGCAGCAGGTTGACGCCCCCGGCAAAGGCCAGGGGGCAGTCGCCTTTCCGGAGCGACTCCACGGCGGTAAGCACCGCCACCAGCGATGATGAGCAGGCGGTGTCGAACGTCATGCAGGGCCCGTGGATATCGTACCAGTAGGAAAGCCGGCCACAGGCGCTGTTGAACGAGGCGCCGGTCAGGGTATACGGGTCGGCCCGTGTCTGGAGGTCCGGGGTGGCGAAGGACATCAGATGATCGAAGGATGAAATGCCCAGGAATACGCCCGCGTCGGTCTGCTGCAGGGAGGAAGGCGGGATGCCGGCATCCTCGAGTGCATGATGGCTCTGGGTCAGCAGCAGGCGTTGCTGGGGGTCCATCATTTCCGCTTCCGCCCGGGTCAGGCTGAAGAATTCGTGGTCGAAGGCGAACGGGTCACGGGCCAGGAACGATGCCTTGGTGCAATAGTATTTGCCGGGGGTTCCCGGCTTGGCGGCATAATAGCGGTCATGCTCCCAACGCGCGGCGGGGATGGCCCCGGCGGCATCGACGCCGTCGAGGAGCATCCGGCGGAAGGCGTCGGCGTTCGAACCGGGACCGGGAAATTCCCCGGCCATCCCCACAACCGCAATCGGGGTGCCGGGCGCCGCCAACCGTTGCCGGAGCGAGTCGGCGGTTTCCGTCAGGGAACGGATGGTATCGCGCGCCGCCTTGAGCGTGGCCTTGTATTTTTCTTCCCGTGCCGTATCCATGGGTTACTTGAGGAGGCTGTCGATTTCATCCAGCAGGTTGTTGACGGCGGGTTCCGACGGTCCGGGTTGCGGTGCGGCCTGGGCGATGAACCAGTGGGCGATCTTTTCAATGGTCGGGTGGCTGAACAGGAACGAGGCGGGCAGCTTGACGCCGGTTTCCTTCATCAGGTGGTTGCGGATCTCGACCGCCATGAGCGAATCGAATCCCTGTTCCATGAGCGGTTGACGCGTCACGATGCGCGTGGTGTCCGTAAAGCCGAGTGTCCGGGCCGCTATGCCGGCGAGCGTTTCTTCCAGATGGTCGCGCTGGTCGGGACCGGGCGACTGGAGAATCTGCGCGAGCCGGCTGGTTTCGGCGGTGGGCGCCGCCGTGTCTGCAGCCGGTTTCGCGGTAAAGGCGGCGAGATAGTCGCCATGCAGCGCGGTCCGGGTTTGGATGAAACGGTCCCAGTCCATCGCCATGACGCCGACCACCGGGTTGCCGGTTCCGGCGGCCTTTTCCATCGCATCGAGCGCCCGGGCGGATTCGAGTTCCAGGATGCCGTTTGCCGCAAGGCGTGTCCCCTTGTTGTCGCCGGCGGCCATTCCGCTGCCTGCCCAGGGGCCCCAGCCGATCGCGAGGGCCGGTAATCCGGCACGGTGCCGTCCTTCCGCCAGGGCGTTGAGCATCCAGTTGGCGGCGGCGTAGTTCGACTGGCCGGCGCTTCCCAGCAGCGCCGCCGCCGAGGAGAACAGCACGAACCAGTCGAGGGATCGGTTGGCGGTCGCCTGGTGAAGCAGCCAGGCGCCATGCGCCTTGGCTTGCATCACGCGTCGGTATTTTTCGCGGGACATCTCCGGCAGGGTGGCGTCGTCCAGCACCCCGGCGGCGTGGAACACGCCTGCCAGCGGGGGCAGGGTGTCATCGATAAAGCGCAGGAGCCGGGTCACATCGTTGGCGTCCGCGATATCGCAACGGACGCTTTCGATGCGGCATCCCGACGGACCGGCCGCCTTCAATTTCGCCACGGCTTCGGGTGCGGCCCCGCTGCGGCCGGCGAGCACAATGGCGCCCGCGCCCTTTTCCGCAAGTCGTTGGGCGACCTGGAGCCCGAGTGCGCCGCCGCCACCGGTTACCAGGTAGGTCCGGTCGGCCCGCAGGGGAGGCGCTTCGAACCGCGCAACGGGGCGCACCAGGCGCAGCGCCTGGTACTGTCCGTTGCGGATGGCGCCGAAAGGATGTCCGGTCGTTGCGCCGATCATGCCGGATGCCAGCGCGATCGAGACGTCCGTCAGGTCGGTGTCGAGCAGGCCTCCCGCATGCAGCGGATCCTCGGCGGCCAGCGACATGGCGGCGCCCCACAGGGATGATCCGGCGAGACCGGCGTCCGTCGCATCGGGTCCGGTGGATCCGCGGGTGACAAGCCACAGCGTGGCGTTCAGGTCCTGCTTGATGAGCCGTGCCGCGGTTTCGACAAAGATCATCCCGGCGTCGATCGCGTGATCGGCCGGATCGACGGGGGATGCCTCGGCGCCGGCGTCGTGCGCAAAGAGAATGGTTTTCAGGCCGCGGCCGACGGCGGATTCAAGGGCTTCCGGCACCGTTGGGTCACCGGCCTTGAGCAGGATTCCGCCCCGGCGGGCGTGGATCAGGGAGGCGAGGGGACCCGTCCCGCTTTGGATCACGATCAGTTCGCCGGTTCCGTCGGTGGCGGGGGCGGGTGCCTGCACCCAGTCGCGGGCATACAGCCAGTCGCCGGCATCCGTCTCCAGGGAGCGGTACAGGGTCTGACGGTCGGTCTGGCGCATCATGAGCCCGTCCATTTCCATGACCGGATCGCCATCGGGCGCCATGACCCTGATGTGGAATGACACGGCGGTTTCCGCCACCCGGGTCGACTGCGACCGGCAGATTACGTCCGCGGGGAAGTCGCGCCAGAGCCGGACGTTCTCGATGTGCATGGGGACGATGGTTGCGCCGTTGTTCAGCAGGTCGTTCATGTAGGTATGCATGAAGCCGGGCAGACCGGTCTGGATGATGGAATCAACCGCCCCCGGGTAGACGACATGTCCGCGTTCGGCGGGGTGTCCCTGCCGTATGGCCACGCGGCACAAGGCCTCGCCGTCGGTTGCGTGGATGGCCTCGATGCGCTGGAATCCCGGGCCGATGTTGTAGCCGGCATTCACGAAGGTACGGTAGAACGCATCCCGGGCAACGGGTTTCATGGCCGGGTCGGGATGGATGGAGGTTGACGCTGCATCCGGCCGGGCTCCCGCCGTGCGCACCAGCGTGCCGGCACAATGCACCGTCCATTCACGCGCGGTGTCGGCCCGGCTGACCAACCGGAAGGCGGAGGTGGTGTCGCGGGTTGATTCGAGGATCAGCTGGACCCGGCGGGGGGTTCCGCTGGAGACCACCAGGGGAGCGAGAAAATCGATATTCCGCAATTCCGAGACCGGGCTGCCCCACAGCTCGCGGATTGCGGCAAACAGCATCGCCAGGTGTCCGGCAGCCGGGCTGATGGGCTTGCCATAGATGATGTGCTCGTGCAGGAACGCCGGGCCCTTGTCATCGAAGACGGATTCAAACACCACCGCGCCGTTGAGGGCGGGGCTGTCCAGCCGCAGGCCCAGCACCGGATGCGTGTTGGCCGAACCGGTTGGGGGTTCATTGTGGACCGGCATCCAGTAGCTTTTCCGGTCGAATGGATAGGTTGGAAGTTCGATTTTCCGGCAGGGAAAGGGTTGGTAGATTCCGGCGCCGTCCAGGTCGATGCCGGCCGCATACAGGCGTGCCGCCGCCTCGAACATCGTGGATCCGGCCCCGGCTTTCGGTGAAAGCGAGGAAACGGCCAGGATGTTTTCCGCGGCTGATTGCCGGATCAAACCCGACAACGCGGCGGTTCCACCCGCTTCGAGGACGACCGGGCAAATGCCGGCGATATGCGCGACGGCGTCGGCAAAACGTACCGGTTGCAGGATCTGGTTGACCCAGTATGCCGGTGTTGTGACCGCTTGTGTTTCCGCGCGGCCGGTTACCGTCGACACGAACACCGTGCCTGAAGGCGGGGTGAAGGTGATGCCGGCCAGCGCGGTTCCAAACGATTCCGCCGCTTCGCGCATGAGCGGCGAATGGAAGGCATGTGAAACCTGCAGGGCCTTGCTTTTCACGCCGGTTTTCGCCAGGGCGTCACAAACGGCCTGCACCGCTTCCGTGATGCCGGAAAGTGTGACTGATTCCGGCGCATTGACGGCGGCGATGACCACGCCATCATGCCCGGTGAGCGCGGCGCGGACGGTTGCTTCCGGGGCAAACACCGCCGCCATGGAGCCATTCGACGGCATGCGGCCCATGGCCCGGGCCCGTGCCACCACCAAGGCCAGCATGTCCGCCACCGTCAACATGCCTGCCGCCACCGCCGCGGGATATTCCCCGATGCTGTGACCGGCGACCACATCCGGTTTAACGCCCCATGACCCCCAGAGCTTCCACAAGGCATATTCGACTGAGGCGATGACCGGCTGGGCGTTGACCGTCTGTTCCAGTTCGTCGGCGCTGCAGCCCCCGTACAGCAGGCGAAGCAGATCGACACCGTGTTGGCGGAGGATGCCGGCACATTCGTCAAGTGCCCGGGTAAACACCGGGAAGCGTTCGTAGAGTTCCCTGCCCATGTTGGGATACTGGGACCCCTGGCCGGTGAACACCATGGCGATTCGGGGTGGTACCGAGGGTTCGGGGGGCAATGGTGCGCGTTTCAACGCCTCGGCGAGGCTGTGGCGGTCGGCGCCTGAAACGGCCATCCGCCACCGGTGGTGGGTTCGTCCGGTGAGCGCGGTGAAATTGAATGATGTCAGGTCCTGGTCCGTAAGGCGCTCCAGGCTGTCGGTATAATGTTTCCGCAGGGCGTCGAGCGAGTCCGGTGACTTGGCCGAGAGGGGAAGCAGGAAGGCCGGCGGAGGGGCCGTTGGGACCGGCGGATCGGCGGGCGGCACATATTCCTCAAGGATGGCATGGCCGTTGGTTCCGCTGAAGCCGAAGGCGCTGATACCGGCGCGCCGGATGCCGGTGGGGGGATTCCAGGGTGTGAAGGCGGTCGGTGCGATGATCGGATACCGCGCCCAGTCAAAGCGGGTGTTCGGCGTCTTGACGTGGATGTTTGCCGGGAGCCCGCGATGCTGCATGGCGCCGATGATCTTGGCAATGCCGGTGACGGCCGCCGCCGGTTCGAGGTGTCCGATGTTCGCCTTGACCGAGCCGATCATCAGGGGATTGTCGGAGGAACGGCCGGGGGTATACGCCTCCGCGAGCGACTGGATCTCGATCGAGTCGCCGAGCGCGGTTCCCGTGCCGTGTCCTTCCACGTAGGAAACATCGCCGGGGGCCAGCCCGGCATCCGCGAGGGCATCCGCGATGACGCGCTGTTGGGCGAGCCCGTTGGGAGCGGTGAGACCGTTGCTCTTGCCGTCCTGGTTGATGGCGGTGCCGCGGATCAGCGCCAGGATCGGGTCGCCGTTGCGTTCGGCGTCGGACAGGCGCTTGAGCACCAGCATCACGCAACCTTCGCCGCGGCCGTATCCGTCGGCGCCGTCGTCGAAAGCCTTGCTGCGTCCGTCGGGGCTTACGGCGCCGAGCTTGGTGAAGGCCACATGCAGGTCGGGAATCAGCATCAGGTTGACGCCGCCCACGACCGCGGTGTCCGATTCGCCTTCGCGGAGGCTGCGGCAGGCGCAGTGCAGCGCCACCAGGGAGGATGAGCAGGCGGTGTCGACGGTGAAACAGGGGCCATGGAAATCATAGAGGTAGGACAGCCGTCCGGCCGCACCGGAGAAGGTGGTTCCCGTGAGGGAATACGCGTCGATGAGGTCACGGCGGTAGCTGTCGCGGTGGGCGTGGGAATAGTCGATGCTCGACATGCCGATGAAGACGCCGGTCCGGGTGTTCCGGAGCGTGGTGATATCCAGGCCGGCGCGCTCGAACGCCTCCCACATGACTTCAAGGAGCAGGCGCTGCTGGGGATCAAGCTGGCGTGCTTCGCGGGCTGAAATGCCGAAGAAGGGCGCGTCGAACTGGTCGATCGGGCAGGTCAGGAAGCCGCCTTCCCGGGTCCGGCTCATGCCGGGCGCATCGGGATCGGGATCGTAATAGCGGTCGGCATCCCACCGTTCGGGAGGAACCCGGATGACGGCGTCGACGCCGTTGCGGAGCAGTTTCCAGAGGGATTCGGGATCGTGTGCGCCGCCGGGAAGCCGGCAGGCGACTCCCACGATGGCCAGGGGTTCCTTGCGGGGGATGGCGTGGGGTGTTCCGGCTGTGACGGCCGGTGTAGCGGGTTCCGGATCGAGCTGCGAGCGGACATAACCGGCCAGCAGGGCGATGGTCGGGTAATTGTAAACCACGGTGGAGGGGAGGTTCACTCCCAGGCGGGCACAGATCGCGTTCCGAAGCTTGACGGCAAGGAGGGAGGTGACGCCCATGACCACGAAAGCCTGGTGTTCCGTCGGCGTGATGGTTCCCCCGGACAGTTCGATTAGGCAATCGGAAATCAGGCGGGAGATCATCGCCGCCGGTTTGTCGGCGCCGGCTTCGCGGAGGTGTGACGGGATGGCCGGGGTCGGGTCGGCGGGATGTTTTGTGGTACGGGGAATGGCCGGACCGGGTTCCAGCACGGACAATGCTTCGGCGATGAGCGGGGCTGATGGTTCGTTGCGACGCATGAGTGCGGCGGTATGAACCGTCCGTTGCGAAGCGCGTGCGCCATCCATGATCGCGTCCTGGAGTACGGCGTGCGGAGCGATTTCCAGGAAGATGCCGGCCCCGCCGGAAAGGGCCGACTCCACGGCCGCCGCGAATGCCACCGGCTGGCGGATATGGGCGCGCCAGTAGGCGGCGTTGAAATCTCCCGGTTTCGCGGGGCCCCCGCGCAGTGATGAGTAGACCGGCCGGGCTGGCGAGGAGGGGACGATTCGTTTCAGGGACTGTTCGAAATCGTTGAGGAACGGTTCGACTGCGGGGGTGTGCAGCGGGGAATCGATTTTCAGCAGCCGGCAGAACACGCCGGTTGAATCGGTTATCTGCCGGATGATGGCCTGGATCGAGGCGGTGGGACCGGAGATGACAACCGCCTGGGAGCTGTTGACCACCGCAATGGTAATCTCGGGATAGGCATCGAGAAAGGGTTTCAGGTTCCCGGGGGAGAGCGACACGTGGGCCATGGCGCCCTGGCCGGCCACGCGTTCGAGAATGCGGGCATGGCCGCATGCCACCGTGGCGGCATCTTTCATCGTCAGGATACCCGCCGCATAGGCGGCGGCAACCTCGCCGCCGCTGTGTCCCATGATGGCGGCCGGTTCGACGCCTCGTTCATGAAGCAGGTGGAACAGGCCGATTTCCACCGCGAGCACGCAGGGATGCCCACGGGATGCTTCAGCCGTATCCGTCTGATCGCGTATCATGGCGAGCGGCGAGGTGCCCGACAACGCGGTGAATGCCGCGTCGAAAGCCGTGACCCCTTTAAGGAAAGACGGTTCAGATTCCAGCAGATCCGTTCCCATGCCGGGCCATTGGGTGCCGATCCCGGAGAAAACGAAAACCGGTTTCAAGTATGATTTATGCACACGAACTCCCGGCAATACAGAGGAACAGGCGGAAAATTGATGGTTCAGGTGGTTGGGAGAGGCCGTACCGGCACAAACCAGTGTGAATAAGTGTTTTCAAGGCAACATCCCTGCCACTCCATATATCGTGTGATCCCGGTCTGGAACGTACGGCGAAACCCGTGCTATATGGTTCAGCCCGCAAACCGGTTGCGACAAATATGGATATACGTTGGGGTGTCCGGAGTCAAGACGCAAGCTGGATCGGTTGGTTTCCGGGGTTGAACCGGCCCGCGTGCCGCCCGGGCGTATCCATTTTTTCTTGCCCCTACCGGACCCCCTGCGGCATACTTCGCCTGCTTTTGGGTGGGGTACTCAAGTGGCCAACGAGGGCAGACTGTAAATCTGCTGGCAATGCCTACCAAGGTTCGAATCCTTGCCCCACCACCATTTCTTCATGAACATCCAGCTTAACGAGGTCATTACCGGAATCGAGCCGTGACCGGCTGCCTATGCGCTTCTTGGATCGGATGGTCGATATCTCTACAGGCGAGCCTGTCGACCGGGTGATATTCGACCATGCAACCGCCGGGTTAAAAAGGCAGTTCATCACCGCCACCGGAGGGTGGCGCCGGACTGCCACCACCACCTCCTCCTCCCCCCGAATCGCCGCCAGTGGTTACCGTGATGACTTCTTCCGATGCGTCATCGTTTCCCGATGAGGGGGCGGAAACGGGGCTCGTTGCGACGGTGATCGGCTCGTCGGTGGTCGAGGAAGCAGGCTGGCCGTCTCCACCGCCGCCGCTTCCAGCAACCGCTGCCGTAAGACCCATGGTAACGATGGCGAATCCCCATTCCGGAGGATTGTCCGGCCACATTTCTTCATACCAGGGCAATGCGAGTTTTATTCCCTCCACCCGTTGACCGCGGTATTGGAGGACTCCATTCCGATCATAGGCAAGTTCGCTCAGGTCGGGATTCATGACGAGACCCGTCGCGCATCCCGTACCGAGAAATGTGGTTGCCATGACGAGCAGGGTGATAGTAATCGTTACAGCCTTTTGCATGACCGGTCTCCTTCCCGAAGAAATTCAATTCGATGCCTATTGCCAAAATCGCCCAGCCATGGCGCCCCCATGGGACACCAGTGAATCAGAAACATAATTCATGTCTTCCCATAACGACGGCGCCGGAATTTTCCCCTGTTTCTCCGGTTGTGGAATGCGCGGCGAGGGTCGTTTCAACCGCCCGCAGCAAATCGGGATGATCCGCGGAAACCGCCATGTTGGACAGCGCGGTGTCGACGCGGACGCCCGTATGGGTCTGGAGCGCGGAAACAGCCGCCACGCGGGTCGGTGGGGGAAGGTTGATGTCGAGGGCCGCGTGCAGGAGGGATTCCTGCGCAAACGCGGACCGTATCAGGGGAATAACGGCCAGAGCCAACCCGGCGGATGGATCGTTGCGCAGGGAAACTCCGACCAGAAAATCGCAGGCTTCGGCGGTTCCGATTCCGGCCATGGCAAACGCCGCCGATACCTTCAGTTCGGGCACGGTGGTGTGATCGAAGACATCCATCAGGGCCTGGACTTCGGAAATATCCGTTCGATAGACCATCAAGGCGAGTTCGGTTTCATACGGGAGCGCTTCACGGGATGCTTCTTCGATCGCGAGACTAAGCGAAAGCGTGGTCTCGGGTCCGCTCAGTATACTCAGCAACCAGGCCGCCTGTTGCCGGAGCGGTCCGGGCCCGACCGCATTCAAGGCGGCGACCAGCCATTGCGGGACGGATGGATTCCGACATTCCGCGAAGACGGACAGGTATGGTTGGGTCCGTTCACTGGACGGGTCCAGGGTGAGCATTTTTCCAAGAACCCGGGCAAGCGATCGCGGATCGCCGGCCTGGATAAGCCGGCGCATCGCCTCGATCTCGATTGCGGGATCGCCACAGTTCAACGGTTCTGACAGGAAGGTCATCGGGTCGAGCCCTGGTTCGGGGAGGAACGTGGGATCGGGCGATTGGGGCGAATCGCCGGCCGCCGGAGTGACGGGGGCGGTTCGGTCCGGAAGGCTCGCGGGAATGGACGGCGGATCGGGTCTGATCGGTTGTCGGTGCGTTTCCGTCCGGGTCCCCGGGGAGGCGCCGGGAACCGTAGCGATCAACCAGCCGGTGGCGGCGATCGCCAGGGATAATCCGGCGAATGAAAGGCTCTGTTTGGTTGTCATGTTTCGCTCAGGGTACGATCGTTCGTTCGATAAATCGGCCATACATCCCGTTGAACAATGCCGGCGCCGGGTCGACGCCGGCGGGAATGTTGCCGGCCATCCAGGACGCGTCGGCGAGTCCCTGTTGCATGTCCAGGAAATAGATCTGTTGGACGCCGGCTTCGTCCGGCACGGTGAGCTGGGTCCGGAAGGTGTATTCGATCGCGTAGGTGCTGCCGATATGCCAGCTACTGTACTGGCTCCGGACCAGGGTTCCGGTTGCCTGGAGGAGCACGCGTTTGTCGGCAAGATTCAGGAGGAACAGCTTTGAATAGATGGGAGCATAACTCAGCACGGTCCATTCGCAGGCGATGGTGTCTCCGACCGGCCAGTTCCCGAGGGGAACATCAATGGCCGTGATGGTTCCACCGGACCGCATCAGGGCCTGCTGGCTGGATTCAAAGGGATTGTCCATATCCGTGAAGCTGGCATCCGACACGGGGTTGGCGTTGGAGCCTCCGCCCACGATCGTCCGGGTGATGAGTTTGCTCTGGACGGGATCGGGTCGCGGATCGACTCCATCCGGGACGACCGCAGACATGTACAGGGTCCCATCCATCTGGGCGTGGTTGAACCAGATGCTGAGATCGCCGGCATTGGTGGGAACCACGAAGGCACACTGGTAGGAATAGACCATGGCGTTCCGGCCGGCAATGTTCCAGGGGCTGACCTGTGAACCGGCATACGTAGCGTTCTTGAAGAGGTACCACCCCTGGGTCTTCGACCCGGTTCCCAGGCGGCCCCGGAGCGGAACATAGGAAAGCGCCTTCCACTGGACCGTGACCGAACTGCCGGGAACCAGGTTGTCGGGGAACGTGATTTCCTGGACCAGCGCCCCGGAAAACAACAGGTCGTTGTAACGCGCATCCAGGGAGCGGGTAATGGTGATGGTATCGCCGAGTTGACGTCCCGCGACATCCTGGGCAGTGATCGTTATCGCGTTATTCCCGCTGTAAAGCGGCATGCCGACAAAGCTCCAGTCCGCCGCCACCGGGCAGATGTCGGAAGCGATGTGACGGTTGTTCACGATGGACAGGTTGGTTACCGCCGCATGGGCGGCCAGGGTACCCGCCAGGTCCACGGATGAATTGGTGGTGGTGAAGGTGGAGGCCGCGGTGGGGGACGTAATCGTGAGGTTGACGGCGGGGATGACGGCCGGGTCCAGCGGGTTGCTTCCGGAAAGGACTTCGATCGGATCCGGGTAGTTGTCGCCATCGGTGTCGCCGACGTGGGGGTTGGTGGAATACAGGTATTCCTGCAGGTTGTTCAACCCGTCGCCGTCGGGATCGCCGGCGGCATCATTGACCAGCCGGTTGAGGCCATGGGTCATTTCCCATGCATCGGGTATTCCGTCTCCATCCGTGTCCAGGGAAACGTGGAGGAACTCGTAGGCCCCCATGTCCGGGGTGGAGATTCCATCCAGGTCGCCGTCGAGCGGCCGGGGGCGCCCGTCAAGGTCGGCCGCGATGCCGGTCCCGTTGGTGGCGGTATCGACACCGGGAGATCCCGGGAGCAGGCGATAATCGGGAGCGTTCGTGTCGACGAACATCGGGGGGGATGCGATGCATCCGGTTCCTCCGGGCAATCCGTTGGTCGGCGTGGTGCATACCTGCTCGAAAAGGGACCCGGCTCCGTTCGCCCGGATATTCGGGTCGTACAGCGCGGTATTGAAATACACGATGGAATTGTGGACATGGCCGCCGTTCCAAGCGTAGAGACCTCCTCCGTTATAGGTGGCGGTGTTTCCCGAGACGGTGCAATGTTGCAGGAAACCTCCCTCCTCCATGAAGATCCCTCCGCCATAGTATGCGGTCTGATTGGCCACGATCAGGCAATTGACCAGGGTTCCGGCAAAACGAAGATAAACGCCCCCTCCGCGCTCGTCCGCTTGACAGGATCGTACGACGCAGTTGGAAAGGGTCCCGCCACCGTCCAGGTAGGCGCCCCCTCCATACACCTCCCGGTCATCTCCCGTGGCCACGGTGTGTCCATTGGTCAACGTGAAGCCGGACAACACGGCCCCTTTCACGAGGTATGCGCACCGGACCGCGGAGGGTCCCAGGGGGCCGTTCCCGCGGATGAAGGTCCATGCAGGCCCGTTGATGGAACGGACCAGCAGGGGTTTATACATGCCGATACGCGAGACGAGGGAACCCTGCGCGTATCCGCCGGTATCGTACGTTCCGTTGGTCACCAGGATGGTTCCGCCTTGTTGAGCGGCATCGATGGCGGATTGAAGGTTGGTGGCCGCCGTGGCCCAGGAACCGAATGGGGGCACATGCCCGCCCGCCGGCGAGACATAGAGGGGGCTGGACGACACCCGTACCGTGACGGTCGCAGCCGCTCCGGCGGGGAAATCCGTATTATAGGCGGTCAGGATGACCGGGTAACTGCCCGGCGCCGGCCATGACAGGGAAATCTGCGCCAGATTTGTAATCGGTGGGCCCCCGGCAAAATCCCATACAAAATGGGAAGGTCTGCCGGTGATGAAGGCGTTGAATTCGGTCGCGTAACCTGGGGAAACATTCGTGGAATCCGCCTGTATGGATACCGTGAGGGGGCCGGTAGCATCATTGCCGACGAACTCGTCACATCCCCTGTCGACGACGCCGTTGACGATCCGGGCGGTTTCATCGATATCGGTCCCGTCGGCAAAGGCGTTGTTTCCGGAATCGATGCAGGGAGATCCGGCCAGCAGGTGAGCATCCTGTAATCCGGATACCAACGGCGGACTGGCAATATTGCCGGCTCCGGCCTGCAATGGTAGGGCGCAGGTGGAGACGTAGACGTGTCCGGTTTGTCCGTGGTTCAGGATGTTGTCGCCGACGGCCGCCTGGTTGTAGTAGATGATGGAATTCCGGATGTCGGCGGCATCGAGACAGTAAACGCCGCCGCCCATGCCGGCGGTGTTCCCGATGATCGTGCAGTTCCAGAAAACGCCGCCTCCCCAGAGATCGGCGCCTCCCCCATAGCGGCCCGCCGAATTGCCGGCGATCAGGGAGTTATAAACGACCGCTCCACGGTTCCAGTAGAAAGATTCCACGCCCCCGCCATCGTAATCGGCGTGATTTCCGATCATCGTCGAGCCGTACAGGGTTCCACCTTCCCAACATTCGACGCCACCGCCATATCCCCCGCTCCGGTTATCCCGGATCAGGCAGTTGGTCAATGTTCCACCGCCCCAACAGTCGGCGCCGCCCCCGTAATATAAAGCGGTGTTCTCCAGGATCTCGCAGGCGGAGGCCGTTCCCCCGCCATCGAATTCGATTCCGCCTCCCCCATACGCGGTGTTGTTGCCGATCGCGCATTGCGATGCCAGGCCGTCCTGCGCGAAATAAATGCCGCCCCCGTAATCGCTTGCCGTGTTGGAATGGACGAGGCTGTTACGGATTTCACCGTCGGAAAGGTAGGCTCCCCCGCCGTGGGGCGCCGCGCCATGAACCAGGGTGAATCCATCCGCGAGCGCCGCCGCGGTGATGGCGAGACATCGCCGGACATCCTTTCCGTCGATCCGCGCCGCGAGGGGCCCACGAAGGCTTTTCAGGGTCATGGGCCGGTTCAGTTCCACGGTTTCCGTGTCGTAGGTTCCATCGTCGACCAGGATGACGTTTCCGGTGGAAGCGGCCCCCAGTGCGGCGTTGATGTTCGTGGCGGCCGTTGCCCAGGATGAATAGGGCCAAAGATGGGTTCCAGCCGTGGAAACATAATTGGTATTGGAAGAAGGGCCGTAGCGGGTTATGACAACCGACTCATGGTCCGCAAACCCGTACGCGTTGATTCCGAAGACATGGATCGTATTGATGCCCTGCGCGTCGGACAACGTAACCGCCGGGGCAGTCCAGGAATTGGTTGCCGTAAAGGCGTGCGCATCCCCGGTGGCGTCATTGGATACGATCATGGAAACGTTGACGTTTCCGTTATTGATGCCGGATACGGCGATGTTGGTCGAACTAAACGGCACCGGAGAAGGCGGCGTGAGGATCCGGATGTCGAGTCCCAGCACGACCCGCGCGGTTGCTTCGATCGATCCGCCGCCGGAGGGATCGGCATAGGATGCCCGGAGCAGGGTACCGTGCATCCCTTCCAGGTTGCCGTTGCCGATAATGGCGGCCCCAAACCCAACGAAAATGCCGTTGGTGAAGACATAGCCGCCAGGATCCTGGGCATGCAAGGTCAGCGTTTCCACGTCGCCATCGCTGGTGGTAAGCTGGATGTCATGCGTCGGATCCCCGGCGAATTGGGGGTCGATCAGGGTCAGGACAGCCCGGGAATCGGAGAAATATTCCGGCTTGTCGAAGCAGACGCCAAAGACGTGGTTGAGCGCCTGGAGAAGGTTGAGCCTTCCTCCGGTCACGGTTTTTCCGGCGAAGCTCCCGACCGGATCGGTATTCTCCAGGATGATGCGTTTCAATTCCGTGACGGAGAGCGCCGGATTCCGCGAAAGGAGCAGGGCGGCGACTCCGGAGCAATGCGGAGTCGCCATGGAGGTTCCGCTCCAGGACGCATAGCCGTTGCCCGGTAGAGCGCTCAGGATGGAGCTTCCCGGCGCCGCCAGATCCACGGACGCGGCGCCGTAACACGAGAAACTGGCGAGGCTGTCGGTGCGGGTTGACGCCGCCACGGCGATGATATTGGCGTTGGTGTAGGACGACGGGTAGTGCGGAGAGGCATCGTTGTCGGACCCGCTGTTGCCGGCTGCCGCGCAGAAAAGGGAATTCGACTGGTTGGCGTTTTCGATGGCATCGGACAAGGCTTGGGAATAGCCGCCGCCACCCCAACTGTTGTTCATGACCCTGGCCCCCATCCGGGCGGCGTAGCGGATGCATTCGATGGCGCCGCTGGTGTACCCGTATCCGCCCGCGGAGAGGAACTTGACTCCCATGATCCGCGCCTGCCAGCAGACACCGGCAATCCCAATGCCGTTGTTTCCCTTCCCCGCGATGGTTCCCGAGACGTGGGTTCCATGCCCGTGATCGTCCGAGGGATCCGCATCGGCGTTGTACGCATCGATGCCATGCAGGTCATCGATGTAACCGTTCCCGTCGTCGTCGATGCCGTTTGCCGGGATCTCGCCGGGATTGGTCCAGATATTGCCAACCAGATCCTCATGCGAGTAGTCCACCCCAGTGTCAACAACCGCCACGACGACATTATTCCCGACCGTCGTGTCCCAGGCTTCAGGCGCATCGAGATCGGCATCTTCCGTGCCCCCAAGCTGACCGGTATTGTTCAATCCCCAGAGTTCGTCAAAGCGGGGGTCATCCGGGATGGTCTGGTCGATCGAAACGAGGAAATCCGGCTCGGCGAAGCGGAATACAACCGGGTGGTCCTGACTCGAACGAATGGCGTCCGGCACCGTATCCAGTGCCGGGTCATCGAAGGCAAGGAGATACGTTCCCTGATCGTCCAGGCGTGTCTGGATCCGTCCACCATTCGCTCCAACCCAGGCATGGAGTTCCGGTTCCTGGATTCCATGATTGAGTTGGACAATAATATGCCCAGCGGCCATCGCCCGGGAGGACATCAGGATTTCTTCTTTGGTGACCGGGTCAATGCGCAGGGTTTCTTCGACGCGGACCGGCGAATACTTGAGGTCAGCGGATACGAGTTTGATCCGCCGGATGACCGAATCCCGCCCGGCCGGCAGATCCCGGACCTCCAGGATGCGCGCCGCCGGCAATTCACGAATAGGTTCAGGCCGTGGTTCGCTTAAAGAAGCGAAGGGTTTCCGATCGGTTCTGGACCTGCGACTCGTCGCCTTTTGTTCCGGCTCGGAAATGACTGTACCCATGCTGTTCGTGGGTGTTTTCAAGTGGGCAGACGCCTGTTTCGCGGGAGGGGGCGCCAATGTTAAGACTGGCGGCGTTTTATGAATCGGTGACGACACGACCCCGCTCGTTGTCCGATTCCGGACAAACGTTACCGAAAGAACGATAATTACAAAAGTGGCCAGACACGCACAAAGTACCCATCCCGCGATATTACCAGAATCGTGTTTTATCCGCCTCTTCATTGTCTTGGCCATAACAAACCACAAAGAAGCAAGAATCGATCCATATACATATTAAATCGCAAGAATAATCCCATGGATAATCATGGGAAAACCGACAATCATAAGAGAGAATCGAGAGAATTAGGGACAGAGAATTAGGGACAGGCACCTAAAGCTGTGTAGGACGTCACGCTGGCGTTGTAGGTCAGGCATTCGTACCTGAAAATTGTAAAAAGTGGCTTGAATTTCAAAGAACACGGAATTTCCCATATTCTCGAAAGTGAAAGTTCATGGATGGTCGGGCCATTAGCAGCCTGTGGGAAAAGTCTGCCATTAGGGTCAGTCCACGTATTAAGGTATTGGACAGGTATTTGGTGATGTGATATAGGCGTAAGGCATGGCGAGAAGACCCAGAATTGAATTTGGCGGGGCGGTATACCACTTGATGAATCGTGGAGATCATGGGGAGGAGGTGTTCTCCGACACCCTTGATTATGGTCTGTTTCTCACGGGGCTTGGGGAATGTTGCAGACGGTGCGGCTGGGTGGTACATGCGTACTGTTTGATGAAGAACCATTTCCATGCGTTAGTGGAGACGCCGGAACCAAATCTGGTGGCGGGGATGAAGTGGTTCATGGGTGCCTACACCCAAACATACAACGTGCGACACGGTCTCAGGGGGCACCTTTTCCAGGGGCGGTATAAAGCGCAGTTGGTTGAGCCGGAAAGAGGGAGTTACTTCGAGACCGTCGCGACATACATTCACCTGAATCCGGCGCGGGCAGGCGTCTTGAATCGGGAGTTTCCGGTTCTCGCGGATTATCCATGGAGCAGTTATATATACTATTTACAGAAGACAGGACGGCCGACGTGTTTGGAGGTAGGGCGTGTGTTGGGGAACCTGGGGCTGAGGGATGACTCCAAGGGACGAGTCGCGTATGCCGCCTCCTTGCAGGGACGAGTGGAGGAATTGAGGACAAAGAATGGCAAGAAAATCTATGAGGCACTGTGGAAGCCGATCCGACACGGCTGGTGCGTGGGGACGGAGACATTTGAAGCGGATCTGATCGAGAAATTAAGCGATGCGATGGCCGACGGGGAGCGAGCGTCTTATACCGGAGCAGAAACGGTGCGGCACGGGGAGGTGGAGGCGGAGCGACTGGTTTGCCAGGGAATGAGGCGTCTAGGAATCAAGAACGAGGATCTCCAGGTTCTTAAGCGGGGGGCGAAGGAGAAGGCATTGCTGGCGTGGCGGGTACATCGAGATGCGATGGTGAGCCACCGGTGGATCGCCGAACGGCTTCAGATGGGAGTGACCGTCAATATAGGGAAGTACGTCCGACAGATATCGGAGAGCAAAGATCCAGCGGTCCTGCGCTTACGAAAGACGTTGGAGAATGCTTGAACACCTAAATACGTGGACTGACCCTAAAACCCTAAAACCTGGTTGACCCAGAGGCGGGGAGAGACCGATGACCTTTATGCGGTTCAGGGCGGAACAACTGGCGGACTACCTGCGTGAGAGCATTCAGCGGGGCGAATTGCGAGACCCGCTGCCGGCAACGCGGGGCTGGAGCAAAGAACTCGGTGTCGGACGTACGACGCTGGACGAGGCGTTGTCCAACCTGCGCCGCGAGGGGTTGGTGACGATCGTGCCCGGCCGGGGCGTCCGGCTTAATCCCGCCGCTCGTGCCGTTGCCCGACGATCCGCCGGCCATCCCCGACTCATCCGCATGCTCTATAGCGCCCACGACTACCCCTACACGCTTTCCCATCTGAACTGGGTCGCGATGCTGGAAGAACGCCTGTACCTGCATGGCGCGCATGTGAAACTCGAACGGTACAGCGACGCGCGTTGGCCCGCGATTCTTCGCCGTTCCGGTCCTGGCGAGGAGTTGTTCGTGCTGTGTTCGTTGTCCCCGAAGCGGCAACGCTTGTTCGAGCGCTCCCGAAAGCCCTGTCTGATTGTCGGCCAACCCGCGCCCGAGGTGTCGTTGCCGTTCGTCCGTTGCGATCATGAAGGGATGATGCGGCACGCGACGCATCGGCTCCTGCGGCGCGGGTTCGCCAGAGTCAGTTTCGTGGCCGCCCGGTGCGCGGCGCCCGCCATTCCGTTCATGACGGACGTGTTTCGGTCCGCCTGCGCCGAATGGCCGCGTCAACCCGTCGACGCGCAGGTGGTGTTGATGCCGCTCGAACTGAGCGCGATGGCGACCGCCGCCCGCCATTTCGCGGCGTCAATAACGGGGCGTCACGGCATCCTGGTTATGGCGCCCATTCCGGTGGGCATGATTCAGACGGCCATTACGCGATATGCGAGCGGGGCGGCCGGTCAGGTCGAGTTCATCGGACTGCTGACCACGGAGCCGGACATCGGCGTCTGTCCCCTGCCGGCTCACTATCCGGCTCCCATCGAACGGATCGCCGGAATAGTCGCCAACGCCGCCATCCGCTATTTCGACACGGGCGCGCTTCCGACGTTGCGGAAGATCGTCGGCCTCAAGCTGATTCCAGAGAGCTGCCCGGACTGAGCGTCGTTCATCCAGGCTTACCAATGATGGAGTTGAGCGGCGGCCTCCACGGGCAAGATGCAGGCATCTTGCCCGTATTCCTTCGCGTTTGGACACGCGGTTCGCGGCCTTGAAAAAAAACCACCCGTTTGACGTTCGCGTTCCTTCCTGTCCGGTCTAGCATTCCTTGGAAGACGTGAAGGGTCATTGTCGGTGAAGACGGGGTCGTCAGCGAACGAACCAGCGGATGGCGTACCGTCCTTCGCTCTTGACGAATCTTAGCGTGCAGGGATTTTCGGAAATGGGGCGGATTTCCGCGGTCCACCCGAATGAGCGACAGGAGAGAAATGAAGCAACCCTTTGTGCTCGAAACACTCGTCGATTTTCCCGACGACGCGCTCTCGTGCGCATTTCCTCTGACGCCGTCACACCTCGACGCCATGATGGCGACGCTGGCCGAACAGGGGATCGGTCGTGTGATCTGGGGCTACTACGGCGATGGCCACGGTGGGTGCCTCCTGCCCGATGGCATCGACGATGACCCCAGCATCAGCTTCGATCAAAACCAGTGGGGCTCCTACGCCCGAACGCAGAAGACGCTGGGGAACCCATTGCGCGTCGCGACCGAAGCGGCCCACCGCCATGGAATGGAGTTGTACGCCTATTACAAGCCATACGAGACCGGACCCAGCATGTTGTTCGCCGAGGGCTCACCCCAGGCGGCTCAATGGGGCCGCTTGCCTCACATTGGCGGTTCGCTCGCGTGGATGGACCCCTTCGTCGCCAAGCATCCCCATCTGCGCATCCAACGCCGGACCGACGATTTGCACCCCGATGTGCTAACCGTGCCCATCCACACCCTGCGCCTCACGAAGAAGGATGCCACGCCGACGCGGATCACCGCCGAACACCTCCAGATCTGGACCAGCGACCACAATTACCGCTACGTGCGCCAGCCGGTCCGCTTCGCCTTCGCGGAAACCGTCGAACCTTCGGCAAGCGAGGTCCGCGACATTTACGGCAATGTGCTCACGCGCCAAGACGATCCCGTGCGCGTGCTGACCCTTTCGGGTCTCGATCTGCGGGACCGATACTTCCTGGTGACCACGGACTTCATCGATGGACCGGGCGACTTTGAGAATGCCTGGGACCGTATCCTGAGCGCATTTGACGCCAACGGACAGAGTGTGCCGGGCGTTTACGCCACGGGCACGGCTATCTGGTTCCCCGAGTGGGAGGATTTTCGGGAAGGCGGGCTTTGCTTCGACACGGGGCGCGGTCCGGAAGCCGTGACGCTTGACCTTCCGAACGCGGCTTCGGACGATCGTGAAAAGAAGGGTTCCAACGCCCACTTCGTGCCGGGACAGAAGAAGGTACGCGGGATCGTAGCGTTCGCTCGCGGCCGCAACGCTTACCTGCCCGGCGCACTGTGCGAAACCGAACCCGAAGTTCAGGCGTACTGGCTGGCATGTATCAGGGAAATGCTGGACGCCGGCGTGGACGGCATCGAGTTCCGCGAGGAGAACCATTCCACGCACACGGATACGCCCGGCGATTACGGGTTCAATCCAGCCGTTCTGGCGCGCATTCCCGCGGGTGGTCGCGATCTTCTGGCGGACATCGCCCGGGTGCGGAGCGACGCTTACACGGAGTTTCTGAGGCGGGCCAAGGCCCTGATCGCATCGCGCAACCGGCGCATGCGCGTAAACCTTAATGTGGACTGGTTCCGACCTGCCGCAGAACGTCCGAACTCCCGGCGCCTGGCGTACCCCGCCAACATCGAATTTGAGTGGAAACACTGGGTGACGGAAGGACTCATGGATGAAGCCATGCTGCGGGTTTTCGGCAAGCCCTTCGCGGTCGTTTTCAATGAGGACGCGGTTGCACAGGACATGATCCAAACCTGCCGGGGGCGTGGAATTCCTGTTACCGTAAACCGTTACGTCTGGGGAAACCCCGGCCTGCTGGACGAATTCCGGCGCGTGTGCAACGACGGACGGTTCGATGGGTTCGTGCTCTACGAGACGTGGGCCTATCTGGGTTTCACCGCCGAAGGCGGCTGCGCCATCGCAGGCCCAGGTCACGTGCCGACGACGCGCCTTGCCGCCGAGGTGCGCCAGACAAAGATCCAGACCGGCGCGATGATACTTGCAGTGGGACACGCGTGGCGCGCTGCACGCAGTGCCATTCCCCCGACAAGCACGGGGTGCGGCCTCACAAATAAGACGTTGGAGAATTCTTGAATACCTAAATACGAGGACTGACCCTAATGGCCGTTCATGGCGCTCTCGTCTTACTCGTGGCGCGGCGAAACAACGAGGAGGTTTGGATGAAAGATCGCGGGTTCATGATCGTCGGCGTGGCGGTTGCGGCATGGTTCCTGGCAGGCGTGGAAACTGGATTTGCGGCCCCCAATGCGTGGCAGACGACGGCCGGCAATTGGGAGACGGCCGGCAATTGGAGCGACGGTGTGCCCGATGGGTCCGATGCCATTTCCATCACGAACAACAGCGCCTCGGCGACGCTGGGCAATGGCGCGGCGGATTTCGATCTTGGCATGAACGCCACGAGCATTACGGTCGGGGCGAACAGCGGCCTGGCGGCCATGACGGTGAACTTCACCAACTCGATGAAGACCCAGTACGTCGGCGGGGCAAGCAGCGGCAACATCACCATCGGCGAGAAGACGGCGGGCAAGGTTGGCTTGCTCACGGTCAACAACGGGAACATCGATACATACAAGCTGGTGGTGGGACAAGGCGCCGGCACCTCCGGAAGACTGGTCATTAATGGCGGAAGAATCAATGTGCGCTCAGGCGACTGGCCTTTACCCGGCTTTTCGGTGGGCGAGTCGGTGGAGGGGCAGATCGGGAACAGCACGGGCACGGTGATCATGACAGGCGGCGAACTCTACTTACCGGACACCGCACCCTACGCCGTCATCGGTAGCTGGGGGAAGGGCACGATGATCATCAGTAACGGGGTCTTTTCCGCCAGGTATGTTGAAGTGGGTTATGTGGGCCAAGGCGAACTGAAGATTTACGGCGGCACGAACCTGGTCAGAAGCCAGATGTTGATCCCGAGCCACAGTGTGGGGCGAGGCACGGTGTTGGTGGACGGCGGCACGCTGGATGCCCCAGTCGCATCCGTCAGCTATGTCTATTTGAACAATGGAACGCTGACGGTCAGCAATGGATTCGCCAACCTCACCGCTCTTTCGATGGGGAATACTCCAGGTAAGTATGCGGAGTTCAACGTCGCAGGCGGGACCAGCACGCTGTTCTACGCCAACCAACGCGGCCGTATTGGAGTCGTTGCAGGCGCAACCGGCGTGGTCAACGTTACGGGTGGATTGCTGAATTGTCTCGATGTTCAAATCATCGGCGTTGCCGGGCGCGGGACCCTGAACGTTTCAGGGGGACTCAGCAAGAACGCATATACCTGGATCGGCTATCAAGCCGGGGGCTTTGGCAATCTCAACATCACGGGTGGAACGTACAAAAATGACCCGAACTTTTGCGAGATTCACCGGGGCGCCATCCTGGTGAACGGCGGCGTGTTCACGAATCCCGGAACCACCATGGTCATTGGAAAGCTGGCGGGCCAGACGGGTACGGTAACCGTGGCGAGCGGCACGTTCTCCGTGCCCAACTGTACGACCACGGTCGGAAACCCGGGCGTAGGCATGCTGGAGGTTCAGGGCAAGAATTCCACCATCGCGCTCAAGGCGTTGACGGCGGATACGGCGAACAGCACGGTGAAATTCACGCTGGGCGCGACCGGGGTGTCTCCGATTGCGGTGGCGAACGCGCTGACGGTGACCAGCGATACCAAGCTGGTCGTGGATGTGTCCAACTACGACACGGCGAACGGTTATACGGTGGATCTGATCACCTACGGCACGATGCCCACGCCGTTCGCGGCCATTACCATCACCGGGGGCCACGGGGGCGAGACGATCACGCAGACGGGCAGCAAGGTGACGCTGAACGTGCCGAAGCCTTACGGCACGATTTACTCCGTCATGTAAGGAGGATTCATGAGACAAGCAAGCAGATGGGCGTTGGTGGCACTGGCGTCGTTTAATTCCGGAAGACGGCGGGGGGTCGCCGTCCCCATCTCGGCAACATGCCATTCCGCCCGCTCCCCTATGACGTGACGACATGAAATCCAAGCAACGCGTTAGAATCGCCATGAGTAACGGTATGCCGGATCGTGTTCCGGCGGTTCCGCAACTCTGCCTGCCCCACGCCATCCGGATGCTGGGATTGGACTACGAGGAAACCATCCTGCAGAGCATCCGTCAGCCGTCGCTGGCCAATGAACTCGACTTCGAATGCGCCAAGCGGTACGGGTTCGATGGGCTGCGGGTCTGGATGGACCCGGATCCCCTGGACGTGGTCCGGGTCGACGGGAAGTGGTATGGCCGTGATCTCCAGACCGGCCAACGGCTCGGCGTGGTGGATTTCGAAGGCGGCGGAGGCATTTTGCCGCCGGAGGAACCGACCCTCCACACGCCGGAGGATGTCGACCGAATCGAGGTGGTTTCCGCCGAAAAAATCCTCGCCAGCGGAAGGCTGGATTCCCTTAAGAAGATCATCCGGGAGGCCGGGGACGATCTCTTTGTAAGCACCATGCCGGGGAGTTTCACCCTGGACTACCTGACCGTGGTCCGTGGCAAGGTGCAGGCATTGATGGACCTCATGGACAGGCCGGATTTCTGCCATGCCATGATGGAAAAGGCCCTGGCGGTCACCATTGAGCGTGCCCTGGCCGCGACCGCCCTGGGCGTGGATGCCTTCTATATCGGCGATGCGTACGGCGGGGTGATTTCGCCCGGTCAGTTTCGGGAATTCTGCGTGCCCTACATCAAGCGATTTGTACAGGCGATCGAAGGCAAGGGACCGCTGGTCTATCACCACGTCTGCGGGAACAGCCGATTCATTCTCGAAGCGATGGCGGATACCGGCGTGGACTGCATCGAGCCGCTCGATCCGCTCGGAGGTGTGGAGGTCATCGACGCCAAGCGCCGGGTGGGGGAACGGGTGGCGCTCATGGGAGGAGTCAGCACCATCAAGCTGGCCCATGGAACGTTACAGGAGGTCATCGACGACTGCCGGCGTTGCCTTGCGGAAGGGGCTCCGGGCGGCGGATACATCCTGGCGTCAGGCGACATGTTACCCACCGAGACATCCCCGGAGAAAGTCAGGGCCATGGTCGAAGCCGCTCGGAACTATTCGTATTCGTAATGGTGTGGACGGATCTTACCATCGAACGGGAATATGACGAAGGGTTGAGTTATCTGGAACGTGTTGGCTGGGAATTGCCCGACGGCGTGAAGAAGACGCGGTGGTCCGCGCGGTTCGCCCGCGGGTCCGTGGCCCTGAAAACATGCCGGAGGTTCGGCGTTCCCTTCACGCCTGCCTTCGGGTAGGTTTCCGGACAGATATAGGGAGACGACGATGAGATTTGCGCCTTTACGCCCGGTGACGATTCATTCCGTTCGCTACGGCGAACGCTGGTTCCCCTACTTCTTCCGCCATACCGACGGCAGTCTGTTGCTGTACATGCAATACGGCCATGACGGGAACTTTTCTCCGGCGATGCGCATTCGTTCCGTGGACGAAGGTCGCACCTGGAGCGAACCGGTGGATAACGTGCCGCGGCAATGCTGGTCCTGTAGTTTCAGGGACGGCGAGCTGTTCGAGATCGACACCTACGGCGTCGATGACCCGAAGCAACCGGGGACGTTCGAGTACTATGGGGCCTGGAGTTTTCCGGGACGCACGGACGAAGCCCTGCGCAAGGACCTTGTGCGCGTCCACGCGCCGTCGATGGGCCGGCAGGCTCTGAGCTCGATGCTGCACGGATATCCGAGTTTTCATTGGTGGCCGCTCTGGAACAGGTTACACGGCCGCGACGACATGCGCGCCGACGAAATCCTCGTCAGCGGTCCGGTGTTCACGAGCGGCGTGGTTCTGGAGGACGGGCGGGCGCTGGCGGTCGGATACGGGCCGTCCCGCGGCGGCGCGGGCAAGGCCTGCGTGGTGCTTCTGGAGTCGCGCGACCGCGGACACACGTGGGAGGAACTATCGGTCATCGCCCATGACGAGAAATCGACCGCCGAAGGCGCCAACGAAACCACGCTCGTGCAATTGAAGGACGGGCGTCTCTATGCCGTGATGCGGACGGGGGAATTCCTCTATCACACGTGGTCGGCGGACGAGGGAAAGACCTGGACCCGGACGGAGCCGCTGCTGCTCGCGGACGCTTCCGGCGCCAAGCGGAAGGTGGGATCGGTCTGGCCGGTCTGCCAACGGCTCCCCCATGGCGGCCTCGCCATGGTGTATGGTCGGCCGGGCAAGGATTTGATCGTCGATCCGATCGGGACCGGCGTGTGTTGGAGCACGCACTTCGATCTCACCGCCTGGGAAAAGGAGAGCCAGGAATTCCTGGGGGTCCCCCCGGACCAGCAGATCCGGCGGCCCGCGCAAGGGTGCATCCGGTATTGGGATTCGAGCGACTATCTCGGTATCGTGACGGCGGGCCCCGACTCGCTCCTTGTCGTCTACGACGTGCAAAGCTACCAGGAACACTGGAACGCCAACCCGGTTTCGGGTGTGCGCCTGGTCAGGGTTCGGCTGGAAGGATGACATATGACGAAGCAACAAAAGCCGAGCGAATCCTATGTACCCTATCGTTGGGCCGAGCTCACGTCCTTCGACGAGATAGAAACACTGATGGCGCTTGATCGGTTGCCCTCATACGGGTTTACGGGCGCGACACTATGGTCGAGTTTCATGAAGAACGAACTCGATTCCTATTCGACCTACACACTTCCGATCGCGTACCGGCGGTTTCCCGAGTTCAATGCGGTGCGCGACCAGGACAGGATATTGGAGGGCGCGCTATTCCTGGATGAGTTCATTCGCCGGGCTCACCATAGGGGATTGACCGTGATGCACTGGTACAACCTGTGCAGTTTTACGGGAGGTCCGCCGACCCACGTCGACCGGCGTATGGAAGCCGCATTAGGGGCCATCAAAAAAGTGCACCCCGACTGGCTGAACGAACATGATGAGCCTGACTTCAGCCGGGATGTCTGGTACGACTTCATGGCCGCCGAGGCCGATGATTTCCTGACCCGGTTTCCGGCCATTGACGGACTTTTCTGCTGGAATTGCGAGGCCTCTCATTTCACACCGTCCCATCTCCATCATCAAACGGTCTCGAGCCGGGACATCGTCCGGCGCGCCACCAAGGCCGTTTACGACGTGTGCCGGCGACACGGCAAGCTCATGACGCACGACATCCACACCGGCGGCGGGAACCGCGAACTCACCGGGAACATCATCGCTGCGGCGGCGGAATGTCCGGAGTTGATTCTCGGTGCGGACTGCACGTATTCGGACTGGCAGTTCTTCCTCCCGACGACCCCCTGGCTGGACAAGATGAGCCGGCACAACCGAATCTACCTCGGATTCGACTCGGCCGGGGAGTTCTTCGGCAAGGGCAGAGTGCTCGGGCTCTGGCCGAAGTGGATTGTCAAACACTTCATGAACGCAAAGGCATTCGGGCTCATGGCCGTGACAACACGCACCGAGGTGTTTTCCAGGGGCCTCTCAGCCTTCGCCTCACCGTTCCTGGATTTGAATCTGCGCACGGTCATGACGCTTGCTCACGACGGCGAGATCGATCTCGATCGCATACTCGAAGCTTGGTGGCAGGCCCATTTTGACGGTCCGTGGAGTCCGGAACTGAAGGAACTGATCCTGCGCTTCGAGCCCCTGGTGGGACAGATTCTCCACGCCAATGGCGCGGGATTCACCAACTCCTCCATCGCCTTCCCGGAAAACATTCTTCTGCCCGGCGGGAAGACGATATTCTTCGACCAGTTTGCAAAGGCTGGGACCCGGTTCGATTCCACCACCTACCCCATGGCGCCGGAAGAAGGCAGGAGCGTGAAGCCATTCGCTACCCTCCGCCAGGAGAAACTGGACGGGATGGCGCAGTGCGACGACGCGGTTGTGAGACTCGGGGGACTTGGGCTTCCGGACAGAACGCACCACCTCCTGGAGACGCGTTTCCTTCAAGCGAAGGACGTCGCGTTGGCACATCTGTATCAACTGGAAGCAGGCCACGCACTATTCCAGCAGATCGGCGATTACAATGACGGGACCCTGGCGAATCCAAAGGCAACGCTGACGGAGACTCTCAAACTGATTCGCGCGCATGCCGACACAATGGAAGGGCGATGGGGCTCTGCTTTTTACGACGGGTTCACGGGCCGCATGCGACAATTCGCGGACTCCGTGCCGGAGAAACACCTGGCACAGTAAGACCATGGACCTGAAGACGATAGTCGCCTTTCCTCTATCCTTGCAACCCCATGAACGGCCGCGTCCAGGTTAGCGCAACATGCCGTATGGCCGTGTGTGTCCCGCCTGCCTGAGCGCGCGGCGGCGGATTACGCCATCGGAATTGGATCCTCGCCGGCACAATTGGGGCACCCGCACTACGGTGGCCTCTTCAGCTATACGCGCGACGTGACGTTCTGTTCTGTCGGGATTTCCCCGGCCCATACGACGGTGATGGTGCCGGACGCCCCGCGCAGGAGGAGCTCTCCGTCGTCCCCGAAACCTGTCAGGATGCCGCGGTGTACGGTGTCCCCGTCGCACACGGCAACGGGTTGTCCCAGCGAGGGGATCCGGGTTTCCCAGGCTTGACGGAAGCCGGCGAAGCCGGCCCGGGACCAGGCGTCCAGCCGGCCCGACATGGTCTGCAGTAACCGGTCCAGCAAACCGGAGCGTTCATGGCGTTTCCCGGTTTCGATCAGGATCGACGTGGCCGGCTGGTCAATACATGCCGTGTCGGAGAGGTTGACGTTCAGGCCGGTGCCGATGACGACCCCGCCGGCCACCCCCTCGGAAAGGATGCCGCAAATCTTGCGGCCGTTGACCAGGACATCGTTCGGCCATTTCAGGGTAGGGGTCATGCCGCAGGTTTCCAGCAGTTGTGCGACGGCCACCGCGACGGCCATCGAGGCGGAAGGCAGGTGTTGGGGCTCGAAGGATCCCTTCAGCCACAGGGAAAAGGTGAGGTTTTCGCCGGCGGGGGAGATCCAAACGCGCTGATGCCGGCCCCGGCCCCGGGTTTGCCTGCTTGCGGCAATAACCGTACCGGAAGGCAGGCCGGGGTTGCGGGCGAGTTCCCCGATCAGCCAGGTATTGGTGGAATCCAGTTGTTCGTGCCATTGTACGGTAAAATTCACCGGACCGGTCCTTTTTGCTGGCAAGCACGGGTTGATTCCCGTAATAGGAACAGGGTAATTTTTTCCGCGGGATAGACAAAGGATTATTATGGCTGAAGGTCTGGTTCTGCTGGTGGTGGGGATGACAACCGTCTTTGCCTTCCTGGGGTTGTTGGTGGGGGTCATGCACCTTTCCGCCATGTATTTCAGCCGGCTGGCACCGCCGCCCGGTCCGGAACCTTCGCCCTCCGATGCGACCGAGATCGCGGTGGCGATTGCCGTCGTCCGGCACCGCCGGAATTCCTCCACTTCAAAATAACGAGTGTTTGAGCCATGAAGAAGATCGACACCATGATCACCGCGTTCCGGGACGGGTTCCAGTCCGTCTACGGTGCGCGCGTCTACACCAACGATTACCTGCCGGCCATCGAGGCGACGCGGGCAGCGGGACTCACGCATTTCGAGGCCGGCGGGGGCGCACGGTTCCAGGCCCCGGTGTTCTATTGCAACGAGAATCCGTTCGAGGCGATGGACGCCTTCCGCCGGGCCGCCGGGCCCGCGGCCAATCTACAGACCCTGGCGCGGGGCGTAAATGTCGTGGCGCTTGACTCTCAGTCGAGCGACATCGTCCGGCTGCATGCCGTGCTTTTCAAGCGGCATGGAATGACCACGATCCGCAATTTTGATGCGCTGAATGACGTCGACAACCTGGTCGACAGCGGGCAGTTCATTCATGATGCCGGGCTCCGGCACGAGATCTGCATCTCCATGATGGCTCTGCCCCCCGGGTGTACGGGCGCGCATGATGCCGACTTCTACGAGCGTACGATGCGCGTTATCCTGGATGCCGGCATCCCGTATGACAGTGTCTGTTTCAAGGACGCCTCCGGCACGTCGACGCCGGCCACGATCTTCGATACGATCCAGCGGGCGCGCCGGCGCTTTCCCGCCGGCACCCGGATCGTGTTTCATACGCATGACACCGCGGGCACCGGCATTGCCTGCTACCTGGCCGCCCTGCACGGCGGGGCCGACCAGGTCGACCTGTCGATGGCGCCGGTTTCCGGCGGGACCTGCCAGCCGGACGTGATCAGCCTCTGGCATGCGTTGCGTGGCTCGGAATTCGACCTGGACCTGAATATCGACAAAATCATCGAGGCCGAATCGGTTCTCAAGGAATGCATGAAGGATTATTTCATGCCGCCTGAAGCCAAGGCTGTCGAACCGCTCATCCCCTTCTCGCCGATGCCCGGCGGCGCCCTGACCGCCAACACCCAGATGATGCGCGACAACGGCATCCTGGACCGCTATCCCGAGGTGATCAAGGCCATGGGCGAAGTGGTTCGCCGCGGCGGGTTCGGCACCTCAGTCACGCCGGTCTCGCAATTCTATTTCCAGCAGGCTTTCAACAATGTGATGTTCGGTCCCTGGAAAAAAATTGCCAAGGGTTACGGCAAGATGGTGCTGGGGTACTTCGGGCGGACCCCCGTGCCGCCGGACCCCGACATCGTGAAACAGGCCGCTGAACAGCTCAAGCTGGAGCCGACCACCCGGAAGGTGCTGGCGATCAACGATGCCGATCCCGCCAAGGGGGAGGCCGCCTGCCGCGCCCTGCTCAAGGAGGCAGGGATCAACAACCCGGGTGACGAGGCGATCTTCATCACGGCTTCCTGCGGAAAAAAGGGCATCGATTTCCTGCTGGGCAAGGCTGTGCCGAACGGGGTCCGCAAACGCGTGCCCACGGCTGCCGTACCCGCCGCTGCGGCCGCCGGTTACACGGTTTCGGTCAACGGCCGGAGCTATACCGTGGTGATCAACGGTGACAAGGCCGAGGTTAACGGAAAGCCCTACGATGTCTCCGTGGTGGAAGGCGTTTCGGCGGCAACAAACGGTGCGGAAGCTGTAAAGCCCGCATCAACCGTTGGCGCCACCCTGCCGGTTCATGCGCCGATGCCGGGCAAGGTGGTACGCATCCCGGTAAAGGTCGGCGATCCGGTTGACCTGAACGGGGTCCTGCTGGTGCTGGAAGCCATGAAGATGGAACTGGAAGTGAAGTCCCCGTCGGCCGGCAAGGTGGCGGCCATAAACGTATCGGCCGGGGACCAAGTCCAGGCCGGGCAAATTCTGATTTCCCTGACCGATGTAGCGTGAAGGAGGGGCTTTCCCCCATGATGAACATCACGGAATCGTTCCGTATCCTCTGGCAGGGCACCGGGCTGGCGGGATTCCTTGCCGCCGGCGGATGGGGCAATCTGGCCATGATCGGGGTCGGCCTGGTATTGATTTTCCTGGCGATCCGGAAACGGTTTGAGCCGTTGCTGTTGCTGCCGATCGGGTTCGGTTGCATCCTGGCCAACATCCCGTATGCGGGCATTGCCCGTGAAGGCGGCTTCCTTTACATCATCTATCAGGCCGGTGTGCAGAACGGGTTGTTCCCGCTGCTCATTTTCCTGGGCGTCGGCGCGATGACCGATTTCGGCCCGCTGATTGCGAATCCCAAGACGGCCCTGCTCGGCGGTGCCGCCCAGATTGGAATTTTCGGAACCCTGCTGGGGGCCCTGGCGTTATCGCGCTACATTCCCGCCATCGGATTTGACCTCCGGGATGCCGCCTCCATCGGGATCATCGGCGGTGCGGATGGTCCAACGGCCATCTTCCTGGCCGGCCGGCTGGCGCCGGACCTGCTGGGTTCAATTGCCGTGGCGGCGTATTCCTACATGGCGCTGGTTCCCATCATCCAGCCTCCCATCATGCGTGCCCTGACCACGCCGGAGGAACGCCGCATCACGATGCGCCAGCTCCGGCCCGTTTCCAAAACGGAAAAGATAGTCTTTCCGATCGTCGTGCTGTTCCTGTGTCTCCTGTTGCTGCCGTCAGCCACCCCGTTGATCGGTATGCTGATGTTCGGCAACCTGATGAAGGAATGCGGGGTGGTGGACCGGCTCTCGAACACCGTTCAGAACGAGCTGATCAATATCGTCACCATCCTGCTGGGCTTGGCCGTTGGATCCAAGCTGGCAGCGGATACGTTCCTGACCGTGGAAACGGTCGGGATTGTGCTGCTGGGGCTCGTGGCTTTCTGCATGGGCACGGCGGGCGGCGTATTGCTGGCCAAGCTGATGAACCGGTTCAGTCGCGACCCGATCAATCCGCTGATCGGATCGGCCGGGGTCTCCGCGGTTCCCATGGCGGCGCGGGTATCCAACAAAGTGGGGCTGGAGAGCGATCCGCAGAATTTCCTGCTGATGCATGCCATGGGTCCGAACGTTGCCGGGGTAATCGGGTCGGCGGTCGCGGCCGGCGTGCTGCTGGCGCTGCTTGGCTGAGGGGACGGGTCCCGTCCGTTACCGGATCATGATCAGCATACCCGGTCGGGCCGATTCCTCATAAGCGCCCATCGCAACGGTTTTATAACGGCGTTGTTTCCCGTCCAGGTCGACGGCGTCGGTCATCCAGGGCATGTTGAGGCCGGCATCTTTACAGGGTGATGCCGGCTGGAGGTGATAGTCGCCCAGGGTGCCGGCATATCCATGTCCCACGCCGGCGGTCATGAACAACGGATCGACGGTGATGTTGCCGGTCCCGCTGCTCAGTCCTGGTGAACAGGACCATGCGAATCCTGCCGGGAATGTACCGCCGATATCGCTGTTGGCGGTCGTGGTCACGTTGGTGTTGTCCCAGATGATCGTGTTGGTCACCGTTCCGCCTGCCCGGTAGACCCCCGCCCCGGCGCTGGCGGCCACGTTCACGGAATTGCCGGCGATCGTGCAATTCTCTAGGAGTGCGGAACCCGAAAGGTACACCCCGCCGCCCCGGCTGGCCCCTCCATAACCGGGATTCGTTGTCGCCTCGTTGGCGACAATCAAGCAGTTCCGTACATGGCCTCCCGTCAGGTACAGCCCGCCTCCGTAGGACCAGGCATTCATATTCCCATAGGTTCGGTTATGGCGGAGAATGCAACGCTCGATCAGGCCGCCGGTCATCCGGATGCCGGCGCCACCCTCGGTCGAATACAGGTAGTTGGTTTCCAGAATGCAGTCCCGAACGGTTCCCGCCGTCATGGAGATCCCCTTGGTCTCGCGAACGGTAAGCTTCTCAAACCGTACGTTGCTGTGATTCAGTTCGATCCGGTAATCCCCCTTGATGATCGTATCCACGGCGTTGTTCATCCCCTGGATTAATATCCCCTTCCCAACAATGAGCTTGTTGCGGAGGATGAACACGCCGTTACTGGCCAGAACGGTTCCACTCGCCGGCGCGGCATTGACGGCGTCCTGGAGGTTGGTGGCTGCCGTGGCCCAGGACACAAAGGGGAAGGTATGTCCGCCGGCCGGGCTGGCATACACGACCGATCCGAGCACCTGGACATAATCGGTCCGCAGGAAATTGGTGACTTCCCCGACCTGGTTGCTGACCGTCAACTTCACGGAGTAGTACCCGGGCGTATAGGTGTTGGTAACCGTCCGCCGCGTGGACCCGACGGCGTCGTTCGTGCCGTCGTTGGTGAAATCCCAGCGGTAATAGAGGCCGTTCGTGTTGCCGGCCACCGAGGCGGTGAACACCACATCAATGGAATCCACCCCCGTGTTGGTCGGTGCGGAGAAACTGCATTCAAACGGCCGGTCGGCGGGTTCAGAAGCTTCATAGGCCCCGATGTCCACGCGGTTCGTGCCGTCATTGTTCCCGTCGATCGGCCGGTTGGTGTAAACCAGGTCGATGGTCATCTCCAGGCAGTTGGTTCCCGCGTCAATGCAGGACGACCCGGCGGCCAGCCGGTAATCAAGGTTGCCGGTATCGGAGAAAACCGGGTCATCGGAAATGTTGGCGGCGCCTGCTTCCGGGGGCGTGGTACAGGAATAGGCGAAGGTCCCCCCGGTTTTGGCCACGTTGGCCACCGTGCCGTCGCTGGTCCGGGTGTTGAGATACACCAGGGTGTTGGTGACGGACCCACCCGTCATCACCAGTCCGCCGCCGGGATTGACCCGCGTGGTGTTGCCGGCAATCGTGCAATTCAAGAGGCGTCCGGACCCCGACAACAGGATGCCGCCGGCATTGCCGGGCCCCGCGTTTTTTGCGACCAGGCAGTTTACGGCCTGTCCGCCGCTGATCCACACCCCGCCCCCGTCCCCGTATTCCCATAAATAACTGGATCGCGTGGTGTTGCTGACGATCGTGCAATTCACCAGTTTGCCGCCGGACATGTAGACGCCGCCCCCCCGGCCGATGCCGCCGTAGCTGGGCGAAGCGCCGGCCCAGTTGTTGACGATCGTGCAGTTGGAGACCAGCCCGCTCAGCATCCGCACGCCGCCGCCGTAGGTGGTTTCGTTTGCATTTCCCCAATTGGTGTTGTTCCGGATGACGCAGTCATACAGGGAACCGGCATCCATCCGGATGCCGCCGCCGCCCGTCGCCCCGTAGTAATAGTTGCTGACGATGGTGCAATGGCGGACCGTCCCGGCGGTCAGGTAGATGCCTTCCCCGCGGGTGACGGTGCAGTATTCCAGCACGGCGTTTGCGTGGGCGATCAGGATCCGGTTGCCGCCCCGGATCGATGTGGCGGCCGCCCCGTTGACGCTCCGCAACCGGATGCCCCGGCTCAACTGC
>MHBQ01000005.1:55203-114644 GCA_001803315.1 Lentisphaerae bacterium RIFOXYC12_FULL_60_16
CGTTGCTGATGACCAGCGATACCGTGTGGTAACCCGGCCCATAGACGTTGGTGACGGTCTGCCGCGTGGAGCCTGCGACATCATTCGTGCCGTCGTTCGTGTAATCCCAGCGGTAGAAAATCCCGTTGGTGTCGCCGGACGCTGTGGCGGTGAACACCACGGTCAGCGTATCCACCCCGTCCTGCACGGGCGCCGTGAAGTTGGCGGTAAAGGGCCGGCTGGCCGGAGCCGCTTCCTCGTAGGCGCCCACGTCATGGCGGGCGGTGCCGACCGCGTCTCCGTCGAGGGGTCGGGCGGTGTTGTCATAGTCGGTGGTGATGGTCGTGAGGTTGGTCCCGGCGTCGAGGCAGGAGGACCCGGGGCGAAGATGGAAATCATCCGCAACAAGGCTGACAAAATCCGGTTCGGCAACGAAGTTGGACGTTCCGGCCACCAGTGGGGTTGAACAACTGTACCCCACGGAACCACCGGTCTTGTTTACATTGATGTGATAGCCGTCCAGTTGCCGGGTATTGTGGTAAATGATCGTATTGGTGACGGCGCCCGCGCTGATATAGAGTCCTGCGCCCGTGTTGTTCCATGACAGGTTGGCGCTGATCGTGCAGTTGAGAACCCGGGCACTGGACCCGACCATGGCGATGCCGCCGCCATACCCGAGTCCCTTGTTGCGGTAGATCAGGGTGTTTTCCACGGTTCCACCAGGCGCCGCGATGTAGATGCCGCCGCCGCGCCCGTTCTGGTAGCTGTAGCTGCTTTCGGTTGAATTGCCGAAGATCCGGCATTGCCGGATGATACCGCCGGTCATGTAGATGCCCCCGCCGAAACCCAAACCACCGTAGCCTGACGCGGCCCCGGTCCAGTTGCTGCTGATCGTGCAACGTTCCACCAATCCACCGGTCTGGTAGATGCCCGATCCGTAGGAACTTGCATTGGCGTTGCCCCAGGTTTTGTTTTTCGTGATCACGCAATCGCGGAGGGTCCCGTTCACGAGATAGATGCCGGCTCCGGAAGCGGCATACCCGTTGGTCACGGTCAGGCCTTCCAGCACGGCGGATGCATGTTCCAGGCGGAAGATACTATGGGTTCCGCCGGATGCAGCCACGGTGGTCACGGCCGCCCCGTTGGTGCTGCGCACGGTAAGGCCCTTGTTCACGGTGATCTGGGCAGTGACCGCATAGGTTCCGTTGGAGATCCATATGGTGTCCCCGCCCGATGCCTTGGCGACCGCGTTGCTGATGGTGCGAAAGGCCAACGGCCAGCTGGTCCCTACCGCCCCGTCGGATCCGGTGGTGGCGACGTAATACGGCTGGGCAATGCCCTGGGTGGCGACGGTCAACCAGAAGGCTCCAAACAGCCAGCAACCTGCGGCCAACCTTGTAACGTACTTCATTTCAGCAGCTTACCAGTTTATGGGGACCCACGCAAGGGTTCTTACGCCGGAACGGACGTATCCGTATACGCGATTGATCCGGGATGTGTCCGGTGATACAGTATTCCGCATGCATTTTTACCGCCCAGCTCCTTCCGCCAGCCGGTGGATGACGGTTGCATTCCTCTGAAGGATGCAGGGCGCATGAACACCGGAAGAACCCAACAAGGAGACGCACATGTCTGCAGAATCCGGACGACGGATCGGTTTCATCGACTACCAACTGGAGAATTTCCACGCCAATGTTTATCTCCAACTGTTGCGCAACGATCTCAAGGCCCGCGGCTGGACGGTGGCCGGCTGTCATACCCTCGATGCGGCCAACGGCCGGGAATGGGCGGCAAAAAATCAGGTTCCCTGGTTTGATTCGCCCCGGGCCCTCAATGCGAACGTGGACGCCTATGTAGTGCTCGCCCCATCCAACCCCGAGCAGCACCTGGACCTGTGCCGGCTGTGTTTCAAGTTCCGCAAACCCACCTATGTGGACAAGACGTTTGCCCCCAGCCTCGCGGTTGCCCGCCGGATCTTTGCACTGGCTGACCGGTACGGGGTACCGGTCCAGACCACGTCGGCGCTCCGGTATACCGGTGTCCAGGCCTATGCACGGGAAGCCGGCACCGGCGCCATTTGCCACATGGTGTCCTGGGGCGGCGGTCGTTCCTTCGGCGAATATGCCATTCATCCCCTGGAACTGGTGATCAGCTGCATGGGACCGGATGTTACCGGCCTGATGCGGCGCGGGGCGGGGGACCAGTCCCAGCTGCTGCTCAACTTCACCGGGGACCGCACGGCCGTGGTCAACGTCTACGCCAACAGCAGCATCCCGTTCGCCGCCGCGGTCACAACGGCGAAGGAGACCCGGCTGATCACGGTGGATACCGGCGCCATTTTCCGTGACACAGCCTCCGCCATCCTGAACCTGTTCGAATCCGGAAAGCCCGCGATCGACCGGCGTGAAACGCTGGCCATCCGGCATGTTCTGGATGTTGCTGGACGGCCCGCCGTGCTGAAAAAGATGGTCCGGCTGACCGTGCCTGCCTGAATGTGGGCTGGCGATGTGGATTCAACCGTGCCGGATCAAGACGGTGCGGGAGGGTGCAGCGTATGCATGCGGGTACACCAGGCCGAATGAGAAGCGTGCTGGCAGGACTGATGATCCTGTCCGGACCTGTGGTTGCCCAGACCCCGTATTATGTCCGTACCGACGGGAACGACGGGTCCTCCGGGCTGGACTGGGGAACCGCCAAGCAGACCATCACCGGGGCTCTGGCGGTGGCCGGGTCGCCGGGCGACACGGTCTGGGTTTCCAACGGCACCTACAATCTGACGGTCCAGGTCAACCTGACCAATAATGTGACTGTCCGCAGCGTGAACGGTCCGGCTGTCACCACGGTGGATGCCGGTTCCCGCAGCATGGTGCGCTGTTTCCAAGTGAATGCGGCCGGCGCCCTGCTGGCCGGATTCACCATCACGCGCGGCAGCCTGTACAACTGGGGGTACGGGGGCGCCGGTGTCTACCTGCTCAACGGGACCGTCAGCAATTGCCTGTTCAAGGCCAACGAGGCCTACGATCTGGGTGGTGCGGCCCGTGTGACGGGCGGGCACCTGACCCATTGCATTATTTCCAACAACTATGGCCGTGCCGCCTCCGGCCGCGGCGGCGGGGTGCACGTGTCGGGCGGCGGCCGTGTCTCCCATTCCCAAATCATCGGCAACCGGGCCTACAACCATGGCGGGGGTGCCGAGGTTCTGGGCGGCGTGGTCAGCAACTGTACCTTTACCGGCAACCTGTCCGGCTACGGCGGCTACTATGCCGACGGATCCGGTATCTACCAGGCCGGCGGGCTGGTCACGCACAGTACGATCGTGTCCAACGGGACCGGCAACACCATCAACGGCGGTGGGGTGTTCCTCAACGGCGGAACGCTCCAGAACTGCCTGATAACCCATAACAGCGGGACAGCCCGGGGTGGCGGGGTGTATCTCGATGCCGGGACCGGCCGCCTACGGCATTGCACCATCGCCCGGAATCTTGCCCTGCTGGAGGGCAAGGGCCTCTACCAGGCCGGCGGCTCCGTGACCAACTGCATCATCTACCTGAACGGAACCGAACAGTATGCCGCCTTTCAGCAGAACGTGTTCAAGACCGGGGGGACCCTGGGTTATTCCTGCACCTTGCCGGCAATCGGCGGAACCGGCAACCGGACCGATGATCCCCTGTTCATGGATCCGGACGCCGGTGATTTCACGTTGTTTCCGCTTTCACCGTGCGTGGATGCGGGCACCAACCTGGTCGACCTGGCGGACGATATCGATGGGCGGGTGCGCCCGCAGGATGGCGACAACGATGGCCAGGCGCTTCATGACCCGGGCGCCTACGAATCCGCCAACCAGGCCACCGGTCCCCTGGCCTGTCATTTCACCGCGCCCACCAACGAGGGGTTTGCCGCGCTCACCGCGGTGTTCACCGCCTTCGTGGCCGGTTCGAACACCACCATCACGTGGTACGGGTGGGACTACGATAACAACGGCGTGATGGACTACGAAGGCCCCAACGCCTGGAAAGCCACCAACCTCTTCGGGATGGGCTTTTACGACGTGACCCTGTCCGTATCGAACCAACCCACCGAAGCAGCCGAATGTACGCGGAAAAACTACATCCGTGTGGCTGCCGGAACCAACTACGTATCCCTCGCCGGCTCGCACACGACGCCCTTCGATACCTGGGCCAGGGCGGCCAACGACATCCAGTCCGCGGTCAATGCGGCCCAGACCTATGGAACGGTCCATCCGGTCATCCTGGTCACCAACGGAACCTACAACCTGTCCGCCGCGATCAGCATCCAGAACCGGATGACCGTGCGGAGCATGAACGGGCCGAAGGTCACGATCCTCGATGCGGGGAACGTGAGTCCACGGCGCATCTTCCATGTCAATGCCACCAATGCCGTGGTCGACGGGTTCACCTGCCGGCGCGGACGTATCGATTTATGGGATACGGGCGGGGCGGGCATCCTGCTGGATGCGGGCGTGGTGACCAACTGCATCATCGAGAACAGCGCCGCCTACCGGTACGGGGGTGGCGCCTGGGTGCGGGGCGGGTTGCTCACGCACAGCATCATCCATGGTAACCAGGGCCATGCCAACGGTTCATACGGCGGGGGGATCTATCTCCAGGGCAACGGGCGGGTCCGGAATTGTTTCATCAGCAACAACTGGGTCTGGGCCGTCAGCCCGCGGGGCGGCGGCGCCTATGTCACGGGGGGCACTGTGCAGAATTGCCTGGTCACCCGGAACTATGCGTCGGACGATGGCCGGGGTGGGGGCATCTATGCCACCGCCGGGCACATTCTCAACTGCACCATCGTGACCAACTGGGCCACCACGGCAGGCGGCGGTGCCTACAGCGCCGGTGGAGCCTTCACCAATTGCATCTTTTATCTCAACGCAGCGCCGGCGTCCGCGGATGTGGCCGGCACCAACTTCGTGACCTACAGTTGTTCGCCGGACCTTGCGGCAGGCGTCAACGGCAACCTGGGCGGTGATCCCGGCTTCCTGAATTCGACCAACGGCGACTATCGCCTTGCCAAGACATCACGCTGTATCAACGCCGGCATCAACCAGGACTGGATGGTCGGCGCCACCGATCTCAGCAATCAGGTGCGACGCATTGTCCGGGTTGACATGGGCGCCTTCGAGGACAAGGGAATCCCGGGCTCGGTTGTCATCGTCCGGTAAACGGCGTCCACCTTGTGCGTAATCCGGGATGATACCGGACAGTTATTGGAGTTCCGCAAGGACGTTCTCCAGGCCCTGCAGCCGGTAGCGCGTGCAGACGGCACGGATTTCATCGAGGTTCGCGTCCGGGTTGCGCCTGAGTAATTCGAGAATGTCGGCTTTGGATCTGAGCCCGCCCGCGTAGAGTTTCAGCGCCACCAGTTGTGGCAAGGGGACCAGCTTCAAGGGGCTACCCGGTCGCACAACCAGGGTGGCGGCGCGGATGGCATCCTCAATCGCCGCCGGGAAACGTCCGGCGAAGCTGATGATCTGCAGCAACCCGAAGGCCCCCGTGACGTCAATGACGCCACCCAGCGGATCGGCACCGTCGGGTTCGCGCAATTCCGCCGTGAAACCGGCCTGTCGGAGCGATGTCAAAATGTCACGTAAGGTGGAAACGTCGGCATTGACCCCAAGATCCACATCATGCGTCTGCCGGACGTAATGGTAGGCGGCAAGCGCGACCGCGCCGATGACAACGGCATCGACCCGATGGCGTTCGAGAATCGCGGCGACCTGCTCGGCCGCGGACAGTATGGGCAGCGGTGATTCCACGGATCATGCATCCTTCACGGCAGGTTTCAACCATGAGAAGCGATCCTTCAGCGAGAGTGCCTCGTTGATGCGATTTTCAATAGACATCGCGCGTAGGCGCGACAATTCCCTGTCGAACGATTGCGCGGCACTGTGGCTCCTGCGCATGCTGGGGAACCCCGGCTTTGCATGTGCTATGGCGGATCTTTGGTCCCGGGCCTGTTTCATGACGGAACACTGTGCCAACTCAATAAACGAAAAGCAAGCGCGGGGAAATCCCAAACTTACAGATGCGCCTTCCGTTTTGGTTAAAGAAAACAACAGGTGCAATATCCTCCTGTTTCTGCAAATACTTCTTTTTCCCCGGCTTTCCCCGGGCAAGCGAAAGGGCAGGATCATGATCAAGCCGAAAGTCGGATTCATCGTTTACGGGGTTCATAAGGATGGCCTGAAGGATCCGATGGGGACCCCCTTCATTGATGCTGCGCTGGTTGCGCGCGCGAAGAAGACTTTACGCATGGCCGGGTTGGACCTGGTGGAACATCCGGTGGTTATTGCCACCAAGACCGAGGCGCGGACCTGCCTGGCCTCCTTCAAGAAGCGGGACGATGTGGACGCGCTGGTCTTTTTCTCGGGAACCTGGGTCTGGGCGGCGCACCTGATGGCGGCTGTCCGTGACTATGCGATGACCGGACGGGGACTGGTGTTCTGGACGCATCCGGGTTCACAGGGCTGGCGGCCGGTTGGTGGACTGGTCATGCACGGCGGGCTGTTGGAAGTCGGTATCCCGCACCGGTTTGTTTATGGCGCGTGTGACAACGCAACGGATGTCGGGCAGATTACCGCCTGGTGCCGGGCCAGCGCCATGCGCCAGCGTTTAAACCTGAGCACGTTCGGGGCCTTTGGCGGGCGCGGCATGGGGCAGACCTGCGGAGCGGTCGACCCGTCCCAGTGGATGCGCCTGTTCGGCATCGATATCGATTCGCGGGATACGACCCAGCTGTTGAAAACCGCCCGGGCGATCAGCGCGGCGGAACTCAAGGACGCCCGCCGTCGGCTCCAGCCGTTGTTCCATGAGCCGATTCCCGCCGGGGAAGTGGCCGACCGCTCGATCCGGCTGTACCTGGCTATCCGGAAGATCGTGGCGCGTGAACGGTGGGCGGGGTACACGATCCAGTCCTTTCCGGGACTGGGGGATGAATACAGCGCGACCTGTTTCGCCCAGAGCATGATGCTCGAAGAAGGGGTCGGCACCTCCACGCTGAACGATTTCAACACCCTGATGACGGTGAAACTCCTGACCGATTTGAGCCCTGAAAGGGTTTACTATGGTGATCTCCAGCACATCGACAAGCGCCGCAAGGAGATCAAGATCATCGGGGATGGCGCCTGTCCGCCTTCCCTGGCGGGCCGGCTGGGGCCGGCGGGATTTGCCGAGCATGGCATCCCGACTGAAGGGGAAGCGGGCGGTTTGTCCATCAAGCTGGTGTGTAAGCCGGGCGAAGGTGTCCTGGCACGACTGGGCCGGACCCAGGGCCGGTTCGAGATGGCCTTCTGCCGGTGCACGGTGTTTGAGCCGCCGCGCGGGCAGTTGAAACGCCGCCAGCTGGAATGCGGCATTCCATTCTGGCCGCATGCCTTCGTGACGGCCCATGCCGATATGGAGGCCCTGCTCCAGGTGTGGAACAACGAGTACGCCTGCCTGGGCTACGGGGCACACCTGTACGAGGAACTCAAGGCGTTCTGCGAACAGACGGGTATCCATGCCATGGCGCTTTGAACATATCCATGGCTGAATCCATCCAGGCCAGCGGACGTGAAATTCGGGTTGCAGGACTGGTCACCGCGCTTCTGCTGCTGATCACCCTCCCTTTGCCGGACATGATGCCGGTGATCAACCGGTACCTGTTTTGCATGCCTCCGGCTTACCTGGCGGCCGGTTTCCTGGGTGCAAACTGCGAGTTGACCGGGGCCGGGGTGCGCGTGGCGGGCCTTGCCGCCATGCACGTCACCCTGGCATGCAGTCCCATCAAGTTTTTCCTGCTGACATTCGCCTTGTTTGCCGGTTTGGCCGTTGCCCGGCGGGTGTCGTTGCGTACCTGGCTTTGGCTGGTACCTGCCGCTTACGGGATTACCCTGGTTACCAACACCTCCCGGCTGATCCTGTGCTGGTACGGGGATGTTTTGACCCGCCATTATTTTCCCGCTCAATTCCATATCAAATTGCACCTGCTCATCGGCATGTTTGTATTTCTACCCGTACTGATCGTTGCCTATGAATTCATTCAACGGAGAATCCGCCATGCATGATCCCGATGATGTGAAACCCCTGCTGCCCGCGCTCCTGCGTAAACCGGTCATGCTGGTCTGGGCGGTGGTGGTTCCGCTGCTGGCCTTTCTGGCGGGTCTGATCCGTGCCTGGATGCTGGTGGCCGGGGAACTGAACGAAACCGGCAAGCTGGCGTATGACACGGTGTTTGCCTGCACGGCGGCGCTGATTGCTGTGACGGTGCTGGTCGCGGTGGCCTTGAGGAGGTCCGGTAAGCCGGTTGACTGGAAAGTGTCGTTGTTCCTGTTCCTGGTGCAGGTTGGATTCATGTGGCGCGTGGTCACCCTGACCGGTGATCTGGTTCCCGACACGGTGGCGGACTGGATGTTGTCGCCCCAGCAATTGTTGTTCCTGGTGTTTGCAACCAGTGCGCCGGCCCTGTTTTTCTACCTGCTCCACCTGTCGGGGGTCCGGCTGAGGCTCGGGGCCGGATCCGATGTCGGCCTCTCGCTGGCGGTCTTGATCGGTGTGCCGGGATCCTGGTACCTGGCAGGGGTCGTCCTGTCACGGTTGCATTGGCTGTTTTTACCGAACCAGGTGATAATCATGGTCGTTTTCTTTCTGACCACGGCCATCATGTTTTGCGCCTTTCTCCGCCTGCTGCTGTATGTCCATGGACGGCTCGGTCGTTCCATCCTGATGGCCATACTCGGAAGCCTGGTCTTCCCCCTCGGTGGATTGCTGCTGAATGCTTCGATTCCATTCCCTTGCGATCTGCAGGATTGGACCGTGTATGCGATGACCGTCCTCAATGCCGTTGCGGTCCTGATACCGACCGGGACGGTTCATCCGGGGCGACGCCTGGCGATCTGGTGTTCGCGTGCGGTGACCTTTCCATTCACCCTGTACTTTTTCCTACTGTTCCTTCCATTCCTGCCCTTGTCGATCCCGGCCATGCTGGCCGCGGGTGGCGGGTTTCTTATCCTGACTCCGACGTTCCTGTTTGTCGTGCATGTGCGTCTGCTGCTGGATGAAGGCGCACACCTGGTCGAGTCGATGGGGTGGGGACGGGTGGTGGGGCTGTTCGTTGCGATGCTGTTGGTCATGCCGGGTCTCTATACGGCCCGGGCCTTGTATCATAAGGCGGCCTTGATGCAGGCGGTTCACCAGGTGTTTCAACCGGACTATTCCGAAGCGGAGATGAAGATTGATCAACCGGCGGTCCGGCAGGCTTTGACCCGCCTGCAGAATATGAAGGATGGCATCTACGTGCCCATGCTGTCGGACTATTACAACTGGATCGTGTTTAACGGAATGGTTCTGGCGGATAGCCGGATGAAGACCATCCGCCGTGTCCTGCTGGGTGAAACCGCGGATCGTGTGCGTTCGAGACGGGACATGCAGATCATCGACTTCTTCAGCGGGGGTGGTCGTTCCCGTCAGGATTGGAACAACTCGCGGCATCCGCCCCGGCATGTTCGACTGGCGGATGTGCAGGTTTCGACCCGAACCACCGGCCAGGTATGCATCGCCTCGGTGGTCCTGGACATGCAGAACACCAACGAGGCGCTTGCGGAATATGTGGACAACATGACCGTTCCGGACGGTGTCCTGGTTTCGGGTTACTGGCTGGATGTGAATGGACAGACCGTGCCTGGCCGGATCGTCGACCGGAAATCGGCGGAATGGGTCTACCACATGATCCGTGACACCACGCGGCGCGATCCGGGCCTGCTGGTCTGCAACGAGGATGCCACGTTGCGCCTGAGTGTGTATCCCTTCAACGGCGGCGAAACGCGACGATGCGGGATTGATTTCATGTTCCCGGTTTCGGCTAGCCCGGAAGTGCGGATCGGGGACCGGCTGGTATCGCTTCAAGCGGTTCCGGCAGCGGGCCCGGTGGTGATCCAACTCAACGGAACCCAGCAGGCGGTTTACCTGTCCAAGGCCACCAGCGCCACCCTGCCATCCTTTACCCGAAAGCCGTACCTGCATTTCATCGTCGATGCCTCGGGTGCTGCGCGGGACAAGCAATCGGATTTACTCACCCAGATGGACGGAGTCTTGCGTAGAGGATCGAATCTTCTGTGCCACGTGACATTGGCCAATGCCGGCAGCCGGCACTTGACCCCTGAACCGGTTGATGGGTCCACCGCATTGGCGCTTGTGCGGCAGCACCTGACGGATCCCGGGGTGTTCAGCGGTGGGTTCAATGCCGGCCGTGCCCTCAAGCATGCCGCTCTGCAATACGCCGGGTCCGGTGACCAGACGGTTCCCTATTATGTGCTGGTCACTCCGACGGTTGATAGCGCCCTGTTGTTGGAGGATCTTGAAGCGTTCCAGCGTTTCAAGCCGGACACCCCGCCGTACCGGTTTGCGGTCACGGTTGTTCGCGTGGAAGTCTCGCCGGTTCACCTTTTACAGACGGGTGATACTTTGGGGATTGCCTGTGCTGACGCCGACGCCTTGGTACTTCTCGGGCCGGGTGCTATCGGGGTATTCAACCCTGCAGAGAACCGGTTTCAGCCGTTGCCTGCCGGGGAACCTATTTCCGGGGATACGGTTTATGCTCAGGGGGTGGCGTTGTGGCAACGCTACCGCCGCACCGTGCTTGATCCTTCGGCCGTGAACGATGCCCGTGCGGACTTGCTGGCCATCAGCCGGTCAACCTGCATCCTGCAACCGCTGGCCGCCTATATCGTGCTGGAAAACTCCGCGCAATGGGTTCAACTGGAACGGGCGCAACAACAGGCGCTCAACGCCGATCAGGCGCTGGCATTTGACGAATCCGAAACCCCGGCGCCGCCGGTCCTGCTGCTGCTTGCGGGATTCCTTCTGGTGCAGGCCGTCCGGATGGTCCGTGCCCGGCATGTGCGTACTAGGTCTATAGCCAGATGATACCGTACCATCCGGCCTCTCCACTATGGGTGGTACAAGGTTGACTTCCTGCATGGTGAGGCCGAGACTAATGTCGGTGGTATATGCTGGTTTTACGCCCACATAGTTTTTTCATAAGGGTGATGGTCGGGGTTCTCCTGGCGGGTCCGCTCCATGCAGACCGCTACTGGGATGCCGGTGGAGGGAATTCCGATTGGTCCACCCCGGCAAACTGGGATACGGATACCGAGCCGTCCGCTTCCGACGATGCCTGGTTGGGGCATGCTTCCGGAACCAATCCGGCAGTTGCGACGCTTACCGCTGCCGGGGAAACGGTCAAGGTTCTGTACCTTGGATACAGCGCGGGAACCACGGGATCGGTCACGATGGCCTCGGGAACGCTGACCGGATCGGGCGAAGTCAACCTCGGCGCCCGAATTGCCGGGATGGTGCTCGGGTATGCGTCCGGGTCGGCCGGAACCTTCAACTACCATGGGGGTACACTGACCCTGGCCAGCGGGGTCATCCTGGGGAACGGAACCGGGCGGGGAACGTTCATCCAGGATGGCGGGAACCTGAGTCTGCCCAGTCGTAACCTGACGTTTTGTGCCAACGGCGCCGGCTCCGGGTACTACCGCCTCAAGAACGGAACCCTGGGTGTCACGAACCATGTGATCTTCCCGGACTTCGCCGGAACGGCGGTCTTCTTGCAGGAACCGGGCACAACCTTCACCGTCGGCGGTATGTGGCAGGACACGTACGGGGGTACGAGCACCTTCACGAAGACGAATGCCATATTCACGATCCGGGGTGTTGCCAATTTCGCGTACGCCGCGGCCAATACGACGCTGATCCAATTTGTCAATGGGCGGGCCAGCTTCATGGCTACTCCCTATGCCTGCTACCTGGGCAACAGTGGACGAGGGACCTTCATCCAGCGGGGCGGGACGAACTTCTTCAACGGACAGATCCGCACCTCGGAGGCGGTCGGGTCGGAATCGGTCTACTACCTGTTTGACGGAGGCCTGTTCAGGTTCCAGAACAACTCGCTGTCGCTCGGAGTCCAGGGCACCAGTACGTTTGTCCAAGGCGAAGGAACCCGTGTGGAAGGGGTTGATAACAGTTCCACGCTGTTGTTGGCGGCTTACGCCTCGGGCAATGCCACCTACACGATGAGCGGCGGGGTCTGCAACGTGAGAGCCATGATTATCGGGAACGCCGGTACGGGGGTGTTCCGGCAATACGGCGGCACGAATATCTGCCGGACAGACTGCAGCCTGGGTTCCCAGTACGAAAGCCGGGGGACCCTCGAAGTCTGGGGCGGGACGATGACGATATCCAACAACCTCCGCGTGGGTTTTGGGGCGGCCCGTATCAACGGCACGCTCCGCGTCGGAACGAATGTCGTCATAACGGTGAACCCGGCGGGAGGGTCGGTGTTCTCGCTGGGTGACAACGCCGGCGCAGGGGCGGGCTCCATGGCCGAAGGGTACTGTTATCTCTACGGTGGCCGGATCACGACGCCCATCCTGCGGATGCAGTACCGTTCGGGTGACCGCGGCATCCTGCAAGGATGGGGATCGATGCGGATCACCGGTGAGCTGACGATGAACGGGGTCGTCATAGCCGACGGATATGGCACGGATCGCACCCTGGCGGTGACAAACTACACCCCGTTCATCAACAGTGTGGCGAACACGACGACCAACGGGTGGTACGCGCGGAACCACGGCAAGCTGGTACTTCAGCCGGTGGCGGTCACCGGGAACGGAACGAAATACTGGGGCGAGTCTTCCAGCACGGATCAGGACCTGGTCAACGCGGTGGTGTTCCAGTTCGCGGGGGTGGGTGGCAGCGGCACCATCGACGGAGCCCTGGTGGCGCCGGATCACACCTCGGTGCCGGTCTACACGACGGGCGTGGCCATTGCGGGCATCTGGAACCTGCCGGCAAACGGGTTTACGTTTACGGGCGCGGCACTTACCTTCCGGTACGATGATGAACGCATCACGAATGCCCTGGGGGTGGAGGAAACGGACCTCCAGGTATACCAACACAACGGGTCCGACTGGGTCCGGCTGCCGACATATACCCAGGACACCGCCGCCCACCGGATCACGGTGTCCAACCTCACAACGCTTGGTTGGTTCGCTGTGGCGGACAGCATGACCAACCTGCCGCCATTGGTGAACGCCGGAACGGACCGGGAAATCCAGTGGCCGACGAACCAGGTATCGCTGGATGGGACGGTGTCCGACGACGGCACGGTCACCACCTGCTGGACGGTGGTGTCCGGGCCCGCAGGCGTGGTGTTCGATAACGCAGCGTTGGTGGATACGACGGCGACATTCCCGGGGTATGGAACCTACTTCCTGCGCCTGACGGCCTGGGACGGTGAGACCATGCGGCACGACGACGGGCAGGTTCTGGTGGTGCCGTCGAACGGGAACCATGCGCCGGCGGTCGATGCCGGGACAAACCGGACGGTGACGCTGCGGGACCTGGTGGCATTGCCCGGATCGGCCCCCGATGACGGCATTCCGGGCGGGCCGACCAGCATCCTGTGGTCGGTGGTCAGCGGGCCGGGAATCGTCGATTGGTCGAGCACGACGAGCCTGGCCACGACGGTTACGTTCTCGGACCCGGGGATCTACCAGCTCAGACTGGCCGTGGGCGACGGGCAATTGACGAACGCGGATGACGTGGCGGTGACCGTGACCCTGGTAGCCGGGACCGGCCTGTACTGGGACCAGGGGGGGACCGGCCAGAACTGGTCGAACGCGGTGAATTGGAGTTCGGATCTGCGGCCGACGCTTGCCGATGCTGCGCGGGTCGGTCACTCGAGTTATGTGCGGGATGGAACGGCTGTGGTGACGCGTGCCGGAGAGCGGTGTTCCACGCTGATGCTGGGGGAATCGGCGGGAACCACGGGGACCTTGAACCTGGTTTCCGGTGAGTTGCGGGCGTGTGTCTACCTTCCGTCCGCGGGCTACGCCGTCATGGTCGGGAGCTCGGGACATGGGCGGATCATCCAGGACGGCGGGATCCTGGCGGCCACGAATGGGAACCCCACGATCTCCATTGCCTACAGCGCCTCCGGTGAGTACCGGCTTAACGGGGGATCGATGCGGGCGTACCAACTCCAGGCCGGTCGCTCGGGCCTCGGGACCGTGGTCCAGGAATCGGGCACGGTAGTGACCGTGACGATCCTGTCACAGTGTGGATACCACCCCCAATCGCTCGGGTCGACGTATACGATGAATGGCGGATTGCTGCAGGCGGTGACGGAAATAATCCAGAGCAATGGGCGGTTCACCCAGCATGGCGGGACCAATATCCTGACCGGGAGCATGACGCTCGGCGGGCTGTCCACGGCGCATACGGCAGTTTACGATATGGTGTCCGGATCCCTGACCGTGGGAGACAACACCGCGGATACGCTCTACGCCGGTAACGGCATGATCGGGCGGCTCATCGTCCATAGCAATGGAAACGTGGCCTGTGCCGGGGCGGTCACGATGGGCCAGGGGACCGGTACCGGTCAGCTGGTCATGAGAGGCGGGGCGATCCGGTCCGGCAGTACGTTTTCGTTACGGCTTGCCGCAACCTCGAAAGGGTGGGCCCACGGGTGGGGGAACGTGCAGATGTCCGGGAGCGGGACGTTTCGTATGAACGGCCAGGTGGTGGCGGACGGGGAAGGAACGGATCGAACGCTCTGGATTACGAACTACCCGACCTTCCTGCAGGATGTGGTCAATGGGGCGGCGGAATCCAACGGGTGGTATGCGGTTGATCACGGACGCTTGACGCTTCAGCCCCTTGCCGTGACCGGGGATGGGACGTGCTACTGGGGAGAATCTTCCAGTACGGCGTTTGACCTGGTCAATGCGGTCAAATTGAATCTGGCCGGAGTTGGCGGGAGCGGAGCGTTGGCCGGGTCACTGGTATCGACCAATCATGTGGGTGTGCCGTTGTATAATCGACGCACCTCCCTGCCGATCGGATTCTGGGATTTTTCGGCGACAGGATTCACAATCACCTCCGCGACGGTCACCTTCCGGTACGATTCGTTGCGGGTGTCGGCCCAGGGATTGGCCGAGGAAGATATCATTCCTTACCGACATGACGGACACCGGTGGGTGGCGTTGCCGAGCTTTGGTGTGAACACCACGCTGAAACAGGTTACGGTCAGCAACGTAACCAGCCTGACGTGGTTCGGATTGGGTGAGATCCTCAACACGGTGCCGGGTACCATATTTGCCATTCAGTGAGGGATGGGGGCGGGGGCGTATGGAGAGGCGCAAATATTTCGCTACCGGATGGTGAGCATGGTGCCCTGCATGCGGTACAGCGTGTAGGCGTTCTGTATGCTCCGGCCCCAGCCGTCGAACGACCCGCCCGGTTGTGGAACGGACAGCTCAAGCGCGAAAGTGTCATAAGTATCCGGTGTTCCGTCGCCATCGAAATCCAGCTCCAGGTATTGCAATCCCGCCCGGCACAAGGCCAGATCCAGGAGTGTGAGCCCGCTGATGGTGAGCGTGTCATCGGCGAGAAAGTCAGCCGTCACCGGAACGACCAGGGTGCGGTCCCCGTCGGCGTAGGAGACGGAGGCATTGATCTTGGCGGCGGCGTTGCTGGCGAATGAGAGTGTCGCGCCGGTGTTGAAGCGGCAAGCCCAGCCGGACAGGAGGCTCACGCGTAGTGTTCCGCCGTTGGTGATTGCAATCGGACTGCCCGGATTCACCACGCGGATCGTCAGCGTCGTCAGGACGCCCTGCGGATGGGTCCACACGAGCACTTGATTGGTCGCCGAGGAGAAGGTGATCTGCGTGTCACTCAACCCGACGGCGGAGATCATGCCTTGCCGATCCCATCCGTCGTAAGAACCGCCCTGAAAGGAGGGTAGGTTCGTGTTCCAATCCACGGCTGCGGCACCCGCAAGGGTCAACCAGAACACCAGGCTGCCGGTAACCGTGATTCTCATGCTCTGCTTTCATCTGCCATGTGGCCAGGATGTCTTGTCGTGGGCGTCATTGGAATAAGAATACCGACCCGCCCATGAGCCTCCAGACTTTCTCGAAAGCGGATGCCACGGCACGGGCCCAGCCGTCCTGCGATCCGCCCGGCTGCGGAACGGAAAGGGTCAACGTGAAGGTGTCGTAGAGGTCCGGTCCCGCGGTGCTGTCGACATCCAGCCCCAGCCTCTGCGATTCTGGTCTGCCCAGGGCGAGATCCAGAATCCTGAGTCCGGTGATGGTGAGCGTGTCGCCGGCGAGAAAGTCGGCAGTCACGGGGACGACTAGTGTGCGGTCCCCCTCGGCGTAGGAGACGGAGGTATTGATCTTGGCGGCGGCGTTGCTGGCGAATGAGAGCGTCGCGCCGGTGTTGAACCGGCAAGCCCAGACTGACGGGAGGCTCACGCGAAATGTTCCGCCGTTGGTAATTACGATCGGACTGCCCGGATTGACCACGCGGATCGTCAGCGTCGTCAGGACGCCCTGCGGATGGGTCCACACGAACACTTGATTGGTCACCGAGGAGAACGCGATCTGCGCGTTGCCCAGCCCGGCGGCGGAGATCATGTCTTGCTGATCCCATCCGTCGTAAGAACCGCCCCGAAAGGAGGGGAGATTCGTGCTCCAATCCACGGCCTGCACCAGCAGGGGCGCCAGCAGGAATGTGAGTATCAGACTATTTACGCTTCGGTTCATGCTTCAAAATCCTGAACGCGGCCTTTTCTTGTAACTCGCCTATCCGCCGGCGTGTCGTGAATCAGGGGGTGTGTTACGGCGCCGAACGAACGCCGCGGCCTCCATAGGGACTTATGTTGCCGGCGGTGGTTATCCCGCGTTGTGCGTCTACCGTGATTGCGGCAATCCGGTCTGCCACGCGCAGGTAATCCGACGCGTTGCGCCAGGCTCCACCCCGTTGTCCCGCTCCCGCGCCGTTCAGAGCCGGCCATAACAGGGCGGTTACATCGGCGTCCCCGCCAGCGGTCAGTGTTCCGTTGCCGTGCAAGCCGGTAAAGGCCCTCCCGGTGGCATGGCCCACGGTGACCGGTCGTTCCGTCAGGTTGCCACTCAACTCCATGATTCCCCAGTATGACGCTCCCGCACCGGAACGGCTTGTCCCGGGCTTTGCGAAGATCCCCGCGCGAACCGCACCCCAGTTCGGAGTGGTTGTGGGCCCGCCGTTCCCCATGAAATGTGAATTACCCGTTGTATAGTATTCCGAGCCCGAGCCGTCGGTTCCCTGAAGGCCCGATATCCCGATGGTCATTCCATCTCCCCATGCAAACTCGGCGGCCACCGGCGCCAACGGTCCGCGGCAGGCCTTCTCGAACTCCAGTTCCGTCATGGGGCGAAGTCCTGCCCAGGCCGAGAACGCGATGATATCCGACCATGCCAGGAAGTTGCAGGCCCTGTCCGGGGCGACGGTCGTTGCCAGATTCGTGCTACCCGACCACGCCACCGTATTGCGTTGGCTGACGCCGTCCGTGCCCTTTCCCGGGGTTCCCGTAATATCCCGCGCGCTCTTCTGTGAGGAATCCAGCAGGTTGAAAAAATCCACCCACTGGCCCTCCGTAATCTCGTACTTCATGCAGTAGAACGGCGCATACCCCTTGGGGAAGCCCGCCGGAACGGAAGCACTGGTGCCGTCTCCCGCGCCCCAATAGATGGTGAAGGCGTTCGTGGATGTGATTTGAATCGGGGAGATGTCGCTCCCCTGGGCATGGAAGCTGGAGTTGATGATGGCGCTTGTGTTGCCGGCCCAGAACGCGCCTTGTGCGACATATGCCATCTCGACTGCAAAAGCCTGGATCTTGACCTGGGCGTTCTTGCTGAGGTTGTTAGAGGTGAAGTTCCATACTGCCTGGACATTCGTGGACGCGACCGCACCTGCGCCTTCTACCTTTCGTCGCACGAACATGCCGACCTTGTCCGGGGGCACGAAGAAGTCGAGGTTCGTGCCCGAACCGACCGAGTACCCGGCCGGGTTGGTCACCTGGTTCGCTTCCAACCGAACGTGCTGCCAGTCGGTCTCTCCCTCCTGTTGAACCTTGAAAAACACCCATGCCGCGTCATGGTTGATGTTCGTGTAGTACCACGCGTTCTGCCACGCGACGTCGAACTTAACGTAAGCGGTGGAACTGTCTTTCGGCAACACCGTTACATTGGTAACCGTCAGGTTGTTCGCCCATGCAGTCCCCGCCACGAAGGCGATCACCATCGCCCCCATCCGCATCCGACTTCGCACCGTGTTCATCCCCACCTCCTCAATGGCTGCAATTATTATACAAAAATATGAGGCTTGATTGGTTGCTGTATATCTGCATATAATATGGGTATTATGTCAAATAACAACCAGCCAGGGATTCTTGTCGGTTCGAGGTTCCGGACTGCGGAATTTTTCAGGGGGCCAGCCAATCAACAACTCAGCCGGTTGCAACGCGAAACAACGGAGTTCATCCTGGTCATCGGCGGCCTTTATAAAGTGACGGTCGATGACGTGAATGGCCGTCCATTGCGAATCTGTGCCCAGGCCGGGGATGTTATCCTGTGGCCTGCCGGGATCCGAGAGACTGACGAAAGTGTGACCGGTCATCCACTCCGCTGTATCCGGGTTTATTTGGACTGGCCCCACCGTCCTGCCGATCTGCCCTTCCTGGTGCGGGACAATGATCATATACTGAACCTGCTTGCTGACCGGTTGCTCATGTTGTCGCATGATCCGTTTCACCTGACGGGCCGGGGTGACGAGGCGAATGCCTATCTGGCTGCGATGGTTACCGAGTTCATGGAGCTGGCCAGAAGGTTCTCGGGAGACCTTCCCTCGCAGGTTATGCGTTACACGGAAGAGCACATGCCGGAACGGATACGCCTGTCGGACCTGGCCCGGCACGTGGGGTTGGAGAAGAACCATTTCGGGAGGAAATACCGACAGTTGACCGGTCGGACACCGATGCAGGACGTTCTGCGCCAGAAGGCAACCTGTGCCAAGCACATCCTTCTCAGCAAGCCGGATGCCACCCTGCATTACATCGCCCGTAGCGTGGGCGTGCGGGACGTATCCAAAGTGTCCCGGCTCCTGAGCCGGTATGCGGGCGTTTCTGCCCGTGACATCAGGCGTTCCACCCGGGCAAAGCGGTACGCTTCATCCGGATGAACCGTGGGTTGATGCTGTCATGCATCGAGCTGGAGGAGTTGGCCGGGCTGGATCGAGCGCGCGACGGGTTCCGGGCCGGCACAGTCGGTGAACCAGACTTCCTGTCCGGAAAGGTTATGCAGGACGTTCCCATCCACGTTGCAACGGACCGACCGGATGGCCCGGCAGTAATCCACAATCTCGATGTTGGTGGCATACCAGATGGCGGGATTCCTGCCCAGGTCCCGGCAGAATTGTTCGATCAGGTCCCAGTTCCCGTTCCGTTCGAACTCGTAACTGTGTCCCCAGACATACATCAGTTGCAGGCCGTACGTGGGGCGGAGATTCAGGAAGTCCCGGCCTTTGGCGAGACAGTCACGATGGTGGCCGGTCGACTGCCAGCGCAGGAAATCGTCGGGGATGGAGAACCCGGTGTGGCCATACGTGGTGCGGGCATATTCGATGCCGAGGGAGGGAAGCTGATCGACCACCCGGTCGTTGAAGTCGCCGCCGGCATACGACATGCCGCGCACGGGATAGCCGACCAGGCGCTCGAGGGCGCGGCGGTCTTCCAGGATTTCGCCGATGATCGATTCCCGTGACAGGTGGGGGAGGCAGGCGTGGACCACCCCGTGCACGGACACCTCGTGCCCGGCATACAGGGTGCGGACTTCATCGGCGCCCACCCGTCCCGCCTTCGAAAGGGTCCCGCTGTTCAGGTGGAACGTGGCCCGGATGCCGGCTCCGTTGAGGATTTCCACCAGCCGGCGGTCCTCCACCACGCCGTCGTCATAACTGAGGGTGAGCGCCTTCCGGTGTCCCCCGGGGAAACGGTCGAACAATATACGTGCCATGGCGGAATTCCTCCTGTTCCGGCAGGTCATAGCGCAGGCGGGTTGGAGTTGCAAGCCGGAGATGGAGCATGAATTTCGCCACACAAGAAAACGCCAGTGCAATTGTGGCAAATATCTGCAAATATTTTGTCGGTCCCTGATTTTCCTGGAGGAATGCCCGCGTGTGTTTTATCCGAACCGGACCCTGAAATGGAGATCGTCTATTTATGACCAAACGACATCAAAACCAACCGGTGCCGGGCTCCGAGATCATCTTGTATCAGACTGAGGATGGCCGGAACCGGATTGAGGTCCGTCTTGAGAATGAGACGGTCTGGTTGACGCAACAGCTTATGGCTGAATTGTTTCAGACGACAAAACAGAATATTGGCCAGCACCTCAAGAACGTCTTTGCAGAGGGCGAGTTGCGGCAGGATTCAGTTGTAAAGAAATCCTTTACAACTGCCGTCGACGGGAAGCAGTACGAAACGCTTTTCTACAACCTGGACGGCAGCATCTCGCATGAGATGGCGCGCGAACTCGCGGAAAGCGAATACGACAAGTTCCACGCCCGTCGGATTGCGGAATCGAGGACGGCCCTGTCGGATTTCGACAAGACGGTCAAGCGGATAGCCCCCGCCAGGAAAGGTGCCGGGAAATGATCAATCGTCCCAATGTTGTCGTTATTGTTTCGCATGATACCGGTCGGCATTTCGGGTGTTACGGTGTGCCGACGGTTCAAACGCCGGCCATCGATGCATTTGCCGCTGACGGGTGCCGGTTCACCCGGATGTATGGGACCTCACCGATCTGTTCCCCCAGCCGGGGGTCTCTGATGACTGGACGCTGGCCGCAACGGAACGGATTGATGGGGCTGGCTGGCGGTAAACGCGGTGGCGCATTCGGCTGGGACTTCAATGATCCGGAACAGCACCTTTCGCATGTGCTTCGCAAAGCCGGATACGAAACGGCGATGATCGGGTACCATCACGAAGCGATAGACCTTGGAACGCTGGGGTTCGATCATGTGGTGCGGGGCGCCGGGGAACAGGCAAAATTCCATACGGCTCCCGGGGTGGGGGAACGCTGTGCGGAATTCTTCCGGCAACGTCGCGGGGATCGTCCTTTTTATCTTCAAACCGGATTTCTTGAAACGCATACCCCTTACAACGGACAGGGTATTCCACCGGATTCAGCGAAGGGGTTGTGGCTTCCGCCCTGGTGCCGGGTGGAAAACCCGGATGACGCCATGCAGGCGCATGTAGCAGGATTGCAGGGGTCGGTCCGGAGTCTGGACACGGGCGTTGGCATCATCCTGGAATCATTACGGGCTTCCGGTCTGGAGGATAATACGCTGGTTGTTTTCACGGTCGATCATGGCCCGGAACTGCCACGCGGTAAGTGGACCGGTTATGATGGCGGGATCGGGGTGGCCTTTGTCATGCGGTGGCCCGCCGGCGGGATTTCCGGGGGACGAACCTGCGACGCCATGCTGAGCAATGTTGATTTCCTGCCAACCCTCAAGGAATTGACGGGGACCCCGTTGACCCATGCGCCTGACGGTGTCAGTTTCGCCGGGCTGGCCAGGGGGACAGAAGTCGAATCACAACGACATTGGCTGGGAGCGATGTTTGTCGGTTTGCATTACGAGGTGCGGACGGAACGATATAAGTTGATCCATAATTTCCGTGGCAGTTACCACCAACCACCACCCGGTGCGACTGAACATACGAATCCGGTTGCCGAGCTCTATGATCTCGACAGCGATCCACTGGAAATCCATAACCTTGCCTACGAATCAGCCCACGCGGGAGCCCGACGGGAGATGTCGGGCATTCTGCGGAACTGGCTGGAGAGCGTGGACGATCCGATTCTGCGAGGCCCGGTTTCCGGCCCGGGCGTCACGTTCGGTGATCCCGATGACCGCTACCGCGAAAGCCTGGCCGAATACCGGGAATGGACGGGTTGTCAGGCTAGCAATTCAAAGGACCGGCGCAGGGGGCCGTAGTATTGCGAGACTTCCTTTACTGCGGTACCGAAGGCGTCCGCCAGATCCTTCTGTTCGGTGCCGGTCAGGGTCAGCGAGAAGGCTGACAGGGAATCCTCGAACTGCGCCAGCCGACTGACCCCGATGATCGGAGCGGTCACGCCAAGCTGGTTTCGGACCCAGGCGATGGCCACATGGGCCGGGTTGACGCCCCGGTCTTTGGCCAGGGCGACGAGTTTCCGGACCCCCGTGGCGTGGTCGGTCAGCCATCCGGCAATACGGGTATCGCTGGCGGACCGGGAATCGGACGGGAGGGGCTGGTCCGGATCATATTTCCCGGAAAGGACGCCGGCCATGAGCGGCCGGTAGCAGGTGATCGCGATCCGTTCCGCCACGGCCTGGGGGAGGATTTCAACCTCCAGACCCCGTTCGATCAGGTTATAGGGAAGCTGATTGTTGACCAGGCGGGGCACCCCCATGCGGGTGGCCAGGCCATTGAAATGCGCAATCAGCCAGGCCGGGAAATTGCTGCAACCGACAAACCGGCATTTGCCGGCCTGAACCACGGTGGAAAGCGCCCGGAGCATGGCTTCCGGGTTCATGTTTTTCCGGGCCCAGTGGATCAGGTAGAGATCCACGTGGTCGGTTTGCAGGCGTGCAAGACTGGCGTCCAGGCTTGGCCCGATCTGGGCCGGGTAGTCCGTGCCGTCGGGCACGTTGACTTTGGTGGCGAGAAATACCCGGTTTCGCCGGCCTTTCAGGATGCGGCCCAGGATCTCCTCCGTTTGGCCTCCGGTATACACGGCGGCGGTATCCACGAAGTTTACCCCGTGTTCCAGGGCGCAGGCCATGATCCGGGACGCCTCGGCCTCATCGCACCGATCCCCGAACATCATCGTGCCCAGGCAGAAGTTGGAAACGGTCGCACCGGTATCAGCGAATGGAACCTGTTTGATCATGGGTTATCTCCCGGTTGAACGCAGGCACTGTCAGAACGTATGAAGGATACATCATGCTTTGCAACCACTGGCGTCCCACAGGGACGCCAAGGTGGTAGCGGTTTAGGCAGTAGGCTATTGGGTCAAACCACCGAAAGGCCAGCACAAAAGATCGAAAACACCAGTGCAATTATGGCAAATATCTGCAAATATTCGATTCGTCCCTGAGTTTCATAGTTCAGGATGACTGCGCACCGAGCCCGAGGAACTTGCCGCTGACGCCATCGCGGCCCTGGAGAGCGCGGTGGCCGACCTGCGCAGCTTTGTCGCTGCGTTGGAGCAGGAAGGAAAGAACGCCTGACGGCGTCGCGGAAAATAACATCAATATTGATGTGGACGGATTATGGAGTTTAGCGTAGAGTTCTATGTGACGGATGGCGGACAATCTCCCGTGCAGGAGTTTCTGCTGAAGATGAAGGCCAGCGATCGTGACGACTTCGCGGCGGTGGCAGCGGGGTTGGAGAAGCTGCGCCATCGCCAGTATCACCGCGAGCCGCTGACCAAGGCGCTCAACGACGGCCTGTTTGAGTTGCGCCATGTCGGCAAGTTGAACACGCGCGTGCTGTGGTTCTTTATGAAAGGCCGGCGCATCGTTGCGGTTCACGGTATCCGCAATAAAGGCCAGGCCCTACCGGTCCGCGATCTCGAAACCGCGCGGACGCGGATGCGTGACTGGCTGGAAAGATATGGCCATGAGTAAGACGAACTTCGATCTCTTTCTGGAAGCGCAACTCTGTGACCCGGATTTTGCGGAGCGGTTCAAACGGGCCGGTGAGGCGTGGGATGTGGCGTTGCAACTGGCCGCTTTACGGGAACAGGCGGGGCTTTCGCAGAAAGAACTGGCCCGACGTCTTCATACGTCACAACAGCAGGTCAGCCGACTGGAGTCGCCCACCTATGAGGGGCATTCCCTCAGCATGTTGCGGCGGGTGGCGCACGAGTTGAAGGCGCAGGTGAAGGTGGTGTTTGAGCCGTTACCTGTCGAGCGACCGAGTCGGGTTGCCGAAACGCGCGTCAAATACGGGAAACGATGAAAATTGGTCATCGCCAACCCAGGAACCTTATATCGCCGGAACTTCATGCCCTTGCAGCGCATTTGGCGGACGTACAGCGTTAAGCCCGGAAACCGGACCTTCTCAAGAAAACGCCAGTGCAATTATTGGGAATATCTGCAAATATTCGGTTCGTCCCTGAGTTTCATAGCTCAGGACGACTGCGATTCGTAAGCAGACAATGACGGCGAACGAACAGAACGAGTTTGAGTGGCAGACACGCAAGCAGAGGATCGATCCCAAGCTTGTGGCGCTGGGCTGGACCGTGCTCCGATATCGCCCCGGCCTTCAGCTCGGGACGCTTAACGCCTGTGCCGTGACCGAGCACCCCACAGCCAACGGTCCCGCAGACTACGCCCTTTTTGTGGACGGCCAATGGCTTGGGATCATTGAGGCAAAGAAACTGACCCTTGGCCCTCAGAATGTCCTCACCCAGGCGGAGCGTTATTCCCGCGGCGCCACCGTTCCTATGGATTTTCACGGTTTCCATGTTCCGTTCCTCTACTCAACGAATGGTGAGGTGATCTGGTTTCATGATGTCCGCCATGAACTCAGCCGGTCCCGACGGATTGCCGATTTCCACACGCCTGCAGCCCTTCGCGCGCTTTTAGCCCATGACGCGGCGGGTGCGGCGACGATTCTTGCCGGTATTACCATGTGGCATCCACGTCTGCGGCCTTATCAGATTGACGCCTGCCAGGCCATGGAGCAGGCGATCTGCAACCGCAAGCGACAAATGCTCGTCGCCATGGCTACCGGCACGGGCAAAACCTTCACCTTGGTGAACGAGGTCTATCGCCTCATGAAGTCCGGCGTCGGCCGGCGCATCCTTTTTCTGGTGGATCGTCGAGCACTTGCCGCCCAGGCCGTCCGCGCTTTCTCCGCCTTTGATCCGGAACCGGGACTCAAGTTCGATCAGATTTATGAGGTTTACAGCCAGCGTTTTCACCGCGAAGACTTCGACGAGGACGAAAAGTTCGACCCCAAAGTCCTGCCTACCCCCTATCTGATGGAGCCGAAGCCGGGCCACGCTTTTGTCTATATCTGCACCATCCAGCGCATGACGATCAATCTATTCGGTCGGCAGGTCGCTTTTGGCGGAGGCGACGAAGATGCCGAGGAAGACGCCGAGCGTCTGGATATCCCGATCCACGCTTTCGACCTGATCATTGCCGACGAATGCCATAGAGGCTACAGCACTGCCGAAATCTCCGTCTGGCGCGATACGTTGGACCACTTTGACGCCGTCAAGATCGGCCTCACCGCCACGCCTGCCGCCCACACCAAGGCCTACTTTCGGGATGTCGTCTATCGTTACGAATACGAACGTGCAATCCGGGAAGGTTTCCTCGTGGACTATGATGCCGTGCGTATCAAGTCCGACGTTCGCATGAAAGGTGTCTTTCTCCATGAAGGCGAATCGGTTGGGGCCATCGACACGCAAACAGGACTGGAGAACATGGATGAACTGGAGGATGAGCGTGAGTTTCCGTCCTCCGAGATCGAAGCAACGATCACGGCGCCCGACTCCAACCGCAAGATCATCGAAGCATTGCGCACGTACTGCGACCGTCACGAGCAGGAGTACAAACGGTTCCCCAAAACCCTCATCTTTGCCGCCAACGATCTTCCGCACACATCCCATGCCGATCAGCTTGTGGAAATATGCCGCGACAGCTTCGGCCGGGGCGACTCCTTCGTGCAGAAGATCACAGGACGCGTGGATCGTCCCCTGCAACGTATCCGCGAGTTCCGCAACCGGCCCACGCCCGGCGTGGTAGTCTCCGTGGACATGCTTTCCACGGGCGTGGACATTCCCGATCTGGAGTTCATCGTCATGCTGCGCCCGGTCAAGTCCCGCATCCTGTTCGAGCAGATGCTCGGGCGCGGCACGCGTAAAGGCGAACGCTTCCCCGACAAATCGCATTTCACGGTGTTCGATTGCTTTGACGGCACCCTCCTGGAATACTTCCGCAAGGCCACGGCCATCACAGCCGAACCGCCGGACAAACCGTCCCGTTCGATCCCGGAGATCATCCATGACATCTGGGACAATCGGGATCGCGCCTACAACATCCGCTGCCTTACCAAACGCCTCCAGCGGATCGACAAGGAAATGGCCGCGGAAGCACGCGAACGCTTTGCCCTGTTCATTCCGGCCGGCGACATGGCGCGCTTCGCGCGCGAGCTTACGGCCCGCCTGTCGGCCGACTTCACCGGAACCATGACCTTGCTCCGGGACAAGACGTTCCAGGACCTGCTCCAAAACTATCCGCGCAAACCCCGCGTCTTTTACGTCACCTATGCCACGGAGGACAAGGTCTCTTCCGAATGGCTGCTTCGGGATGGCGCCGGCGACGGGTGGAAACCCGAGGATTACCTTACCGCATTCGCCCGCTTTGTTCAGGAGAACGCCGCCCGAATCGAGGCCATCCGCATTCTTCTCGACCGCCCGCAACAATGGGGCACGGACGCGCTGGTTGAACTACGCAAGACACTCGCCACAGCCCCTCAGCGTTTCACCGTTGAGAATCTCCAGCGGGTGCATGCCGTCCGCTATCACAAGGCCCTTGTGGATATCATTTCCATGGTCAAACACGCCGCGAGCGACCAGGAACCCTTGCTCACAGCCGCCGAACGTGTGGACCGCGCCATGGCGACCATAACGGCCGGCCGGACCTTCAAACCCGAGCAGCAGCGATGGCTTGACCGCATCCGCGAGCATCTAATCACGAACCTGACCATTGATCGGGAAGACTTTGACGCATTGCCCATCTTCACCCGCGATGGCGGGTGGGGCGTAGCCAACCGTATCTTTGAAAATAACCTGCAGGATCTTATCCTGCGCATTAATGAGGCCATTGCAGCATGAGCGACGTCGTCCAAAAACTCTGGGGCTTTTGCCACACGCTTCGTCACGACGGAATCGGATATACCGATTATGTCGAGCAACTTACCTATCTCCTCTTTCTCAAAATGGCGGACGAGAAGGCTCTCGACCTCAGCAAACTGGGATTTGAGGATGACCGCAAGAAGCGGACGGTCGACTGTTCCTGGCCTGCGCTCCTGGCCAGGACCGGCACCGATATCATCGATGGCTACGTGGACATCTTGCGCGCCCTGGGCAAACAACCCGGCATTCTGGGCGACATATTTGCGGGATCACAGTCGCGTTTCACCAAGCCTGTCAGCCTGAAGACGCTGATCAATCAGATCGATCAAACCGAGTGGACCGCGTTGAACGTGGATGTGAAGGCGGATGCCTACGAGGGGTTGCTGGAGAAAGCGGCCAGCGAGGGGAAAAAAGGGGCGGGGCAGATGTTCACCCCGCGCGTCCTGATCCAGTCCATCGTCCGCTGCATGCAACCCGACCCGCGCGTTCACAAGGAATTCACCATCTGCGATCCCGCCTGCGGGACCGGTGGCTTCCTTGTCGTGGCCTACGAGTGGCTGGTGAAGGAGACGAAGGGCGGCGCGTTGGATCGTGACATCGTCAAACGGGTGCGCGGGAAGACCTACTATGGCCAGGATATTGACCGCACCCCGCGGCGACTGGCGCTGATGAACCTTTTTCTCCATCAGATCGAACCGCACATCAAACTCGGCGATACCATCTATGAACCGTTTGACGGGCAGTGCCATGACGTGATTCTCACCAATCCACCCTTCGGCACCCGGGGCGCCAACCAGGCGCCGGAGCGAGAGGACTTCACCGTCAGCACCTCGAATAAACAGCTCAACTTCCTGCAACACGTCATGACCCTGCTCAAGCCCGGCGGACGCGCCGCCGTGGTCCTGCCGGACAATTGCCTTTTCGCCGATCAGGCCGGTGAAGTGTTCAAGCTCCTTACCGAAGATTGCACACTGCATACCGTCCTGCGCCTGCCGCGCGGCACCTTCACGCCCTACAGCACGGGTGTGAAAGCCAATGTTGTCTTCTTCACCAAGGGGTACCCGACCGAGACCGTCTGGATTTACGATGCCCGTACCAACGTGCCAGGCATCACCAAAAAGGACCGCCCGCTCACCGCTGAGCACTTTGCAGAGTTCGAGAAATGCTATGGGGCCGATCCCAACGGCCGGGCCAAGCGCAAGGAGTCCGAACGTTTTCACAAGTATTCGATTACCGAGGTCAAAGCCAAGGACTTCAAACTCGATGGTTTCAAGTGGCTCAAGGATGATGACATTGAGGACAGTGACGAGCTTCCCGAGCCCGAGGAACTTGCCACTGACGCCATCGCGGCCCTGGAGGGCGCGGTGGAGGAACTCAATGCCGTGCTGGCCGCCCTGGAGAATGGAGGTCGGAAATGAGGCGGAAAGCCAGGATCCCTGAATCGACACAGGCCGATTCCGATCGCCGGGCGATGGGTCGGGCTCGCGAAGGGGCTCGTTTCACGGTACCGCCGCCTGCTGGGGAATTGCCTGCGAACTATGGCGAGACCCTGACGCACTTGAAAGAATTGGTTCGTCAAACGCGCCTCAAAGCCGTTTTGGCCGCCAACGAGACCATGGTCCTGGCCTACCGGGAGATGGGCCAGACCATTCTCCAGCGTCAGGCCTCCGCGGGATGGGGAGCCAAGGTGATCGACCGCCTGTCCGCCGACCTCCGCCGGGAGTTCCCGGACATGGAGGGCCTTTCGCCTCGGAATCTCAAATATATGCGGGCCTTTGCCGCCGCCTGGCCAGACCAGGCAATTGTGCAACGGGTCATTGCACAAATACCCTGGCGTCAAAACATCGCACTTTTGGAGCGGCTGGAGGACGCCGCCACACGGCTCTGGTATGCGCGTCAGACCATCGAATACGGCTGGTCGCAACCCATTCTGTGCATGCAGATAGAGCTGAAAGCCCACACCCGACAGGGCAAGGCCATCACCAACTTCCCGGCCACTCTACCGCCTGCCGACTCGGATATGGCCGCGCAGGTTTTCAAAGATCCCTATCTCTTCGACTTTCTGGGCACAGCCGACCCGCGGCGTGAACGCGAGGTCGAGCAGGCTCTGGTGGACCATATTCAGCGCTTCCTGCTTGAATTGGGCGCTGGTTTTGCGTTCGTTGGCCGGCAGGTGTATCTGGAGGTCGGGTCGAAGGATTTCTTTCTCGATCTGCTGTTCTATCACCTCAAGTTACGCCGCTTTGTGGTTGTTGAACTGAAAGCCGTGCCGTTTGATCCCGGTTTTGCCGGCAAGATGAACCTCTATCTTTCCGCCGTGGATGACCTGCTGCGCCATCCCGACGACCAACCCTCCATCGGGCTGCTGTTGTGCCGCTCCAAAGACAAGTTGGTTGTTGAATACGCCCTACGCGATATCAAGAAGCCGATTGGCGTGGCCGATTGGGAAACGACACTGGTCAAGTCCCTGCCCAAGGATCTCAAGAGCAGCCTCCCCACCATCAAGGAAATCGAATCCGCCCTTGCTCCGCAAATGCATGACAAAGGAGCGCAGGCGTGAAGAAACGTTCTGCCACATCCGATGCCGCGACCCCGGATCCCGCCAATGCTGAACTTCCGGAGGGGTGGACACTTGTGTCAATCAGAGATATTGCCGAAATCAATCCACGGCATCCCAAGGGACTGGACGATTCGATGCGCATTTCATTCGCGCCCATGGCGGCGCTCAGTGAAACCGGGCCGGCATTCGACCACCTGGAGGAGCGTCCGTATGGCGAAGTTCGTAAGGGGTTCACGCACTTTGGCGAAGGTGACGTGTTGTTCGCGAAGATTACACCTTGCATGGAGAACGGCAAGGGGGCGGTTGCGACATGCCTTCGTAATGGAATCGGATGCGGGACGACAGAGCTTCACGTCCTTCGCCCGCGCGGTGGGATTGATGCTATCTATCTGTACCGGTTCCTTTCCCAGTATCACGTGCGCCGCGATGCAAAGGAGACATTCACGAGTAGCGCCGGGCAGGCTCGCGTCCCGTCGCAATTCCTCACTGATCTGGAGATCCCCCTCCCCCCACTTGCCGAACAGAAGCGGATTGTGGTGAAAGTGGAGGAGTTGCTGGCGCGGGTGAACGCGACGCGTGACCGCCTGGCCAAGGTTTCCGCCATCCTCAAACGTTTCCGCCAATCCGTCCTCGCCGCCGCCTGCTCCGGCCGGTTGACGGAGGAGTGGCAACGGGCGGAAGGCGCGCCTGACTGGGAAGATAAATCGTTGGGAGAGATGGCGAAACTCGTGACAAGTGGTTCTCGGGGATGGGCAAAACATTATGCTGACTCGGGGCCTATTTTTATTCGAGCCCAGAATCTCAGTTCTGACTGCTTAGATCTATCGGATGTTGCGCACGTGCAACTGCCCGACAGGGGAGAGGGAACGCGCACACTTGTATCTTTGAACGACATACTGGTGACCATAACTGGAGCCAATGTCACGAAGACCGCGATCGTTTTCGAGAATATCGGCGAGGCCTACGTTAATCAGCATGTGGCATTGGTCCGTCTCCATAAAAGTGAACATGCTCCCTATGTGTGGCTTTGGTTGATCAGTCCCGACCATGGCCGATCTCAATTGCTTGAAGCGGCATATGGAGCAGGGAAGCCGGGGTTGAACCTTAAGCAGGTTAGAGCGTTGCACGTGCGCCTTCCCCACCTCCCCGAGCAGCACGAAATTGTTCGCCGGGTCGAGGGCCTTTTCGCTCTTGCCGACTCCATCGAGAAGCAGGTGGCGGCGGGGATGGCGCGGGCCGAGAAACTGACGCAGGCGATCCTGGCCAAGGCATTCAGAGGCGGTCTCGTCCCACAAGACTCGACCGACGAATCCGCTTCTGTATTGCTCGAACGCATTCGCATAGCGCGCACAGCGGCAACAGAGACTCAGGTCAGACGGGGAAGAATATCTGGGAAGCGAAAAGTCACATCGCACCAATAATATGTTGCACGATGGAATGAGATGCTGGATTCAACGCCCACCCGTGGTGGAGCGTTTGACCGGTGAACGGTGGACTGCTTTTTGCGAGCGACATGGAGACAAGCGGCAGGATATGGTCTTGTTGGTGGTGCGTCGCTGTAGGGGGTTGAGGGGGTGAGCAGTCCGGTGTTGCTAACTATCCGGCAGTTGAAAGGGGATGCAGGCGAGTGGCGTTGCGTGCCTGACATGACCGTGACTTAAGGATCTGTGGAAAAAGTCGAAAATATCGGTTGCATGTCACGTCACCTATGTTACATTCCGGCCATGGCAGTTGGTTCTTCAGGCCGCGTCGTCATCGACATCGATCCGAAGCTCAAGAAGGATATCCATAAAGCATTGATCGACGCAGGGCAGACGATGAAAGATTGGTTCATCAAGAACGCCATCAGACTAGTCGAAGACTCCCGCCAGCCATCCCTTTTTACGGACCCGAACAGCAAGAGACAAGGGCGAGCATCTCGGTAGGCGGCGAATACGGCCCCCCTCAGTTGATTGACGGTCATAAGTGGCGGTGGCGTGGATGACGGCTCGGCTTTAGGGGTGCCGGTATGGCGGGGGTGTGGGAGGAATGGACCTTGGCAGGTTGCTAGAGACGACTGCTCTTTCCATGCCACGCCAAGGAAACGAAAGCCGGGGAGCGTTGGGATGGCGAGGCAATTATACAGCAGCGTGCTAATTATAGGTTTTGTCGGCCCTCTGGGTAGCGGCTGCAGTTTCATCGCCCATGGCCTCCAAGACCAACTCGGTGATCGCGCACACTACTATAAGTTGTCGAAATACCTCAGAGAAATCGCCAAATGCCAGGGGATCTCCGATCCGACAACAGAGCAACTCCAGGATATCGGCAACGAACTCCGCCACAAGAAGGGGCTGTCGGTCCTGGCGGAGATGTGTATCGACCAGATACGTGGGGAGGTCAGGAAAGCCCCGACAACCTGGGCAGATGATCACGTTGTAATTATCGACAGCATCCGCAACGAGGGTGAGGTCCGCTATCTCCGCTCCTTCCCCAACTTCTACCTCTTCTCCGTCTTTGCCCACTACGAGGAACGCCGTCGTCGAATCGTCGGTCCGGATCGCGATCTCAAGAAAGAGGAAGACTTTCAGCGCGCCGACGAACGCGACCAACGGGAAGACCATGCGTACGGCCAACAGGTAGCCTCATGCAACTATCTGTCAGACGCCACCATAGACAACAACGAGACCTTCCCCACGAGGAGCAAGAAGCAGAAACGCAGGCTCCTCTGCATCCGTATAGAGGACGACTACGTCTCCCTCACGATTGCAGCGGCCTTCCCTCATGTCGAGATCCAGGACCGCCGACCAACCACCCAGGAAACCCTCATGACCGCCGCCTACGCGGTCAGTAAGAAATCCAATTGCCTCAACCGCCACGTTGGCGCCGTGATCGCCTTTGTCCCGAAAGAGAAGCCGGCACACGCTCGCGACGCAACAGCCGCTCCTCCGTTCAGGATCATCTCTTCCGGCTACAACGAAGTGCCTGTGGGCAACACGCCTTGTGCCTACTCGGGAGAAGGCAAGTGCTACCGTGATTTTCTCCAGGAACAGCACGCCCGTCGATGGAAGAATTGCCCCAATTGTGGCCAGCCCATCACACAGAAAATGAAGTGCTCGGAGTGTGGCGAAACGGTTGAAACCATATCCAGAAAATGCACCACCCGGGAATGTCAGAAGATCCCTATGTTCGATTACACTTGCCCGGGCTGCAAGATCAAGGTATTTACCCACTTCCTCACAGGAGGAAAGAAGACGCCGACCCGCATGCTGGACATGTGCAAGGCGTTGCATGCAGAGGAGAACGCGTTACTGGGGATGCCATCGTTCTATCAGCCGGCGGCGGAAGGCCAACTGGTCCTGTTCACAACGACATTTCCATGTAACCTGTGTGCGAACAAGATTGTTGGGGCTGGCATTCGCAAAGTCGTTTTCGCGGAACCATACCCCATGCAGGAGGCAAGGCAGGTCCTGAGTGAGGGCGGGGTGGAGATCGTCCAATTCGAGGGGATCAAGAGTCGGGCATACTTCAAACTATTCGCGTAGGGAGGATATGAACATGGCCAGGAAGGTTAAATCACAGTACCGAGTGCAGAACGCCACTCAAAAAGAGGTCGAACCAAGGATCAACACGACCTATCGAATCCGTTACCTGCCCTTCGTTCCGAATGCCATCCGGAACATGCCATTTACCCTTTATCCTGTGAAAAAGTAAGTAACATGAAAACAGCAGACGGTATGAAAGGACTACCATGAAAGCTATACATCAGACCGCCGCTCGCAACAAGCCTGTTACGATTCTTGCCATCGGACCGTCTCGCGGGAACCGTGTTCTTGCTTCCGGCCGCACTATCCAGGAGGTGCTGGTGAGAACTCAGACATCTTTGGCCACCAAGAGTCCTCCTGTGATCCTGTTCGTTCCCCGCAAGGACGCCATTCATGTTTTCTGAATCAAATGGACACGGCAACCTACACATTCACCGGAGCGGAAGACTGGGGTGTCGAAGAAGGTCCGCGTATCCCCATCCGTGTCTGGAGTAAATCCAGGAAGAAGTCGATTGTCGTTTTTGCCTTGGCTGACACCGGAGCATCAGGCTGTGTCTTTCCGGCTGAAATGGCAACATACCTAGACCACAATCTCGATGCCCCAAACGTGAACATCCACAATGCACGCACGTTCAACGGCCGCCCCGTCAAGACCTACAGGCACACGTTTTTTGTCGACATTCTTACTCCGGACAGGCGGGATGTCATAGGGAGGAACAAAATGATTGTCCCCTGTGTGTCCGGACTCGCCGAGCCGCTGCTTGGCGTTCACGATTGCCTTACAAGTTTTAAAGTGACCGTCGACTATCCGAAGAAACGAATCAAACTCGGCTGGACGCCGCAGCAAGGTGGGTTCGGTTCGAGTCAGTCCCCCGGGACCATCTAACGCCACCAACCTAATAAAACTCACCCGCGCCCTTAAAATCATCCAGGGTAAAGAAGCGTTACATCGTAATAAATGATTCCGCTGAAAAAGCCTCGGTCGATGATGCCCACCATGCTTGACGATCACGTTTTGCGATTGTGGTCCGTAACGCGAGAGATCCGGGGACAAATTACCCCGGTCGCTTTCGTTAACCGGTTGTAATAACTGTTGATTCAGCCGATATGGCGGCAGGCTTGGACCGGTGAATCTGACATACGATTTCACAGCTTCCGCCACCCAAAGAAAACGCCAGTGCAATTATGGCAAATATCTGCAAATATATTGTCCCTGATTTTTCCTCGCTTCCGTATTGCTCGAACGCATTCGCGTAGCGCGGACAACGGCAACAGAGACTCAGGTCAGACGGGGAAGAATATCAGGGAAGAGAATGGTCACATCGAACCAATGATATGTTGCACGATGGAATGAGGTGCTGGATTCAACGCCCACCGGTGATGGAGTGTTTGACCGGTGAACAGTGGACTGCTTTTTGCGAGCGACATGGGGACAAGCGGCGGGATACTTGCAGATAGTAAGGGAATTCGATATGGCATTGCCTTATGATTCTGGTGTAGACCACCGGTGGGTTGAAGATGGGAAGCGTCTTATCTCGCATGTCGGAACATGAACTCAACGCCAGGGATAAAGAAATGCAGTTCATCTTTTGATGTTACGATGTGAACCAAATGCCTTCATCACCACAATCCCTGAAAAAGCAAGCCACGCCCCCGCGTTTAGGGAGAATAATCCAAAGGAGAAACGCAATGCCTGATCAGAACCCCCAACCAACTATTCCGAAGTTCAGATCACGTGGTGTCACCGAATGGCGTCCACTGGCGATGGATGGTGATGGCGATGACACACAGAAAAGCAACAAGGAGGACCTGCACAATGTGCTGCTTGGTTCCTTGCAGATGCAGCACCTTGTTGTGTTGGCAGGTTCCGGATGTTCACTATCAGCAGGTGGTCCTTCGATGACAGACCTGTGGGATGCCGCAGTCGATGCGAAACCAGCTGTGGCAACGAGAATCGCGAAGCGTGTGGGTCAGAATCTTGACGTCAAGAACATCGAAACATTCCTGTCCAGAATCGAAGCGTTCCTTGCTTTGCACGAAAACGCCAGAATTGCCAGATTCCTGAACGTGAGCAAGGGACTGATTCTCGACAAGTGTTCAGAATTCCTGCAAATGAACAAGCTCGATGCCCACAAGACCTTTCTGCATCGCCTATCGCGGCGCCGGGTGCGCGATCAGCGGCTGAAGGTTTTCACCACCAACTACGACCTATGCTTTGAACGCGCCACTGGCGAACTAGGCGGCGTTGCTCTAGACGGGTTTTCCTTTGCCGCACCACGCAGTTACGACCCCCGCTTCTTTAGCTACGACATTATTCGCCGCCCGCGTGGCGGCGACGATCTGGGCCATTATCTCGAAGGCGTCTTCCTGCTCTACAAACTCCACGGCTCGGTAAACTGGGCGCGGACGGCGGATGGAACGATCATCGAAAGGGTTAATCCAAATCCTCAGGAAGCATGCCTGATCTATCCGGCCACGGGAAAGTATCAGCAGAGTTTCACGCAACCACATCTGGAATCCATGGCGCAGTATCTCGCCGCCGTTCGGGAACCCAATACCTGCGTACTGGTCGTCGGCTTTGGCTTTAATGACGATCACCTTGCCGAACCTTTACTAGACGCCGCGAAATCAAATCCCCATCTGCGCCTTATCATCGTTGACTCTGACGCGGAAGACAAGGTGGCCAACGGTAACAAGTACTGGAAGGGGTTCAAGCATCTTGGCGAGCGCGGGGAAGACGTTTGGTTTATCGCGGCCACCTTCGGTGAATTCGCTCGGATGATCCCTGATCTGAAGTCTCTGACGCCAGCGGATACATTAATGAAGGCTATCCAGAATGCGACGAGAGAGCGATGAATACGCAATCGATAGATCAGGAGTTTCCGCGAGGATTGCTAAGTCCTGAACTGTTTCTCGGGGTGACGGCATCGGTCACGGCACGAACGGTGGGGGTTAATCTGAGCGAGGCAGGCAGACCGAGTGGCTCGCACTTTTCCGGTGGGCGTTATGGTCGCGGGGAGGTGGGAGAGTTCGTACTAATCGAAGGTCAGCAGAGCCTGCTTCTCGGCCGAATTGCTGAGATTCGACTGCGCGAACCCGAACGCCGTGGCATCACACACAGTTTTGTCGGCGATAGCGAACTAGACGCACTCGGAAGCATTCAGCTTTTGGGTTGTGTCGCCATGGATGATCTGCGGGTAACGGCTGGTGTGGATGCCTATCCTCGCCTCGGTGACCGGATTTACGCCGCGCCGCATCGGTTCATTGCTTTGCTGCCGCGCCTGATGGAACCCGATGAAGACAATGCTGGGAGCGTGACGTTGAATCTTGGCGCGATTGACGTTGCACATGAGAGCGCCGTTTCCATTAAGCCGGAGCGTCTGTTTGGTCGACATTGCGCCATCCTTGGCGCAACAGGTGGCGGCAAGAGCTGGACCACGGCGAGGATCATCGAGGAGAGCATAAAACACAAGGCAAAGTTGATCCTCATTGATGCCACCAGTGAGTATCGCGACTTTGCTGGCGATACAGTGATGCACTGCCATCTTGGGGACCCTGTTCACAAGGCGACCGCATCGCTTGCTGCGTCACTTCCGCCGACAAGTTTTCTTGAATCAGACTTCGTCGCCCTCTTCGAGCCCGCCGGTAAGGTGCAGGGACCAAAACTACGAGCCGCGATGAGGAGTCTCAGGCTGGCGAAGCTACAACCTCAACTTGCAGTCAATGGGTGCCTGCGAAAGCACGAGCAACTGAAGCAACCAATAGCCGACGCAGAGCTGAACCCAGACATTTCCGCCCTGCTTGACGATCCTCGACAACCATTTGATGTGTCAAAGTTGGTGAGCCAGATTGAACAAGAATGTGTTTGGCCTAACGGCGGAACCCAGCGTGCACCTGATTTGACGCGATGGGGTGCCGCAGACGAAGGGGGCTACGCCAATTGTCTTTCATTGTTCACGCGTATCAGCGGTGTCTTGACGTCTCCGGCCTTCAGGTGCGTATTTCAAGATGGCAACGCATCTGCGTTGACCTCACAATTCGATGCGTTTATAGCAGGGGAAAAGAGGCTGTTGCGTATCTGCCTGAGCGGCATCGCTTACGAATATCATGCCCGCGAGATTATCGCCAACGTCATCGGACGCCATCTCCTGATTAAAGCCCGAGACGGAGCTTTCCAACAAAGACCAACGGTTGTCATGGTTGATGAGGCTCATAACTTTCTTGGCCGCCATATCGGGGCCGAAGACTATGCAGCCAAGCTGGATGCGTTTGAACTGATCGCCAAAGAGGGGCGGAAATACGGCCTCAACATCTGCCTCGCCAGTCAGCGCCCCCGTGACATCACTGAGGGCGTTTTGAGCCAGATGGGCACTATGATCGTCCACCGATTGACGAACGATCAGGATCGTGAAGTCGTGGAGCGTGCCTGTGGTGAGATTGATCGTGCGGCATCAGCATTCTTACCCAACCTGCGGCCAGGAGAAGCCGCCATCATCGGCACCGACTTCCCGATTCCACTGACGATTCAGATTCACGAACCCTCCACCAAGCCGAAGTCAGACGGCCCTAGGTTTCAAGAACAATGGGCAATCGTGCCACACTCGGCGGAGGCTTCAGAATGAGCCATACAATTTTGAGAGCATTAATCTGTTGTGAATGGAAACAGCAACAAAGAAAACCTCAACCATGAAAGCACAAGACCTGAAATTCACTCAACTCCTTGAAGGCTCGAACGCCTTGCCATATACACGGAGGAGGTCCCACGGGAATGGCGACGGGAAAACGGTGGGACCGTCGAACGAATTCAGGAGTATCTCGATATGGCAATCCGAAATCGCGAAGCTCTTTTTCATAGGATAACGGAGGTATTGGCATGAAGTCGGCGTATTCTTTCGTGGTGTTACGCTATGTGCATGACGTGATGACGGGTGAGTTCGTCAATATCGGCGTGGCGCTCTATGCGCCAGAAGCCAAATACCTGGGCGGGCTCTGCAACACGCGGTATGGCCGATTGACCAGTCTGTTTGGCAAGGGTGAAGTGGATCGCGACTACTTCCGTGGACTCATGCGGTACATCGAGGGAAGATTCGACGAACTTGGCGACAAAATGCGCAGCGAACTGCCGTTGCACGGCGTGCCTTCCGATGTCACTGAAATCGCAAAGACCATTCTGCCCCCCGACGACAGTTCGCTCCAGTGGTCTGAGCCGGGCGGCGGACAGACCGAAGACCCGCGCAAGACCCTTGAAGATCTATTCGCGCGACTGGTTGAACGTTATGAAGATCGCCAACCGCGGTCGAACCGGGACGACGGTGAGATCTGGCGGACTTTCAAACGGGAATTCGAGACGCAACAGGTGATCAACCGCTTGCGCCCGAAACGAATCATTGCGCCGGATGACGACTACGAATTCGAACACGCCTGGAAAAACCAGCGGTGGCGCATGTACGAACCGATATCGTTCGATCTGCAGGAAGCCGAGAGTATCACGAGCAAGGCCAATCGCTGGTTGGGGCGCGCCATCAACCTGAATGATTCATCGGAGAAGTTCGTTCTCCACCTGCTGCTGGGCGAACCCAGCCTGGAGACAATGCGCCCTGCCTATGCGAAGGCGGAGAACATCCTGAACAAGATACCGATTGAAAAGGTGTTTGTTCGTGAGCATGAAGCGAAGGCATTCTCAGAATCGCTCGCGCTAGACATGAAGGCGCATGTCGAGGACGAATAACCTCCATGCTGACACCGGCATTTGACCGGCAATTCATTCTTCAAAACGCATTCTACGATGAGTTGATTCGGATGGAATCCACCCGGTCGCCAAATCGGCAAAGCATCCGGATGAAGGGGTGGGATTATACCTCGGCCGGCTGTTATTTTGTGACCATCAACACGCACGCAAGCCGGGCACTGTTCGGCACGATTGTGAACGGACGGATGGTGTTGAATGCGGCAGGGCGGAATACTTGCAGGGTGGGATTGCCATCGGACCTGCAACCGATATAGGATCACCCATACTTATCACGCGGCACGACGATACGGGGGGAGTATCCATGCGTCGGAAGGCTGTCTGTGGCGGTTGCCTGGCACTGGTTGTCGCGTTGACGACATGCGGCGTGCTGGTGCGGCGGATGCGGGATCCGGATCGGATCCTTGCCCGGCTTGATGGAGCCACCGGCCTTGCGCCACTTACCCTTGCATATCCCTTTGACGGGGCTTTGTTCCCCGTTGGCCTGCCGGCTCCCCTCGTGCGATGGAAGGCACCGGTCGACCGCCAGTTGATCTGGCTGACTTATGCCCGGCTCCCGGATGGACGGGTGCCGGTGCGGGTCGTGTCCGGCCGGGAGACGGCGCGGTTTCCCCGGGACGGTTGGGAGACGGTGGAGCGCGAAGCCGGCACCCGTCCGGTCACCGTGGCCGTGGTGGGGATCAGCCGCTGGACGGGTCGTCCGCTTACCGCCGGTCAGATCCAGATAGCATTCACGACCAACGTGGTGCCGGGTTGCCTGTTCTACCGGGAAGTCCCCCTTCCATTCGGCGAAGTCGTGAAGGATCCCTCGCGGATACGATGGCGCTATGGGTCACCCGGTTCGCGGGAAATCCCGCCGGTGGTGCTGGAGAAACTGCCGGTGTGCGGCAACTGTCATTCCTTCTCCTCCGATGGCGCGGTGCTGGGGCTGGATGTGGATTATGCGAATGACAAGGGCTCCTATGCGATCGTTCCCGTTGGAACCAACATGGTCCTTGACCGTGACCACATCATCACCTGGAGCGATTACCGGCGTGAGGACGGGCAGTTCACCTTCGGGTTGTTGTCCCAGGTTTCGCCGGACGGGCGTTACGCGATCAGCACGGTCAAGGATCGATCCGTATTCGTGGCCCGTGATGAGCTGGCGTTCTCCCAGTTGTTTTTTCCCATCAGGGGCATCCTGGGGTTCCATGACCGTGAAACCAAACAGTTCGCGGCGCTGCCGGGCGCCGACGATCCGGCGTTTGTGCAGAGCAACCCGTCATGGAGTCCGGATGGGCAGACGATCCTGTTTGCTCATGCCCCGGCCTACCGGTTGCGCCAGATCGGGGACGAGGGGGCCGTGCTGCTGACCCCGGCGGAATGTGCGGAATTCCTGGAGGACGACAAGCCGTTCCGGTTCGACCTGTACCGGATTCCGTTCAACGGGGGACGAGGCGGCGTTGCGGAACCGGTACCCGGTGCTTCCCGCAACGGGAAGAGCAACTATTTCGGCCGGTATTCGCCCGATGGCCGGTGGATCGTGTTCTGCCAGGCCTCGAATTACATGCTCCTGCAGCCGGACAGCGAGCTGATGATCATTCCCGCGGAAGGTGGAACTCCCCGGCGGTTGGAATGCAACCTGGGGCGCATGAATTCCTGGCACGCCTGGTCGCCCGACAGCCGGTGGCTGGTCTTTACCTCGAAAGTATTTTCCGATTACACGCAATTGTTCCTGGCCTGGATTGATGAAACCGGACATAGCCGGCCCCCCGTCCTGTTGGAGCAACTGGTATCGCCGGATTACGCCGCCAACATCCCGGAATTCGTCAACTTGTCCACCGGGGCCATTGCCCGGATCCGGGAACAGTTCCTGAACGCCGTCTCGTGGACACGGGCAGCGGCGGAAAACCTGCGGGCGCAGGATTATATCCAGACCGAGGCTGACTGCCAACGGGCGCTCGCGATCGATCCGGCCTGCGTCGAGGCGTGGAGCCTGCTCGGAGAAGCCCGGTCTGCCCGGGGTGACCAGGCGGGCGCCGTGGCGGCCTACCAGTCCGGATTGGCGGTGTTGCCGGACGACGCCGGGGCGTTGGCCGGACTGGCGGCGGTCCTGCTGAAGCAGGGACGGGAGACCGAGGCGGAACCGCTTTGTCGCCGGGCCATTGCGATCGATTCCGGCTGTGCTGCCGGGTGGAGCAACCTGGGCATGATCCTCATGCGGAAGGGGGATCTGCCGGCAGCGCGGCAGCATGTGGAACAAGCCGTCCAACGTCTGCCGGGGGTGGCGGCGTTGTGGGTCAACGTGGCCGAAGTGGCCCGGGCACAGGAGGATGGGGAAGGGGTGATCAGGAGCCTCCGGGAAGCGGTTCGTCAGGATCCGGTCAATGTCCAGATTCGCAACAATCTCGGGGCCGCCTTGTATGAATCGGGGGATCTGGAGGGGGCCCTTGAACACTTGCGGGAGGCCATCCGGCTGGACCCCGCCCATTTACAAGCTTTGGAAAACCTGGGACTGACGCTGCTGCAAAGCGGCTTATATGCGGAAGCCCGCCCGGTGCTGGAACGGGCACATGAGGCCAATCCGGCTGATACGGCGGTAGGTTGTGATCTGTGCCGGGCGCTCCGGAACCTGGGACAATACGGTCCGGCCATGACCCATTTGAATGAAATTCTCCAGGCGGATCCGGACCATATCGAAGCCCTGCTGGAGACCGCATGGATCTGCGCTTCGGCGGGCGATGTGAAATACCGGGATGGTATCCGTGGCGTCGAGCTGGCAACCCGGGCCTGCCGGCAGGTGAATTATGAGGAGCCGGCATGCCTGGATGTGCTGGCGGCCTGCCAGGCCGAGCGTGGAAATTTCCCCGAGGCAATTCGAACGGCCGGGGAAGCTGTCCGTCAGGCACGTGCCCGGGGGCTGGATGCGCTTGCCGGCGAAGTCGAACAACGGCTGATGGTATACCGGCAGAACCGTCCCTGGCATGGGCCGTTCCGATGAAATTCATACCACGAACGCGAAACATCACCCCGAACGAGAACGGGAAGGAACAGGCGATGACGACGCAGAACGCTGCCATCAATCCGTTGGGTCGGCCCGGGGCACCCCGGTCTGAACCCGTGTATGACATCCGCCTGTTGCGTGACGTCAAGGTCACGATGCGGGACGGTGTAAAGCTGTCGGTCAACGTGTTCCTGCCCGAGGCGGAAGGACGGTATCCCGTCATATTCCAGCGTATGCCCTACGGGGCCAGCGGGCGTGATCCGGGGGAATTCTATGCCCGGCGCGGCTATGCGCTTGTCATCCAGGACTGCCGCGGGCGGCATGATTCGGAGGGGGAATTCTACCCGTTCCGTGATGACACGCCGGACGGGCTCGACAGCCTGGACTGGATCTGCGCCCAGTCGTGGAGCAACGGACGGATCGGCATGTTCGGACCCTCCTACCTTGGGGGTGTGCAATGGGCGGTGGCGGTGAAGCGGCATCCGGCGCTTCAGGCGATCGTGCCCAACGTCATTCCCTGCGACTTCTGGAAAAGCGGCTACTGGCGCAACGGGGCATTCAGCCTGGCGCTCAACGCGTTGTGGACCTGCCTGGAAATCACCAGCCGGACCAGCGACCTGGGCCTGATTCCCTCCTACGACTTGAACCGCTTTTTCCGCCACCTGCCCCTGCGGACACTGGATACCCATGCCGGCCGGCCCTGCGAGTTCTGGCAGGATTTCCTGACGCATTCGCAATACGACGATTACTGGAAACGCATGAGTGTCGTACACGGGCATTTCGACGAGGTGGCTGTGCCGGCCTTTGTCATGTGCGGCTGGTACGACTATTATCCGGGCGAGTCGTTCGATGCCCTCCGGAGCATGCGCACCCAGGCCCAGGGTAAAGCCCGGGCCCAATCGCGTCTGATCATGGGTCCGTGGAGCCACCTGATCAGCCTTTCGCCCACGTTGGGCGAGGTGGATTTCGGCGTGCCGTCGCATCTCGACATCAATGCGCTGGCGCTCCGGTGGTTCGACTGTCTGCTCAAGGATATGGATACGGGCATCCTTGACGAGCCGCCCGTGACGATCTTCGTCATGGGGATCAACCAGTGGCGGCAGGAGCACGAATGGCCCCTGGCACGTACGACATTCACGGAGTATTTCCTGCACAGCGGAGGATCCGCGGGAAGCGATCCCGGGGATGGCCGGTTGGGTGTCGTATCGCCGGGGGATGAACCCCGGGATCATTTCATTTATGACCCGGAGAACCCCGTCCCCACGGTGGGAGGCAATCATTCCATCTGTTGGGGGGATGCCTTCCACGTGATTCAGCCGGGCCCGTTCGACCAGCGTGCCGTGGAGTCGCGCCCCGATGTCCTGACCTATACCACCGTCCCGCTCGGGCAGGACACGGAAGTGACGGGTCCCGTGGTGTTGCACCTCCACGCCGCCACCGACGGAACCGACACCGACTGGACGGCCAAGCTGGTGGATGTCCATCCCGATGGGCGGGCGATCAATCTTACGGAGGGGAACATCCGGGCGCGGTTCCGCCGTTCGATCCATGCGCCGCCGGAACTGCTTGAACCGGGGAAGGTTTATCCGTATGCGATCGAGCTGCAACCGACCAGCAATGTGTTCCTGAAGGGGCACCGGATCCGCCTGGAGGTGAGCAGCAGCAATTTTCCCCTGTGGGATCGAAACCCGAACACCGGTCATCCCCAGGGGCAGGATGCGGAACTGCGCGTGGCACGGCAGACGGTATTCCACGATCGGGCCTACCCGTCGCGGCTCGTTTTGCCGGTGATTCCCGTGTAATCAATCAATTACCCGGCGGTGTGTTTTAGCAGCCTGTGGAAAAACTGCCTTGAGCCGCGATTGTGGGCATTTTCACGTTCGGGCAAGGCGACTGCGCCGGGGGAATACCCAACGGGTCTTTCCCCGGTGCAGACAACGCCGCCCGACGCGAAAAGAGCCACAACCCTCATGGGCGCAAGGTCTTTGGCCGATCCGCGGCGTTGCGTGCGAGGGGCCAAGACCGCTGCGGGTATTGACCCCTCGCACTCGCCTAGCGGAGTCGACCAAACTCCTTACGTCGCGGCCAAGCCAGTTTTCCCACAGGCTGCTAGGGCCACCAGCCAGAATGGCTGGTTGTGAACGGTGACATGGCGGGTTTCGAGTATGCGCCAGGGTTGTCCGGCCGCAAGCGCCAGGGTTTTGGCGCCGGCGGCACAGGGGACCAGTGCCGGCCGCGGAATCGGCATGCCCGCCGCAAGACCGTCCTCGGTACACCGGATTTCCTGCCGTCCATTTACCGTGGTTACCGTCTCCGCCCGGACCAATTCATCGACCAGCGCCTCGGTCGGGTTCCAATAATGGGAACTGTGATCGTAGAAGGCGTCCCGGGTGGGGACCCCCCACATTTCCAACGGTTCATCGGGTGCAAATCGCTCGAACGAATGCCGGTGTTCCCAGTAGGTGAGATACTTGAGCGGCGCCCCGTCATGGCTGTCGTAGGCATTGGCCCAGCCGCCGTGTTGCGGATCCAGGGTGATAAAGGTACGCTGGAGCATCCGGTGAATCTTGTAATGCATCAACCGGAAATCATCGGCATTCACCCAGTCCCGGCGTGCCGAGGCATACAGCGCGGGCAGCAATTCACAGTCCAGCCAGCAGGCGGGTTCGATGTCCGTGTCCCGCATGGAGTACCGCGTGAGATGGGTGTGTTCCTCCACGCCGAACCGCATGTCGAAATCATAAATGAAATCCCGCAGCGCCCAGCGGGTGAGGTGCGGACTGACCCCGACCTCGGCGGCCACGGCGATCCGGGGCACGGGATCAAGATGGGACCCGCAGTTGTGCCAGTGATTATAGCCCGGGCTGAACAGGTCGCCGGGCGTATCCCCGGCCTTGATGACTTCCGCGTAGGTGCTGTGCCGGACCATGATCCAGCCTTCGATCCAGAACCGGTCGAGGGTTTTTTCCACGCATTGCCGCAGGAAGGCGGCATCGATCCGCGGGTCGCCGGCGCCGGCTTCAATGGCTTCCGCCAGCAGGTGGACGCCCCGGGTGGTATCGCTGACTCCGCCGCCCTTGATGATTTCCCAGGAGTCCGGGCGGATGTGCTGGAAGTAGTCGTTCATCACGCCCATGGCGTTTTCCAGGAAGACCCGATCGCCCAGCAGCTGGTAGAGCCGGAAATTCAACGTGGCGTACTGGTTCGTATTGACCGGCCAGTAGTAGAGCGCGGTTCCGTCCGCGGCCCATCCTCCGGAATGCCAGAGGTACTGGTCCCAGCCCCACGTGCCCTGACCGCCCCGGTGCTCGTCCAGCCAGCGGACTCCGTGGTCAATGGCCTGGCGGAGCAGGGGATCGCCGGTGATCCGGAGTGTCCGGGCCAGGGCGAGCAGCAGGTAGATCTGCTCGTTCTGGTAGATTCCGCCGCCGTTGGCGCCGACACCGGTGCCCCGCGTATGGAAGCGGCCGTCGAGAATCCACCGGGCCGTGAACCGGGCCGCCTTGAGCGCGGTTTCGCGGAACGGGACCCAACCGGTTTTCTCGTACAGGCGAATCATTTCGCTGATGGCGTTGACGCACGTATCGGTATCGTTCCGCGGGGTCCCGTCGGTGCGCAGGGCATTCCGGTAATGGCCGTCGCGCATCAGGTGGTCGAAATTCAGGTTGGCCCAGCGGCAGAGGCATTCAAAGGTGTCGAGGAATGCCAGGCGGCGTTGGACCGGGACACTGACCAGGACCGGGAACGTGTCCAGCGTGTCGAAGACTTCACGGACCCGGTCGACGGAATCGGCCAGAACCAGCATGTGGCGGTCGCAGGAGTGGTAATGCCCGTCCACCTCGGAGCCCCAGGGTTCGAGGGCCAGGAAGCGGTGTCGCCCTTCGCGGCCGGCCTTGAACGGTTGGTCCGGATAATGTGAACGCCCGTGCGCGGTGATCCCGACCGCGGCCGCGCCGTCGGTGAGGGCCATCCAGTTCCAGCCCTTCTGGTTGAGCGCGTCGACATAGACGAAGGACAGGGGATGATCGGAATTGACCGGCTGATGCTTGAACAGATGGTCCTGCACCGTACTGGTACCGGCGCGCATGGCCACCATGAAAGCCGCGTAGTGAATGCCGGCAACCGGGCTGGCGATCTGGCCGGCGTAACAGCGGGCATGCTGTTCGGGGGGCTGTTCCGGGCGGCTTCGGACGGCGCGGTAGTCGCTGAATTCCAGCACAAGGGCGCCGGCATGGCGGAACATCCGCAACGTGGTCTCGACCCGGCCGGCCTTGACGTTGGCCCGAACGCGTACGACCAGGACCAGTCCATGATCCATGACGGGCTCGAAATCCACCGTTCCACCGGAGCCGGATTTCATTTCGGTAACGGTCTCCGTCGGCAACCAGCGCCAGGTCAGGCCCTGGGGCACGAGATTGGTCCCGGTTGGGGCCGCGTAATCAACCTGGTATTCCCGGTCGGCATCAAAATGGAGCAATTTAGTCCGGCCTGCCTTGACCGCATACCCGCGGGCGGTACGGACCAGTCGCAAGGTGTCAGGTGACGGAATCCGGGGAGCATCGGCGGTCAATGAATATTCAACCTGCACGCCTTCCAGGCAGGCGCGGTCCCGGGAATCCCACAAGCGGAGATCAATCCGGCCGGCCGGGCGCCATCGACTGCCGGCGGAGGGGACGGGTGCCTGCCCGTCGGCAGGACTGTGGAAACCAATCTGCGAGTCGGCGGTGAGCGATGGCTGGCCGGTCCATCGCCCGTATCCATCCGTGGCATCGATGTGCGATGCGATGGGGACCGGTCCCCCGGGGCCGGGAACCAGAACGCGAAAGGAACGAATACGGGACAGGTCCACTTCCGGAGGCAGGGCCGGTTCCAGGTCGATGAGTTTCAACCGGACGAAGTTGCCGTGCCGGGTCCACGATCCTTCCTGTTTCGGAATCTCCCGGTGAATGATGCGGTATCCGGTCGGTTTGACGGGTGGGATCGTGGTGTCCGGGTTGTCATTCATGTAAAATCCTCTTTCCTGTCCGCTATATGCCCTGTATCTATTCGGTCGGGTGCGGATAGACAATGAAAAACGGATGATGGTGTACCGGGGGCCGATGGAACCTGCAAGGCGAGTGAGCGTGAGAACCCTATGAAATTATCCTTTGCCACCCTGGGATGTCCCGGCTGGGATCTGGAGCGGATCGTCGGTCAGGCCCGCGCGATGGGTTTTGATGGTGTGGAATTACGTGGGATCAAAGGCGAACACCTCGGTCCGGATGAATCCCCGGAGTTCCTGGAACAGTTGCGGAGCCGTTTTCGATCGAACGGGATCGCCGTGGCGGCCATCATGGGCTACAGTTCCTTCACGATGTCGGATCCGGTGGTGCGCAAGGAACAGTTAAACATTGCCCGGAAATTCCTTCTGACAGCCCGCCGGCTGGAATGTCCGATCCTGCGGTTGTTCGGGGGCCGTCAGGAAGCCGATGGCCATGGGCCGGCCCTGAAACGGCTGGTGGCGGGATTGAAGGAATTGGTGCCCGATGCGGAGCAGGCCGGGGTACGCCTGGCCCTGGAAACCCACGATGATTGGGTGGTGGGTGCGAATGCGCGTGCCGTGATGGAGGGGGTCGGGTCCCCCCGGGTGGGAATCTGCTGGGACCTGGCGAATTCCTGGTATGCGGAACCGATGGAGAAAACCTTTACGGCCATTCAGGACCATGTGATCCATGTCCATTTCAAGGATTCCCATCGCCTGGCGGATGGCAGTATCCATTCATGCCTGCCGGGCAAAGGGGATGTGGATCTGTATCGCGGCATGGATTTGCTCAAGGGAATCGGTTACCAGGGGTATCTTTCGTTCGAATGGGAGAAGCGGTGGGAACCGGACCTGGAAGATCCGGAAATTGCATTTCCCCACTACCGGCGGTTTACCAGGGACCTGATGAAGCGGTGTGGAGTATCGGGATGAACCAGCGAAGGGAGCAGACAACATGCAGAAGGTGATGTTGATTGGCGATTCAATACGGCTCAGTTATCAGGAACGGGTCCGGCAACTGTTGGAGGGGCGGGCGGAAGTCACCGGCCCGGCCGACAACTGCCGGTTTTCGGCCTACACCCTCTTCAACCTTGCCGCCTGGCTGGGCGATGCCACCTACGATGTCATCCAGTGGAACAACGGGCAATGGGACACCTGTTTTATGCCGGACGGCCGGATCCATACCCCGCTGGGCGTTTACCTCGGCCTTCAGAAACGGATCGTGAAGATCCTTCGACGCAAGGCCGGTCGCCTGGTGTTCGCCACCACGACACCCGTGCACCATGACCAGTATGAGAAAGCCGTGACCAACGGCCGGAAAAACAAGGATATCCAGGTCTATAATCGTGCGGCTGCGGAAACCCTGTCGGAATGTGGCGTGGTGATCAACGACCTGTATGCCGCCACGGCTCCGGACATCCTGAAGCACATTTCGGATGACCGGGTCCATCTCACGCCGGTAGGCGTGGAAGTCTGCGCCCGCCTTGTCAGCCAGGCCGTGGGGTGAACGGAAATACGGAATAAGGAGCAGAACCATGAAGTATCGAAAACTCGGAAAGACGGACACCCCGGTGTCTGAGGTTGGTCTCGGCACCTGGCAACTGGGCAGTGCGGATTGGGGGGTTGTCGATGAACGGGAGGCAATCGCCATCCTCCACAAGTCCGTGGAACAAGGCGTCAACTTTATTGATACGGCGGATGTTTATGGCGGGGGCATCAGCGAACGGATCATCGGGAAGTTCCTCAAGGAGACCCGTGAGACGGTGTATGTTGCCACCAAGCTGGGGCGGAAGGTTTCGGTACGAAACGATTGGATGGCCAACTTTACCCTGGATGTCGCGCGTAAATACACCCAGGAATCCCTGCGGAACCTGGGGGTGGATGCGATCTTCCTTCAACAGTGGCATTGCATACCGACCGATGCCTTCAAGAGCGGGGAATATTTTACGATTCTCGAGACGCTCAAGCGGGAGGGATTGATCCGGCACTGGGGCTGCAGTGTGGAGTCGGTCGAGGAGGGGCTGATCTGCGCCGAACACCCCGGGTGCGCCAGCCTGCAGGTCATCTACAATATCTTCCGTCAGAAACTCACGGACGAACTGCTTCCACGTGCCGCGCGGAACCGGGTGGGCATCCTGGCGCGGGTGCCGCTCGCCAGCGGCCTGCTTGCCGGAAAATTCAAGGCCGGCCACCAGTTCGCGGAGTGCGATCACCGCAACTACAATGCGGATGGCCAGGCATTCAATGCCGGCGAGACGTTTGCCGGGGTTCCTTTCGCCCGGGGGGTTGAGTTCGCGGAGCAGATCCGTGCGATTCTCAAGCCCGGCCGGGAGGTGTCGTTGGCGCAGCTCGCGCTGCGATGGATTCTCGATCACCCGGAGGTCACCACGATCATCCCTGGCGCCACCCGGTTGACGCAGGCCGAAAGCAATGCGGCGGTTTCCGGGGTACCACCCCTGGGCAGGGAACAACACGCCGCGCTGGAGACGCTTTACCGGGAGAAGATTGCTCCGACCATCCGTGGAAAATACTAGCGGCAACGGTATTTTCTCCAGCCGACGGCTGCATCACATTGCGGTTGCACGCGTACCGCGTTAGCGGTACATCAGTCGGTGACCCCGCGGTCCGGTCCGTGTGGAGCAAGGAGATGCCCGATGCCAGCGAAACGATTAGTGGTGGCCCCGTCCGCTGCGTCCACTCCGGAAGAACGGGTGGCCGCCATCAAGCAGCGGATCCTCGACAAATTGTTCTGTACCCAGGGGAAGTTCCCCCGGGTGGCTGCTCCGTACGATTATTACCAGGCGCTTTCCTACACGGTTCGGGATCGCCTGCTCTACCACTGGATTCATTCGGCACAAACCTATTTCGAAAATAACAGCCGTACGGTTGTCTGCCTGTCGGCCGAATACCTGCCGGGGCCCCACCTTGCCAACAACCTGTTGAATCTCGGCATGCACGACGACGTGGAGACCGCCGTCCGGGAACTCGGCCATTCGCTTGACGATTGGCTGGCGGTCGAGGAGGAACCGGGCCTGGGGAATGGCGGACTCGGACGCCTGGCGGCCTGCTTCATGGATTCCCTGGCCACGCTGGAAATACCGGCCATCGGGTATGGCATCCGGTATGAATTCGGCATTTTCGACCAGGAAATCCGCGATGGCTGGCAGGTGGAGGTGACCGACAAATGGCTGCGCATGGGCAACCCCTGGGAGATCGCGCATCCCGCGATCCGCTTTGACATCAAGATGGGCGGCCACACGGAACCCTACCGCGATCCGGAAGGGCGCTACCGGGTCCGGTGGATTCCCGACCATGTGATCAAGGGGACGCCCTACGATACCGTGATCCCCGGGTACCGGGTCAACTCGGCGAACCTGCTCCGGCTGTGGAAGGCGGAGGCCTCGGAATCCTTTGATTTCCACGCCTTCAATGCCGGTGACTATTACCGGGCCGTGGAAGATAAAATGACATCGGAGAATCTGACCAAGGTTCTCTATCCCAACGACGAACCCATGGCCGGCAAACAACTGCGTCTCCAGCAGCAGTATTTCTTCGTGTCCTGTGCGCTCCAGGACATGATCCGCATCTACCTGCAGAAGGAGACGACCCTGGCGAAGTTCCACGAAAAATATGCGGTCCAGCTCAACGACACGCACCCGGCCATCGGCGTGGCCGAGTTGATGCGGCTGCTGGTTGACGAGTACGGCATGGAATGGGACGAGGCCTGGCACATCACGTCGAACACGTTTGCCTACACGAACCATACCTTGTTGCCGGAAGCCCTTGAAGCCTGGTCGCTGCCGTTGTTCGCGAAAATCCTTCCGCGGCACCTGGAGATTATCTACGAGATCAACACGCGCTTCCTGGCGGATGTGCGGAAGCGGTTTCCCGGCGATGACGGGCTGGTCGCCCGGCTTTCCCTGATCGAGGAATCCGGCGGAAAGCGCGTGCGCATGGCCCACCTGGCCTGTGTCGGGAGCCTGGCCATCAACGGAGTTGCCGCCCTGCATTCCCGTTTGCTCGGCCAGACGATCCTGAAGGATTTCCACACGCTCTGGCCCGACAAATTCAGCAACAAGACCAATGGGGTAACCCCGCGCCGGTTCATGGCCCTGGCGAACCCGGGGTTGACCCGGCTTCTGTCGGGGGCCATCGGGGACGGGTGGATCCGGGATCTCGACCAGCTGCGGGCGCTGGAACCGTTTGCGGAGGACGGGGCGTTTTGCGAGGCCTGGCGGGCCGTCAAGCTCGACAACAAACGCCGCCTTGGAGCCATCGTACAAAAACGATGCGGGCTGATGATCGACCCCGTCTCGTTATTTGACTGCCAGGTCAAGCGGATCCATGAGTACAAGCGCCAGCATCTGAACGTACTCCACATCCTGACGCTTTATCTGCGCGGTATCAACGGCCGGCTGCCGGATGCCGTGCCCCGGACATTCGTGTTTGGCGGAAAGGCCGCGCCCGGCTACGTGATGGCCAAGCTTATCATCAAGTTAATCCATGCCGTCGGCGGGGTGATAGCCCGTGATGCGCGGACCCGCGACCTGCTCCGGGTGGTCTTCGTGCCCGACTTCAATGTCACGGTGGGACAGATCATCTACCCGGCGGCGGATCTTTCCGAGCAGATCTCAACAGCCGGCATGGAAGCATCGGGCACCGGCAACATGAAATTTTCCCTGAACGGCGCGCTGACCATCGGCACGCTGGATGGCGCCAATGTCGAGATCCGTGAATCGGTCGGTGCAGACAACTTCTTCCTGTTCGGGCTTACGGCCAGGGAAGTGGCCCGACGAAAACAGGAGGGGTATCACCCGCGGGCGCTCTATGATGCCAATCCGGAACTGCGCGAGGTGGTGGACTTCATCGGATCCGGCGCCTTGTCGGGTGGGGACCGGAACCTGTTTCAACCGCTGGTGCAGCAGTTGATCGAGGAGGACCGGTACCTGTTGATGGCGGATTATGCCTCCTACATTCAACGGCAGGACCAGGTTGGCCAGACCTACCGCGACCCGCAGGCCTGGACCCGGATGTCCATCCTGAATGTGGCCCGCATGGGCGGATTCTCGTCGGATCGCGCCATCCGGGAATATTGTCGGGATATCTGGCGGGTGAACCCGGTGCGCGTGACCTTGCCGCCGTCCGAGGAATCGGGGGCTTGCGGGAAGTAGCCCGGTCGGGAGGTTTGCCGGAGTTTCCTGACGGGGGTTACTTGCGGGGTTTGTCCAGGGCGGCGGTGAACCAGTCGCTGCCGAATGACGGGGCGGATTTCGGGGGAGCGGCAGGTGCTTTCCGGGCCGATCCGGCGGATAACGGGACCCCTCCCGCCGGATGTGCGGCAGGTTTCCCCGGCTGCTGTTTCATGGACAGTGCGATCCGTTTGCGTTCCAGGTCGACTTCCAGCACGGTCACCTTCACCGGTTGCTGGACTTTCAGCACCTCGGCGGGATCCTTGATATAGTGGTCGGAGATCTGGCTGATATGCACCAGGCCATCCTGGTGCACGCCGATATCCACGAACGCGCCGAACGCGGTCACGTTGGTCACGATGCCGGGCACGGTCATGCCCGGTTTCAGGTCTTCCATCTTGTGGATGCCATCGGCGAAGGAGAACGCTTCGAATTGCTCGCGCGGGTCGCGGCCGGGCCGGGCCAGTTCGCCCAGGATGTCCTGCAGGGTGGGGAGCCCCACGGATTCCGTGACATAGCTTCGAGCTTGATGCGGGTGCGGAGGGCCGGGTCCCGCATCAGGTCCGCCACGCTGCAGCCCAGATCCCCGGCCATGGTTTCCACCACGCCGTAGCTTTCCGGGTGAACCGCGCTGCCGTCGAGCGGGTTCTTGCCGTCGCGGATGCGGAGGAAACCGGCCGCCTGTTCAAAGGCCTTGGGCCCGAGCCGGGGAACCTTCTGCAATTGCCGGCGCGTGGTGAATGGGCCGTGCTCGTCACGAAAGGCGATCACGTTGGCCGCGGTCTGGCTGTTCAAACCCGACACGTAGCTGAGCAGCTGGCGGCTGGCGGTGTTGACTTCAACCCCGACGGCGTTCACGCAGCTGCCGACCACTTCATCCAGGGATCGCTTGAGGAGCGTCTGGTCGACGTCGTGCTGGTACTGGCCGACGCCAATGACTTTCGGATCGAGTTTGACCAGCTCGGCGAGTGGGTCCATCAGGCGCCGCCCGATGGAGACCGATCCGCGGACGGTGAGGTCCTGGTCGGGGAATTCCTCGCGGGCGGCCTCGGAGGCGGAATAGACCGAGGCCCCGCTTTCGTTGACCATGACGATGGTGATCGAGTCGGGAAGCCCGAGGCCGCGGATGAACTGCTCGGTTTCGCGGCCGGCGGTTCCGTTCCCGATGGCAATGGCCTCGATCTTGAAACGGACGCAGAGGGCCAGGATGGTCTGCCGGGCGAGTTCGCGCTGCTTTTCAGAACCTTCGTTGAATATGACGTCGTGATGCACGAGCTTTCCCTGCGGGTCGAGGCACACGATCTTGCAGCCGGTCCGGAATCCGGGATCGACACCCAGCACGTGCTTCCGGCCGAGTGGGGGAGCGAGCAGCAGCTCGCGCAGGTTGGCGGCGAAGACGCGGATGGCTTCAAGGTCGGCGCGCTGCTTGGCCTCCAGGCGGGCTTCGGTTTCGATGGCGGGTTCAAGCAGGCGCTTGTAGCCGTCTTCACAGGCCAGTTCAACCTGGGCGGCGGCGGGACCGTTGCCAGGGACAAACCGTTGCTTGAGGAGGGACACGGCATCCTCGGCGGGCGGGGTGAGCCGCATCATCAGGAAACCCTCGGCTTCGCCCCGGCGGATGGCAAGGATGCGGTGGGAGGGAGCCCGGGTGATCGGTTCACTCCAGTCGAAGTAATCCTTGTATTTCGCCGCCTCGATTTCCTTGCCGGTTATGACATGGGACCGGAGGACACCCCGGGAGGCGAACAGGGCGCGGATTTCGGTGCGCGCCGCGGTGTCGTCGCTGATCCGTTCCGCCAGGATGTCCCGGGCGCCGGCCAGGGCCTTGTCGGCCGACTCAACGTCCTGCTTCGGATTGACGAAGGCGAGGGCGGCCTCGGCGGGGTTGAAACCGGCTTCCGGTTTCCAGAGCAGGTCGGCGAGCGGTTCAAGGCCGCGTTCGCGGGCGATCATGGCCCGGGTGCGGCGTTTCGGGCGGAAAGGCTGGTAGATGTCCTCCAGGGTTGACAGGGTTTTGGCGGCATCGAGGGTGGCCTGCAGTTTCGGGGTGAGCAACTGGCGCTCCTCGAGGGACTGGATGATCGCGGTGCGGCGGGCGGCCGGGGCTTCGAGTTGTTCCATCCGGTCACGGATGGTGGTGATGGCAACCTCGTCCAGGGACCCGGTCATCTCCTTGCGGTAGCGGGCGATGAAGGGGACGGTTCCGCCCTGTTGGAGCAAGAGGGCCGTGGCCGCGACCTGGCGGAGGCCGGTTTTCATTTCCTGGGCAATGGTAGCGAGAAACTGCTCGTTCAGAACCGGCTCCATGAGGTGTCCTTACTTACCGGACGGGTGGGACTTCGTGGTTGCAGGACCGGCACCCGGTACGCTGGAACAGGAACAGGGTGCTGACCCGTTTTGGCTGGCCCCCGATCTCGAGCAGCGGGTACGCCAGGAAATTGATCGGGCCGGAGGCGGGTTCCGGATCCACCATCAGGTCGCGGCCGTGGGTGAATTCGAAGCGGTTGGCCGGATGATGACCGAAGAAATACATGCTCAGCGCGCTGAACTTGTCCGCCTCGCTGATGTCGATGGGCCACCATTTGCCATCCGCGTAGAACTCGGCCCAGCAGTGATAACCGTCGGTTCCGCCGTCATCGCGTTCGGATGGAATGGCAACACCGATGGCAAAACGTGCGGGGATTCCCAGGGATCGCGCCAACCCGATAAAGTAGGCATGGTAATCCGTGCAGTTCCCGGTGAGGGCGTCGCAGGCATACTGGATATCGCCCTGGCCCCATCCCTCGCCGAATTTCATGTAGCGCATGGATTCAATCACATGATCGTACAGTGCCCGGGCCCGCATCAGGTCATCCGCCCGCCCTTCCACGGCTTTTTCGGCGGTTGCCTTGATCGTGTCGTTGGAAGGAACCTTGCGTTCGGGCTGGAGGTGCCGTGCGGCCCTGGCCGGATCGTCCGCATAGGCGCCCTTCTCGAAGCGGGTCACGTCATACACGATTTCCATCGATTTGCCGCTGTGTTCCGGTCCGAGTTCGAGGAAGATGACCTGGTTGCTGTGGGCGGTGTCGGTCAACACCCGGTGGGCGGCGGGCAGGTGTATGGCCTTGACCGTGACCTTCTGGAAATCGTCGGATCCCGCCAACGGAAGCCAGCAACGTGCCGGGCCCGTGATGTCGGGCAGGGTGGCCTGGTAACGGAATTCAAACATGTCGTGTCCGGTCAGAACCCCGAGCAGTTCCCTGCTGGCGTTGTCGACGGGGGCGCGCACCCAGTGCTTGTCTTCGTTTTGTTTCCATAAGTAGAAGGGCTGGCCGTTCAGTTTATGGACGGTGGTCTCGGTGACGGTCATCGCGTCGCGACCGCCCTTGAGGAAGAAATCGATATCATAAAACTGGCCGTCGGAACTGGCCATATCCACGCACGCAAACTGGTCTTCAGGCCCCAGCGAGGCGAGGTATTCGACGTGGACGCGCACCAGCTTGAGTTTCAGTTCCTTGCCCTCGAAAGGGATGGTGAAGAATCCATTGCCGCGTTCCACCTGTTCGGCGATATGTTTTTCGATGCCGGCCTGGATGTCGCCCGTCACAATCGGCGGAACTGAGGATGTTGCCGGTTCAGACTGGACGGTTTCGGTTTCCTTGTTGCAGGCGCCGGACAGGATGCCGACCAGCAGGATGGCAGGAAACAAGGACATTACCCGTGCTGCCGATAAACCGCTGGCCCGGATCGTCATTTCGGATTCCCAAAAGGGGTGGATGCTTGGAAGGCATCCGTCCCCCGCCAACCTGTTGAGCGGGGGACGGGCCTTATGACCGGATCATCAATGGGCCGGATGATCCTTGGGTTTCGCGGTGGCGGCAGGAGCTGCCACGGGCGCGGCGGGAGCGGCTGGTGCGGCGGCTTCCACCTTTTCCACTGCTTCTGCTCCGGCGGCGGGTTTGGCTTCCTCGTTACAACCCATCAGTCCGGCCGCAACCGTTGCCATGACGATCAGCTTCCATCGTGTTTGCATGATACTCCTTGGTTATTTTGTTGTGTCAGGTCCTGGAATTATTTCCAATCCCTTCCTGAATCTATCGTCCCGGCGTCATAAATCCAAGCATGGTTTTCTGGCTCAGGGCAGGCGGATGCGGTAGCGGAGGCAGTCGGCGGTGTAATCCTCCGGTCGGGTCATGGCCGTGAAGTCCATCAACTTGGGTTGTTCGGGCAGGGTCATGATCAGGTCCCCGGTGCCCCGCTCCTCGTAAAAACCCCAGTTGGTGTAGCGGACCTGTTCCGGCATGGAGGGGGGACGGTCCTGGATGACCTGCACGGAATTCCGGATGATGCAACCGCGTTCGGGATCGAACCGTGCCAGGCACAACGGGTAGCGTGGCGTCTGGTGATGGACCGGTTTGGGCAGAATGTTGGCGATCCAGTAGGCGATGCCGGTGCGCGATGAACGGAAGAAGGATGAAAATGACGCGGGAGACCAGACCGTCCTGCCGTCGTCGTAGTGGAGGGGTTCCGGGCGGCTCCAGGTCATGCCGCCGTCGTCGGACACGGTCGAATAGCGGGTTGAGGGGATGCCCCGTTGCTCGTCACCCTGGCACCGCATGGTGTTGAAAAGGCGGGTTCCGCCGAGGCTGATGGCCGCGGGTTCACAGCATCCTGCCGGCGACTGTTTGGGATCGAGCAGGATCGGTTCGCCGATTTGCCAGATGACGTCGGTGCCGGCGGGGTTCCATCGGCCGCGCGCATAGCTGACTCCGTAACAACTGTGCCGATCGGGGGTTTCCAGCGATTCGCCCGGCCGTGGCATGTTGAGGAGGGTGAGGCCGAAGACCACGGTGCCGTCGTCCAGCCAGACGGGAGCCGGCAGGTCGATCGCCGCACCGGTCTGTCCGAACACGAGACCGGGACCCCAATGGTTCTCGTCGAAACCGGGTCGTTCATCGATGATGCGCCGGGTGGGTGTCCAGGTTTTTCCGGCATCGAACGACAACTCATACCAGAGGCGGTAGGTCCGTTGGCGGAGACTTCCACCGGCGAACATCTCCTGCGACATGTCCACTTCATACGTGGAGAAGATGCTGATCAGGGCGTTGCGGCGGGCATCCAGTGCGTGCAACGATACGTTGCGTTGGGTTCCGGCGAGTGCCTTGGCGGTTTCGGTTGCCTGGTCGGGCGTCGCGGTCCAGGTGCGGCCGTTGTCGGTGGAGAAACGGCGGAAGATCCGGGGGTGATAATAGACTTTCCGGCCCTGGTCGTCGAAATGGAGGGCTTCATGCTTGACCGATTCCACCAGAGAGTCGGTTTGGGTTGATGTATAGCACGGATTCTGTGCGTAGACGGCGATGCCGTTGGGTGCCGCCAGGTACAATTCGCGTTCGACTTGGATTTTCAATGGACCGTTTTCCCTGATCAGGACCGGCGCTGGCGTTTGCGTTCGAGTTCCCGCAGCAGACGTTTACGCAGCCGGATGAATTTCGGGGTGATTTCAACCAGTTCATCATCGTTGATGTATTCGATGGACTGTTCGAGGCTCAGGCGGACGGCCGGGGCGTATTCCAGGTTGCGATCCTTGCCGGCTGCCCGGATGTTGGTCATCTCCTTGGCTTTCTGGATGTTGACCACCATGTCCATATCCAGGCAATGCTCGCCGACAATCATGCCCTCGTAGCATTCCTCGCCGGGATCGACAAACAGCAGGCCGCGCGCTTGCAGGCCGTCGATGGCGAACGAGGCCGACTTGCCGTTGGCCATGCTGATCATGACGCCCTTGGTGCGCTGGGGGAGATCCCCGGCAAACGGGGCGTAGTGGAGGAAACAGTGGGAGATGATGGCTTCACCGGCGGATACGGTCAGCAGTTTGCTGCGCAGGCCGATCAGGCCGCGGGTGGTGATGTGGAACTCCTGCAGGGTCCACGCGCCGTGGTTCTCGACATGGACCAGGATTCCCCGCCGCATACCGACCAGCTCGACGATCTTGCCCGCATAAATGGTCGGGACATCCACCGTGAGCACCTCGATGGGTTCCTCCTTGACGCCGTTGTGGTCGCGGCAGATCACGTGCGGCTGGGAGACGGTCATTTCAAACCCTTCCCGGCGCATGTTCTCGATGAGGATGGAGAGATGCAGGACGCCGCGCCCGCTGACCTTGAATGTCTCGCCCCCGATTTCCTCCACGTGCAGGGCGACATCCCGCTGGGGTTCCTGGAGCAGGCGTTCCCGGAGGTGGCGGCTGGTGACGTATTTGCCGTCGCGGCCGAAGAAGGGGGAATCGTTGATACGGAACAGCATGGACAGGGTGGGTTCATCGATGTTCAGCGGCGGGAGGGCTTCCGGTTGTTCGGCGGCGGCGATGGTATCGCCGATATCGATGTCGGGGATGCCGACCACGGCGCAGATGTCGCCGCAGACCACGGTGTCGACCGAGGCCCGGTCGAGCCCCTCGAAGGTAAACAACTGCTTGAGCTGGACCTGCCGGGTTTCGCCCTTGCGGCTGATATGGCAGACCGGATCGGTCAGGTTCAGGTTGCCGCGGTACACGCGCCCGATACCGGTCCGACCGACATAGTCGGAATGCTGGATACTGGTCACCTGCATCTGGACGGGGCCGTTGGACAGGGCGGGATGGGGGATCCGGTCCAGGATGGCGTCCATCAGCGGGATGATCGAATTGCGTTCGCCCTCAAGGGTGGTGGAGGCCCAGCCGTCGCGCCCGCTGGCATACAGCATGGGGAAGTCGAGTTGCAGGTCGCTGGCGCCCAGTTCGGCGAACAGGTCGAAGATCCGGTCGTGGACGATGTCCGGACGGGCGTCCTTCTTATCCACCTTGTTGATGATGACCAGACATTGGAGTCCCAGTTGGAGGGCTTTATGCAAAACGAACCGGGTTTGCGGCATGGGGCCGTCTGCGGCATCCACCAGCAGGAGGGCGCCGTCGGCCATCTTGAGTACCCGTTCCACCTGGCCGGCAAAATCGCTGTGGCCGGGGGTATCGATGATGTTGATCTTGGTGTTCCGGTAACGGACACTGACGTTCTTGGAGAGGATGGTGATGCCGCGTTCGCGTTCCAAGTCGTTGCTATCCAGGAAACAGTCGTGGAAATCCTCACTTTTTGGAAACAGGTTGCACTGTTTGAGGATTTGATCGACCAGGGTGGTTTTCCCGTGGTCGACATGCGCGATAATCGCAATATTGCGGATCGCCTGATTCTGTGCTGGGTTATTCATAAAGCGGAGGAGGTTAGTATCATAGCGGGGGAGCAATAGCAAATGGACGTTTACATGCCGTGGTGTCCGGTCCCGGCAAATGCATTTGACCGGTCCGGGAAGCCGGGGCATTATACGGGAACCATGCGTCCTATCGATGACCAATCCTGGATCCGGGCAACGTTGCGGTGTGAGGATACCGGATCGGTTCCTTACCAGTTCATGCTGTCGCCTGTCGCGCAGGAGAAACTGTGCGGCCACTACGGGCCTGACCTGGCAACCCGCCTGCGCCTGCCCCTGCGCATGAGCAGCCCGAAATCCATCAAGCCGCTGTATGCCGATCCGCGGCAATTCGGACCGACCGCGGTTGATGAGTTCGGCGTGGTATGGTCCACCAGTCCCATCGACCGCGGCAGCCCCATCGGGCCATC
>MHBQ01000005.1:114686-114766 GCA_001803315.1 Lentisphaerae bacterium RIFOXYC12_FULL_60_16
TGATCTGGACTACCGGTTTGAAGATCTGGGGGAGTGGTCCCGCAAGGCGGCCCCGCATTTCAGGATCATCTGGGTGGGTG
>MHBQ01000005.1:114867-114987 GCA_001803315.1 Lentisphaerae bacterium RIFOXYC12_FULL_60_16
GATCGAATCCTTGCAACCATGGCCATCCTGTTCGACCGTTTCGAGTTTGAAGGCATCGCGGTAAGTGACGATTACGGATCGCAACGGTCGTTGATGATATCGCCGCCGGATTGGCGTGCG
>MHBQ01000005.1:115030-117032 GCA_001803315.1 Lentisphaerae bacterium RIFOXYC12_FULL_60_16
CCAGGGGAAAAGTGGTTTTCCACCACACCTGCGGCCATGTGGTTCCCATCATCGGCGACCTGATCGACATCGGGTTGGACATCCTGCATCCCATCCAGCCCGAAGCCATGGACATCCTCGCCTTGAAACGGGATTTCGGCGGTCGCGTCACGTTTTGCGGCGGCATTCCCACGCAACATCTGCTGATTCAAGGCACGCCGGAACAGGTGCGGGCCGAAGTCCGCCGGTTGAAACGGGCGATGGGCCGCGGGGGCGGCTATATCCTTGAACCCGGCATTACCCTTCAGGCCGATGTCCCGCTGATCAACATGATCGCCATGATCGACGAGGCGATGGATACAACGGTCTGATCCCGTGACCGGACGCGCGTGACGCAGCGAGGGTCGCCATGAATCAGCGGGAGGTTCCCGGATCGGCGGACATCCCGGGCCCCAGCGTGTAAGCGGGCGGCTTACCGGCCTGGCCGTCGGCATAGCCGGTACGGACGAGTTGCTGGAGCTGGGGTACCTTATAGGCGGCGGCAACCACATCCAACTGGCTTTCCGTTGCCTGGGTCAGTTTTTCCTGCACGCCCAGTTGGAATCCATGCCAGTAGGCGGTGGCCAACGCGATTTCCGGCAGGATTTTGGCGCCCAGGGCATTGACCACGAGGGTCACCTGGGCAGGATCACCGCTCAGCAGGGCATCCCGTACCGCATCCCAGGCCGTGGGATCCGATTGTTTGAGCGCTTCATGCCGCTCCTCGGCGGTCATGTCTTTCCAGGGTTTCTTGACCGGGGCCGGGACGGGTGTCAGGTTCGTGTTGGCGCCCGGGGGCGGAGGCGCCGTGGTGCCGGTGGCGCCCAGGGCTTCCTTGACTTCCTTGATGGCATCCAGATCCCCGCTGACCAGCACCTCGTGGACTTCCTTCCAGGCTTCCGGGTCGTTTGCCTTCAGCGCATCATGCCGTTCGTCGACGGTCATGTCGTCCCAGGATTTTTTGGGCGGGACGTTGGTGGTGGTGACCTCATACTTGTCACTTTCGGGCGGGGTCGTTATGACCGGGGGTTTCTCAAAGACGGGATCCTTCCTGCCGGGATCATCGGTATCGCTGACCGGGGGTGTGGCGGCGGTCGGCCAGAGCGTTTCGATCCGCAACCCGACGTAGTCCACTTGGTTGGATCGAATCGGGGGCGGGAAGGTGTTGGCGTCGTGGTCGAGCCAGAACACCCAGGACTTGCGGCCGTAACTGAAGTCTCCGAGCGGTCCGATCTGGCCGTTGAACCCGGCATCATTCCATTCCTGTTCGACGACCTTCAAGGAGTCCTCGATCCGGTCGCGCCGGATGCGCATATCCTGGAGCCGGGGCCACCGGACGTTCCAGTCGTGATCGGACCACAGGGAATACGAATCCACGGCCGGTCGACCGGTGGGGTACAGTTCCCCTTCCAGTTTCCGGATGCCGGCCTTCAATCCCTTTTCGGGATCCGGATCATCGAGGCGGTTACGCATCCTGCAGTACCGGTCGTAGATGTCCTGGGCACGCACCCGGTCCGGATGAGGGGTGGCGGGTGCAGCCTGCCGGGCGACCATGGCCGGGCGTGCCGGGCCGTCCTCGCGCAGCAGAACCGGGTTCCCGGTATCCGGTTGTGGTGCAGGTTGGGCGGCTTGAGGTGGAGGCTTTGTCCGACCCTGTTTAAAATCCTCCTGCTCCTGCCGGTCCTTCTTCAGGAAATCCAGGAATGACTCGGCGCGGGCGCCGGCCGGCACCCATCCGGCGATGAGGGCAACCATCAACAGGCTGACAAGCGGAAGTGGGTTATGCATGCCGGCTCTCCTGATTTGAATAAATACAAGTCCTTCCATGATGCCCGAGGTATGCGGGAACGTCAAGGGGCGCAAGGACATCATCCGATGGCTGGCACGACCAGGTGGACCCAGCGCGGGTGATCGACACCGGCTCCGTTGACGCCGCCCGTCAGGCGATGCCGGTTGCCGCCGTCGGCGTCCATCACCCACAGTT
>MHBQ01000005.1:117042-117322 GCA_001803315.1 Lentisphaerae bacterium RIFOXYC12_FULL_60_16
CCCGACATCGGCGCGGATAAAGGCCAGGCGGGAACCGTCGGGCGACCACGCGAGACGGAAGTTCCAGGTGGGTGGATGATCCCGGGTGATCGGGGTGATCGTGCCGGTTTCAGGGTCGATCAGGCAGATCTCCGTGCCGCCGGACGCCTGTTCAGGATGATAATCCCGGTTGAAGTGGTCGGTGTCAGGCCGGTCAACGGCATAGGGCCAGGCGGTGCGTGAGCCGGGCAACAGCAGGGCGCAGGTGACACGCCCATCCGGAGACCAGACCGGCATGTTT
>MHBQ01000006.1 GCA_001803315.1 Lentisphaerae bacterium RIFOXYC12_FULL_60_16
GGAGGTTCAGGGCGGGATCCCGTCCGTGCCTCTACAACGATCCCTACCGTCGTCTGTTCGCCAAGATGCCTATTTCTCCAACCACCCGTTCCGCCTCGCCGTGCCAGAAGGCCCGGTAGCGCTTCTGCACCTCAAGGTAGTTCTGCTTCAACATGAAACCCCCTCGCTTTTCCTGGAACTGCAGTCCAAGACCATCCTTTCACGTTCGACCACGAGTACTCGCACGTCCCGCGGCGCAACCGCAACCTCAACTTTGTCTCCGACTTGTACGATCTCACCACCGAACAAGTCGACGACCTGTGAACAGCCCGCGACGTTGACCGGCTCGACAACCCTTTCGGTGGTGGGATTGGTGAAGAGCCACGCTTCCTTGCCCGCAGTCACACGCTTGCGCACGATCAACCGGCCATTATGTTCCGGCGCGACGCCGCAGGCGACAAACAGCGCCCGGACTGCGGCGTGGATCGCCGTATCGCGATAGGCGTTGCCGTTATGGCCGATGTACGTACCGAGCAACCAGGCGGAGCCCCGCCCGACTTTGCGCCGCACTCCAGCCACCGCGTCACCGGCTCGCAGTACCGGTTCGGTGCCGACCCGGCAGTCGAGAGTCTGCAAATAGACGTTTGCCTGCAGGCGCTGCCCGGTCAGCGCCCCCACCCCTTCGAGCAACGTCGCCTCCAGATACTCGCCCCAGGTGCGCTCTGGAGGCGACCAGCGCGTGCCGCCCTCGGGTTCACGCACCATTGTGAATTCGCGTTGGCACACCCCGAAGAGTGCGGCCAGGGTCGGCGAGAGCTCGCCGCGGTTGCAGAACCCCTCTTCGTTAATGCGGCCCGGTGCGGCTTCGCTGATCAAGTGGCCACCGGCTTCGACGTAGCCAACCAGTTTCCCCGCCACCGCCTCGGACAGTGCCAGCGGGAACGGCAGGATCAGCATTGGATACTCCCCCGCACGGTCAAGATCGTGGTCGACATTGATGAGATCGACCAGCACGTTCAATTCCCAGAGCAGGCGCCACCATCCGCGGGTACTGTAGGCAAGATGGTCGCCGCCTTGCGCGAGATGGGTGCAGAGTTGGTAGTTTGCCTCGCTGACCAAGAGACCGACCTTGGCTGGTTGCAGCGAGGACTGCGCGAACAGATCTGCGTGGATATTCAACGCCCGACCAATACGGCCAGCCTCATCAAGCCGCGGAGTTGCATCGCCTGTGCTGTCAAGGAGCGAGAATCCATTCTGCTCGGCGGCCATGATCTCAGAGCGTGCGACCCAGAAGGAGATGGCGGTAATGCCCGAACCGACCGCTGTCAGCATCCAGCGACGAATATCGTCGGCTGATGGGACCCGTCCCTTGTGTAAGCCGCTGCTGATCGGACCCCCTTGAAACTCCGCCGCCCATATGGGCGCCCCTCCCGGATGTCCTTGGCCGGGGCTGGCGGAACGGATATGGTCAAAGGCATAGGCCACCGACCACGCCTCGGTAAGCAGGGCGTGTTCACGGACAAATGGTCGCTGATGGCCATCGTCCCAATCATGTCCGCAACCCCACGCGGGGTAACAGGATGAACCCAGGAAATCCTGACAGCGCGCATAAGCCCAATCCTGTCCTGAGGCGAAGACTGGGCCGCCCTTGTGGGCAAAGACAGGACGGTGGAGTGGATCGGCGGCGCGGATCGCCGCCGCGCGGGCTTTGAGGACGTTGGCAATCTGGACGTTGTCCATGAAGGTCTGCCAGTTGAGGTCCACAGCCTGGGATTGTCGCGAGGCACGGCTGGGCAGAATCGCCTCCCAGGTGGGATAGCGGGTGTTCCAAGCGCGATTGAGTGCGTCCATATCGCCATAGCGGGTGGCCAGCCATGATCGAAAGCTGTCGAGGGTGTGCGGACAGAAGCAAACGCTGGTACCGACCACAGCCTCCCCCCAGTACCCGATCTCTTGCCACGTGTTCCAAACAACGACGTTCTCGAAGCGACCGAGGATTTCAACCAACTTGGAGATAAAACGCAGGTGGTCGGACATGGCGCCGGGATGGTCGTAGCAGGGTCCGGGTTTGCCGTCGGAGGGGAGTGTGGTGGGTGCCTCATAGAGGATTGGCCGTCCGTCTCGTCCGATCATGCAGCAATCTGGGTGCTTCTCATACAACCAGTGCGGTGCCTGCTCGCAGGTCAGGCCGAGATAAACACCCAGGTCGAGTTTCGCGGCATGAATAATCAGTTCCTCGTATCGCGAGAAGTTGCATGCCCCCTCGCTCGGTTCGTCGAGCATCCAGTTTTCCTGCAGTTTAATCAGGTTGAAACCATGTTTCTTAAGTAATTCCATGTCACCTTTTAACTCAGACATGGCAGGCATGGGTTCGCGGCACAGATGCGACCCAAGGGGGAAGAGCGTATGGAATCGTGACGTGTTCATCTTGGTCATCATACGGTCGCCCATACAGCTTCGACCATGGCGCGGAAGTTCTCCGGCGGGATAGGTGGGTTGATTTCGCTCGAAGATGCAACGAACATGCCGCCGGTAGCGAGGGCGCGGGTTTCGTAAATTTGGCGTTGGACCTCGATTCTCACCTGTGCGGGTGTGCCACGCTCCATGAGATCAACCCCATCCACCCCTCCCGCCCATACCATCGCCGGCCAGGTGTTCTTCAGTTCCACGATGTCCATGCCGCAGTTGGGCTCGAGGCAATAGAAACCCTGCACGCCGCAGGCTATCAGATCCGGGATGGCTTTCCGGAAGTTGCCGTCGCTGTGATAAAGCACATGTATACCATGCTCCCGCCATGCGGCCGTGATCTGCCGCACGAATGGGTAGTGGTGGGCCTGAAGGAATTCGGGCGAGAAAAGAGGGCCCTGCTTGGTCGCAAAGTCCTCCGGAATGAGGATCACCGGCGAGAGGATCGTGTCGGCGACGGCGCAAATGCGCTCCACCTCGTGCGTCGTGGAGGCCGCCAGGTACTCGGTCATCAGGTCTGCGTGCTCGATCATGAAGTAAACGAAAAGCTCCAGGCCCATGGTGTCGAACACGTTACTGAAGCCCGTGCTGCTGTAATCAAGGATGACCGTATCGCCTATCTTTGCCTGCAGGGCCAGCATGGAGCGGCGGTAGTCCTCGCGGACGCGTGCAGGGTCGAAAGGGGCCGCGTCAAGTTGGTCCATCCGCTTTTGCAGCCACCGCGCGGCGCCGGTCGGATCGGCGAACGGTCGGCTGACATGCCAACTCGTCCAGTTGTCATGCTGGGTGACGAATCCATCCGGCAAGGTCACCCGCGCCGTCCCGCGCGGTGCGATGGGCGGCATGACCAGGTCGCATGTCTGACGGATTACCGCGCAGATGTCATCGATGGTGTAATCGAATTCGTTGATAACCTTGCCGGTCCAATCGGCGATGACACGGGGGTTGTAGCTGAGTTGTTCAAGTACGGCACACCGATCCACCGGACGGTGGTTCAGTGTCGCCTCAACGCGTTCACGTCTGGTCATGTTGCCATCACCCTTTTTTCCATCGCAGTTGCACCACGGTGCATGGCCCGCCATCGGCGTTAACGAACTCGTAGGCTCCAAAGCAGGCTGGCACGAGGGCCGACTGCCATTTACGGAGTGTGTTTGCCAGCTTCAAATCGCGCTTTGAACGAATCGTCACCTCCCTACCGATGGTCAGCGTTACGATGTGCATGAACTTGCCTTCCGTATCGGCATCGGCGTGGCGTTCAAAATGGTAGCGCTCGATCTCGAAGGGCATGCGCGGGTCTGACGTGTACCGGTCGAATTGGTAGTCCTTCGTCCATTTCACCACAACGGGCCGGGCCCGCAGGTGGTCTTTCACCCAGCTTTGACGGCAGTACTTATCGTTATCGAAACCGTGGTCGAGGTGCATGTTGCACGGCTTGCCGGTCATGGTCTTGGTCTTGTCGTCCCAGGACGGTCGGTTAAAGTCGTAGGTGAAGAACGAGTATTCCGTCGCTGCGATCGAGGGGCAGGTATCCATTTCGAGCACCATCTGGTTGCCGCCATGGGCATGGATGGTGCCGGGCGGGATCAGGAACAGGTCACCGATGTTGGTTTCCCAGTTGGCGATAAAGTCCTTCCAGTTCGGGATTTCCTTGCAATTGCTGGATTCGCGGCAGAGGCGCTCCCATTCCTCGATATCGGCATCGTCGGTGTAACCCATCCAGGTGTTGGCCTTTTCGTAGGCCTCGGCGATGTAGTAAGTCTCGTAGCGGCCCAGGGCCTCCTTGAAATGGCGTTTCACGTAATCGGTTGAGGGGTGGTTGTGGATCGGCATGCTGATGCGTTCGGCCGGGGTCGGTTTAGGGAAATAGCCGTCGTCCAACCACACATCCATGGGGAAGAGCGAGGGATACGTCTCGGCGATGTGCTGGCCCAGCCATTGGTCGGCATATTGCATCAGATTCATGGTCGGAAGGTTCAGCATCGCCTCGCGGCCGATATCCACCAGCATGCTCAGTTCAGGACCGGCGAGTTCGTTCCAGGCGTTGCACTCCAAACCGGGCACATCAAACTGTCCGCCCAGGTCCTGGTAACGGTAGGCACCCCAGGGACCCGGCTGGTAGATCGGAACCTCCTTGATCGGGTACTGCAAGAGCGTCTGTATGATCCCGTCATACGCGGTTCGAGGCAACAATTTGATACGTTCAAAGGCAATGGCCTCGACCCAGTAGGCCATGCGGGGCAGGAGTGCCCGCTTTTGTCGGTCGAGGAGGTAATAGTCGCAGTAGTAATACTCTTTCCAGCCGTAGTCCGGCTTCGGCTCATCCCAACCGAACGGCACGAGCTTCCCGTCCCACATCTCCCAAAGCAGCGGCTGGCGGGTCTTGTCGAAGTAGAAACACTGGTCATAAAAGTCAAGCAGTTCGGGCACCGAGGCACCGGCGCCATACACGATGATCGCATCTGCATGCACGATGGTTTCAAGTTCGGAACCGAGCGCGACCACTTTCTCCGGTATCATCAGGTCGCTGATACACCCATCGGTGTTGACCACACCAAAACCCGGGTCGTCGGTCTCCGTAAAGGCCCGTTTATATTCGTCGATCTTCTCCCGCGCGTGAAACACGTTCACGATAGGGCGCCATGCAAGATTTTGTCCGGTTTTGGAGGCTTCTTGATCGAGTGATAGGCGCAACGCCGTCCAATCAATGCCATACCACCCATCAAACGAGAGGCGCAACGGGCGCTTCCGATCAGCGCGGCCGGCGATCAATCCCACGATGACTTGTGCAACACGACTGGGTCCGAGTACCAATGCATCGCGCCATGCGGGCTTGACTTCAATACGGTTCTCGGCACCTCGTTGCGATTCGTAAAGGGGCATGTGAAAAACCTTTCTTGTTCAGTGAGGATAATTATTATATATCTAAAATTACTATTGCAATATCAATATATGCCTATATCATGCATGTTTCAGCAAATACATATCTATTCCTGCAATGTATGGAAGGTGATGAATGGCTACACGATCAGGCCCGAAGCGACCATCCGAAATACCGTACGAAACGCATGTTCGCGTGGAGGAACATCCCGATGCCGGCGGTGGCAGTATCGATGGCTCATCCGACATGGCAGGTGCTGCCGGTATCGAGCGGCTTACGGTCATGCGCAGCCTCGAAAAACCTGGGTATGCGGGCCACCATCGCATTAGGGACGCATGGACCGTGGTGTTGACATTAGGCGGCGCCGGAGCGGTTTCCTGCGGTGAGGAATCGTGGCGTACGGAGGCCGACAGTGTGTATTGCGTTCCGCCGGGGGCTTTGTTCAACGAGCGCAACGCCGGGCCGGGCGAGTGGCACTATATCTGCCTCCAGGTGACGTTGAGGAGGCATGCAACGTGGCTGGCACTGAAACCAAACCGTCCTTTTTATCGGGGTCCTCTGCCCCAGATAGCGGCGCTGATGCGACATATCGTTCAAATCCTGCACCGGCGGCAACAAGGGTGCGAGTTGACGGCCGTTGGGTTGTGTCTGGCGGTCTTTGGTGAATTACAGGGCAAACCATCCGAATGGGAGGGAATCAGGCATCCCGTAGCACGCAGGGCCAAACAACTGATAGATCTCGACCCCGCCCGGGTTCCCGGCAACCCGGAGTTGGCGAAGCGTTGTCACACCAGCACGTCGACATTGGCGCATACCTTCAAATCCGAGACCGGCTACTCGGTGCATGCGTATGTGATGAGCTGTCGTGTACTGACGGCCAAGGGCCTGCTCCTGTCCGGCTGTAGCGTCAGCGAGGTGGCCACCCGACTAGGTTTCAGCAATCCCTTTCACTTCTCACGTATCTTCCGCCAGCACGAAGGGGTGTCTCCGCGTCAATTCAAGCAAATGGGCGGCAAGCAACTACCGGCGTGACCGGTCCGATCGCGCTCCGGTCCGATAGGCATCCCACCCCACCCCCCCCGGCGAACCACAACTCGCTCCGACATCCGACGGACGCCTGGTTTGCGTGATCCGGAAAACCGACCAGGTCCAGAAACCAATGGCAATCACCTGGTCCTCCGATAACGGACATACCTGGACCCCGGTACACGAACTATTCGAATTCGGAGTCTGGCCCTGTATCATCCTGCTCGGATGCGGCGCCATGGTCCTCTCCTATGGACGACCGGGCGTGCATCTCCGGTTCGATCCGACCGGCACCGGCGAACACTGGTCCGATCCCGCCACCCTGATCGAGGGCTCACCCCGCGAAGTCACCCGTCATTCCTGCGGATACACCTCACTCCTGCCGGTCTCCGACCATGCTCTCCTGATCGCCTATTCGGATTTCAACCACCTCGATGCCACCGGCAGTCGCCGCAAGGCCATCCTGTACAGCGCATAACCGTAACGCCCTGACAGGCATACCCTGTCTCAAGTAAAAAAACGACATGGTTCCGTTAAGGCCGGTTCACAAATAGTCGTGCCGGGCAGCCTCAAAAACGGTAGGGTTGTTTTCGTCATCACGATTCAGGAGAGGCGGTTCGCCATGGTTCGATTCGGATTGATCGGTTGTGGAAAACATGCGCAATGGGCGGTCATGCCCGCAATGAAGCTGGCGCCTTCCTGCACGCTGGTGGCCGTGGCCGACCCGGTACAGGCCAACCTGGACTCCATTGAAGATCCCGCCGTTCACCGGCACCGGGAACACCGTGAAATGCTGGCTCGAACGGATCTTGACGCCATTTACGTGGCGACCCCGGCGGACGTCCATTGCGCCGTGACGCTCGATGCCCTCCGGTCCGGGCGGCACGTACTCTGCGAGAAACCCCTGGGCATGGATGTCGCCGAATGCCGGCAGATGGTGGATACCGCCCGCCGGCACAACCGATTCCTTGCCGTGGATTTTGAAACCCGGTTCATCGGCGCCTACCGTCAGGCCCGGCAATGGATCATCGACGGCCATATCGGGACCATCCGCGCCGTGCACATCAACTCATTCTGGGATGGGCACAAGACCCAGGGCCCCCTGGCGGAACGCCGCCACCGGTTCCTGGACAAAACCGGATGCCTCGATTGCGGCATCCACCGCATCGACCTGGTCCGGTTCTTCTGCGGGGGCGGAACCTGGCAGGATGTCCAGGCGTTGGGCGCCTGGTTCGGCGAGAAATGCACTTTTCCCCCGCACATTGCCATACTGGCCCGCCTGACCCCCGGCATCCTGGTCACCGTCAACGCCAGTTTCGCCCACACGGCCTACATCAAGGCCCGCCACCTGCACGAAGCGTTCGTCATCATCGGGGAAAAGGGCGTCATCGTGCTCGAGGGAAACCCGGGAAACCTGGTCTTCCGGTTGGTCGGCGATTCACGCTGCGATACGGCCCCCCTGCAGGAGGAAGGACACGATCAGGTGATCCCGTGCGTGTTGGAAGCGTTTGCCGCAGCGCTGGTCCCCGGTGCGACCCCGGACCCGACCCTGGCAACCGGCGATGATGGCCTGATGGCTCAGATCGCCGTGGATGCAGCCAACCAGGAAGCCATCCGGCGGGGCGATGCCTCCCGGTGATTTGTCTTGTTTCCGCATCACAGCCACTCGTATTGTCTGCAAGGGTTTGGATGACCGGATAGCAGGAAGAAAGGGATACCATGCAACGATTCGTCGCAACAACACTGGGCTTTCTCATTCTCATCGTGATCGGATGGTTTCATCCCACGCCGGCCATGGCTGTCCATGCCATGGATGGGCCGGCGCTGGAAATTCCTGCCGGCAAGAATGCCGCCTTCTCCGTCCACGGGAGCGTTGGCATCCTCGAGGGCGAGGCCCGGGAAATCGTGAACATTCCGGAAATCGATCACAAACTCAGCGAACTGATCTGGGATCTGTCCGGCCTGACCCTGGGCGGCGCCGTGCTATCGGCCAATATCCACGACACGTTCCGGGTGAACGTCGGCCTCTGGACTGCCCTGACGGAAGGCAGTGGCGGCATGGAGGATTACGACTGGTTCATGTACGACCAGCCAGGCACCTGGACCCACCAGTCACGTCATGACGTCAAGGTGGTCGACTCCCTCCTGTTCGACGCCAATGTCTCCGTCCAGCTCTGGGCCAACGATGCCGTGGCCATCCGGGGTGTCCTGGGCCTCAAATATGACTTCTGGAAATGGGAGGATTCCGTGATCGACTACACGTATTCGTCCCTCGGGAACCCCTGGGGCCAACCGGAATCCGGTTATTCCTATGAACAGATTGATCCCACCGCCATCCGCGACCTGCAATTCGACGGCGATGGAGGACGGACCATTGATTACGAACAAACGTTCATTATCCCGTACATCGGGCTGGCAGGCGAAGGCATGCTGGGGCCGGTCCGGCTGAACGCCTACCTGAACCTGAGCGCCTGGGGGACCGCCGAGGACCGCGATTACCACATCCTGCGCGAGACCCGTTTCAAGGAAACCTTCGAAGGCGTCGGTTACCTGGCATTCGGGATTTCAGGCATGTATGCCCTCAGCGAGACCGCCTTTGCCATGATCGCCTGGGAATACCAGGATATTCCCGAAACCACCGGCGACATGGAAATCGAAGGAGCGGAGGGCAAGAACGTTGACGGGGCGGGAATCGCCAACCAGACCTCCATGCTGTCGGCATCACTTGGCCTCCGGTTCTGAGCGGCAACCACCGTGCACAAAAAAAGCGCCCCGGGTTTCCCCGGGGCGCTTGACGTTTTACCTGCTGATTGATCAGATCGGTGAAACGTTGGTTGCTTCAGGACCCTTGCGGCCCTGTGCCGGCTGGAATTCCACCCGCTGATTCTCCTGAAGAGCCCGGAAACCCTCCATCTTGATGTTACTGTGATGCACGAAAAGGTCTTCCCCTCCATCATCCGGAATGATGAAACCAAAACCCTTTTCGTTACTGAACCATTTTACCTTACCCGTTGCCATACTACCTTACTCCTAGCCGGCATTCCCTCAACGAGAACACCTTGACTCAATACCCCCGGATATTATGCCGGGCACCAACCCCCGGAAGTCCGAGCGGGCCCGTACCGTCAGCCGGACGACGCGATGACATCTCGCACTCCTTCCGATTTACGGCGGGGCACAATAAAGAGCATGCCGCGCACCGAGTCAATGTTTTTTTCGAACAGTTTTTCGAACAGTTTGACTTGCCGGACTGCCGGAGGATCGGTTTAATACCGGCTGTTATGAATCCCGTTGTTAAAGTTCTATGCAGCCTGTGCCATGGCAAAGTCGCCCTGGATGAAGATTATTACCACGAACTGGTGGGCAAGACCATTCCCTGCCCGCACTGCAAACGCCCCATGTCCATCCCCGGCAACACGGACCGCATTCATCACCAGCAGGCGCCCTTCAATGACCTGCGCACCACCCAGAAGCTGCAACTGGTGCCGGTCGCATCCGCGGCACCGAAACCCGTACCGGTAAAGGCATCCGCGCCGGACGGGTGCCGCTGCCCGCACTGCGGGGCGGAAGTCGGCAGACGGGACCGGGTCTGCATCACCTGTGAAGGCCGCCTGAATCCCTCCGCCTGACCCGGGCAGACGCAATGCATGGCTTGACGCAACCGGTCAAATGCTCTTCAATTACCCCCGTCGTATGGCCGTTGTCCGAACGGGGGGCGCATGGCAAAACGTGGACCGAAAAAAACGTTTGTCCTCGACACCAACGTCATTCTCCATGACAGCGCCTGTATCCATCGTTTTGCAGAACACGACATCATCGTGCCCATCGTCGTGCTCGAGGAACTGGACCGCTTCAAAAAAGGCAACGAGACCCTGAATTTCCACGCCCGGGAATTTGTCCGGGCCCTGGATACGCTCAGCGGCGACAAACTGTTCGAAGGCGGGGTGCCCATCGGACCCGGATTGGGCCGCATCGGGATCAAGCTCGACCAGCCGCATCATCCGGATCTGGCCGCCATGTTTCAACCCGGCATGGCCGATCACCGCATCCTCAACACCGCCTACCAGCTCAGCAAGCTCAAGCAACGGCGTGAGGTGATCCTCGTCACCAAGGACGTCAACCTGCGCATGAAGGCCAAGGCTGTCGGCCTGATGTCGGAGGATTACACCAGCGACCACGTCAAGAACATCTCCGCGCTGTATGCCGGCAACCGGATCATCGAAAACGCCCCGGAAAAAGTCATCGACCGGATGTACAGCGCCCCCTATGCCGTTGACGCCGCACAGCTTCCCGTCACCGAGGGATTCCTCGCCAACGAGTTCATGATCCTCCGCAACAACCGCAAGTCCGCCCTGGCCATCTTCGACGAGGAAACCCGCCAGGTGCGCCGGGTCGACAAGCTTCCCGGCTACAGCATCCTTCCCCGCAACGCCGAACAATGCTTCGCCATGTACGCCCTGACCAACGACCAGATTCAACTGGTCTCCATGACCGGCAAAGCCGGCACGGGCAAGACACTCCTGGCACTGGCCGCCGCCCTGGAATGCAAAAAGCATTACCACCAGATTCACATGGCGCGTCCCGTGGTGCCCTTGAGCAACAAGGATATCGGCTATCTCCCGGGCGACATCCAGTCCAAGCTGGCCCCCTACATGCTCCCGCTGTACGACAACCTGGGCGTGATCCAGAACCAGTTCCCCGAAAACGACCGCCGGAACAAGCGCATCAAGGAACTGCTGGAATCCGAACAGCTGATGATCGCCCCGCTCAGTTATATCCGCGGCCGGAGCCTGGCCAACGTGTATTTCATCGTGGACGAGTCACAGAACCTGACCCCGCACGAGGTCAAAACCATCATCACCCGGGCCGGGGCCGGCACCAAGATCGTCTTTACCGGCGACATCTTCCAGATCGACCATCCGTACCTGAACAGTCATTCCAACGGGTTGAGCTACCTGATCGAGAAAATGACCGGCCAGAAGATCTACGCGCATATCAACCTCAAGCGCGGCGAACGTTCCAAGCTGGCCGAACTGGCCAGCGACCTGCTGTAAACGGAAACCGCCTTCCCGGCCGGATAAAAAGCTTCCAAGCCGACTGTTGCATTACCCCGGCTTCGGCTTGCGACCGATCATCCGTTTCAACGCCTTGATCCCCGGCGGCAGAACCGACGCCTCCGCATGGCGGGCATGGTAGATCCGGATCAACGCTTCGAAACAGGCTTCGCTGGCCCCGGT
>MHBQ01000007.1:0-1888 GCA_001803315.1 Lentisphaerae bacterium RIFOXYC12_FULL_60_16
CACGGCCGCCGCCCCGGCAACCGGAGGATGGCGGCGGGCGATTGCCTCGATCTCGCCGAGTTCAATCCGGTGCCCCATGATCTTGACCTGTCCGTCACGGCGGCCGGCAAATTCCAGGCAACCATCCTCCCGCCATCGGCCACGGTCGCCGGACCGGTAAAGACGCCCGAAGGATGTCTCCCGGAATGCCTCCCCGGTCAGGGCCTCCTGCCCGAGATACCCGCGGGCAAGCCCGGCCCCGCCGATCCAGATCTCGCCGAAGGTCCCGATCCCGACCGGATGAAGGTCATCATCGAGCACCTGGATCGTGGTATTGAAGATCGGGCGGCCAATGGCGACCGGACGGTCATCGTCCAGGATGGCCGGGGTCACCATGAGCGAGGCTGACTGGACGCAGGTTTCCGTCGGGCCATACATGTTGCACACGGTGAGGGTCCGGTTCTCCGGCCGGGCGTACAGCGCGGCCAGCGTTTCACGGGTCAGGGTTTCGGCGCCGAAGTTGAGGTGGCGGACCGGCCCGAAATCAACCTGCCGTCCCTGTTCCGTCAGGAGCATGAACTGGCTCGGTGTCATGTCGAGCAGATCCAGCGGGGATTCCGCCAGGATACGACGGAGCGTAGCGCCATCGGCGGCGGCGGGTTCGGGAAGGATATGAAGGGTATGACCATTGAGCAGGGTACCGAACAGATGCTGTACGGAAACGTCGAAGACAAACTGTGCCAGCATGCCTTCCCGGACCGGGGACCCCAGCGGTTGGTAGATCGTCTCCTGCAGCCACCGGACCAGGTTTACCACCGACCGCTGTTCCACCATCACGCCCTTGGGCTGCCCGGTCGATCCGGAGGTGTAGAGGACATAGGCAGGATCCGAAGCGGTTGCCGGATCGGCCGGGCATTTTCCGGCTGCTTCCACGCATGATTCGATCGATCGGGCCGGCCGTCCCCAGCGGCTGCAGGCATCCACCAGGCTGTCATTTACCAGCAACTCCACCACACCGGCATCCGTCAACAAGGCAGCGGCACGGGCGGCCGGCGTGTCGGGCAGTAGCGGAAGATACCAGACGCCCGCCTTGAGGATCCCCAGGACCGCCGCCGGAAACCACCGGGACCGTTCACAGCACACGGCCACGCCGTGGTTCTTTCCCTGCCGGACGTTCTCCAGGGCCGACGCAATACGGTCCGACACCTCGTCCAACTCGCGGTAACTCCACGTGCCGTCGGGCGCCACCACGGCCTGCACATCCGGTGTGGCGGCGGCACGGGTCCGGAAGATCGACGCCAGGCTCTGCTCCGGAATTTCGCGGACCGGTCCCGTGGCAAAGGAACGGAGGGTGTCGAGTTCCGTCTTATCCACCAGGGTCAGTCGATCTGACGGTGTGGAGGGATCGGTAAGAAATTGCTTGAGGATGCCCTGAAAGCCACCGGCCCATCGTTCCACCGTTTTTCGTTCCAACAAGGCGATATCAAATTCGAAGTCAAGATGGAGCACGCCCTTCGTCTCGATGATGTCCAGGCTGCAGGGAAACATCGAGCCGGGTATTTCCGCCGGGAACGGATCGAGCCGGTTCGCTCCAAGATGGAACTCCCGTTCATCGGCGTTTTCATAGGTGAGCATGGTCTGCACCAGGTCGCCATACCCGGCCTCGGCCAGCATCTCGAACGGGAGATCCTGATTGGCATACGCCCCGATACAGACCTCCCGCACCTGCTTGAGATATCCCGCAACCGACGCTCCGGCGGCGGACGGCAGGCGCAGCACCAACGTGTTCGCGAACATGCCCAGGGTGTGGTCGAACCGGGCGGAGGGACGTCCGGAAGCCACCGTCCCGATACAGACATCCTTCAACCCGGTGAGCGACCGCAGCAAAAGCCCATAGGCGCCCGCAAGG
>MHBQ01000007.1:1918-11703 GCA_001803315.1 Lentisphaerae bacterium RIFOXYC12_FULL_60_16
GAAAAGGCCCGGAGCTGATCGGTAAACGCCGCATCGAGATCGATCCGTACATGCCCGGCAACCGACCTTTCCCGGACCGCGGCCACGGGATGATCCAGGGGCAGGACCAGGGATTCCGCTCCTGCCAGCACCTGTTGCCAGGCGGCCTGCTGCCGGCGGCAGTCATCGGAAGCGACAAACGCCTGCATGGTCCGGGCATAGTCGGCGTAAGTCGCCGGAGGCGGCGGAAGCGTCTGCGCGTCATAGGCCTGCTGGACATCGTGGGCCAGGCCGGCCATGGAAATGCCGTCGAGGGCGAGGTGGAGCGCATCGAGCATCAGGAGCGTCCTGCCGCCGTCCAGACGCGCCAGGGCGAACCGCAACAGGGGGGCCCGGCTCAAATCGAAGGGCCGTATGAAATCCTGCAAAATCGTTTCCGGAGAACGGCCGGCGCCGTCGATCCGTTCCAGGAAGAAGCGGGGCTCCTCCTCGATCCGGGCGCGGAATTCCCCGCCGACAATCCGGTAGGAGGTACGGAGGATATCATGCCGCCGGACCAGTTCACCCAGGGCAATCTCCAGGCGGTCGGCGTCGATGTCACCTTCCACCATCCAGGCCGCAGGCATGTGGTAGGCGCCCTGGTCGCGTTTCCGTTCCATCTCGGCGAGCAGGCGGCGTTCGACCGACGTCAGCGGACGGAAAATTTCCTGGCCACCGCCGGCAAAGGCAAAGCCTCCGGCGCGAAGGGCATGGATGCCGGCCTTGACCCCGGCGATGATCGACTGGATGTCCTCCTTGGTGTGGGCGACGGACAGGCAACAGGTCCGGCGTTCCCAGGTATAGACGCCCTGTTCCAGGAGCAGCATATAGAAGAGATCCAGCTCCAGGGGCTGAAGAAGCGGGCTGTACCGGCCGAAGCTGTCGAACTTGAACTGGGAACCGAAGTAACTGATGCGCAACGGCACCGACTCGCGCTGGAACCAGTCATTCAGGTGGTCCGCCAGCATTTCGGTCAGGTGATTGGCGGTCGCCTGGAGGTCCGGCTGTTCCTCCATCAGTTCCACGGCGGCACAGACCGAGGCCAGGGCAAGCGGATGCCGGCAGAACGTGCCGCCGAAGATGATCATGTCCGTTTCCGGAACACTCGCATCGCCATACTGCCAGGGGCCTCCGTCCACATGGTCCAGGTAGGCGGCCTTGCCGCCGATGATGCCGATGGGCATCCCGCCCCCGATGATCTTGCCGTACAGCGCCATGTCGGCCTTGATATTGAAATGGGCCTGGGCGCCGCCGGCGCTGATCCTGAACCCGTTGACCATCTCATCGAAGATCAGGGCCACCCCCTGCTGCTCCGTCAGGGCCCGCAGTTTGCGCAGGAAGGTGTGGGGCTGGAGCGAGGGGCGCCGGCTCTGGACCGGCTCCACCAGGACGGCAGCCAGCGTGCCCGTGGCGGCCAGTTCGCGGATACGCTGAAGGCTTTCCTCGGTTCCATAATCGAGGATGACCAGGTCTTCCACCATCCCGGCCGGGGTCCCGGGGGATTGCGGGGTCACCGCCGCATCGCCCTCCCGCACAGCCAGTACGCTGTCGGAGATCCCGTGATAGGCCCCGCTGAACATCACCACCTTCCGGCGCCCGGTATGGGCACGCGCCAGGCGCAGCGCCAGCATGACCGTCTCGCTGCCGGTATTGCAGAACGTGACGCGCTCACAGCCGGTCAGGCGGGATATCCCGCGGGCGGCAAGCCCCGTCAAATCCGATTGCGGCCCGAGTTCATAGCCTTCCGCCAATTGCCGTTCCAGGGCGGCAAGGAACTTCGGGTGCCGATGCCCGAAAAAGTGCACCCCCATCCCCAGGGCAATATCAATATACGCATTCCCGTCAACGTCGCGGAAGGTGGCCCCGGCCGAACCGGCCGACACGATGGGATACGCGGCATCCTTCAGGGTCTTGCGGAAGGAAAGCGTGCTTTTCCAGTCGGACAGGACATCCCGGTAGGACCCCATCATCGCGCGGGAACGGGCCGTCCGCTTCACCTGCCGGGCCAGCAGCGCCTGCACAAAGGTTTGCTGGTCGACGGTCAGTTCATCATCGGTCAGCTTCAGGCCGCGGACATTCTGGTGCATGCCGCCGGTCCCGGTGTCCACTCCCGCCGCAACGGCCGGTACGCCGGCAGGAACCGGCAGGGGGGACGGGAGGGGGGTGGCAATCCGCGTTCCCGAGAGCGTCTCAAGCTGCTGCCGGAAAAGATCCTGCATGGAATTGATCTGCTGAACGAACAGCGGCAGCGCGGCAGCGGAGGATACGCCGGCGCCGGCAACCGCCGTTGTCCCGGCGGGAGGCTCCATCCGTGGAACAGCGCCCGGAACAGCCGCGGCGGCCGTTGGCGTAACGGCATCGACCGGTTCAGGAACACCCTGTTCCCCGATAAATCCGACAATCTTTTCCAGGGTCGTCAGGTGCGTGAAGAAGAAGCTCATGTTGACGGAGACGTGGTAGATCGACTCCAGCCGCTGGCCCAGCTTGATCAGCATCAACGAGTCGAGACCCAGTTCAAACAGGTTCGCCTGGGGATCAAGGCTCTCCCGGGAAACCGAGAAGATCTGCGTCATCTCGTCCGCAATACGGTTGAATACAATCTGGTTCATCAATCCTGGTTTCCTGCTGAAGGCACGGGGCGCCGTCGGCCGTGACCGGCCACCGCGCCATACGGCTACTTCATGACGTTAAAACGGAAGACCGGGCCGGTAATGACTTCCTCCTCGGCGACAAAGGGGTCGTGCAGGGCCGGATCCTTCCGGTAAATCGCTTCTTTCTTCTTGCGGAGATTGTCCATTTCATGGTCGGGACGCACCCGGAACGTATCCACCCGCCAGAAATAAGTCTCGCCCGGAACCAGTCCCTTGACCTGTTTCTGGTAGGTATCCCCATCCGCCAGGAACAACCGGGCGCCCTCATGGGAGGAAACCGTGGCACGGGAAACCGCCGCTTCGTCTTTTCCCAAGTAGACGTGGAATTGCCCGTACAGCAATCCGGCTGCCCAGGAAAGCAACACGTCCGGGCCGGCAACGGAAGCACCCTGCTTCGGCTCCATGCGATTGGGGGCGCCGGAAACCTGGCGCAACAGTGAATCATAGAGATGCTGGGCCAGCGGCGGATGGTCGGAGGTGTTGATGAAGAGCAGGATATAGGTGTCCCCGTGCAGGTAATAGCCGGCGCAGGTGGAATACCCCGGAATCGATCCTTCAACCCCGCGGAACGTGCCCCGGATCGAGGTGCGCTCCATCACCCCGGCTCCACGGGCGGTCTCCCGCGGGCCATCATAATCGTTGATGTACTTGAACATCCAGGCGTTGGCATGCTGGCTCAATAGTTGCCGCGTCTCGAAGAGGGTCTCCAGGAAAGTCAGGACATCACGCGGCGTGCTGACCACGGCGCCGGCCGCCCCATCGGCGGAGGGATGGCGCAGGGTCCGGTCACGGGGAACGGCGCCCCGGACACATCCGGTATACCCGCGGGTCATCGCTTCCGGCACCTCGCGTCCGGTGTCGAAGTAGGTGGCTTTCAATCCCGTCTTCCGGATGACCCGCTCATCCAGGATCTCCGCCAGCGGCTTCTTATCGACCCGCTCGGCGACCATGCCGGCGAGGATGGCATCGGTATCACTGGGAAAATAATCGCCCGGCTTGCGGGCCGGGGTTTTCCGCCCGGCCGCGACGGCCATGGCCACGATACTTTCGGGGAGCCATTCACGATTATCATTCGCCAGGGGACCGTCGGGAGCAAATTCCGGAAGATCCCGGTAATTCAGGAGGCCGGTGGCCTGGAACAGGCAGTCATACAAGGTCCGCTTGTCGGCGTCCGGAACGATGCCGTCACCCAACAGTTCGCCGAGTGTCTGGTTGAGGCGCACCTTCCACTCGGTCTCCATCTGGAGCAGGGCCACCGCCACCATGGCCTTGGTCAGGGGGCCGACACGGAACGGCGAGTCCAGTGTCATCGGCGTGTCCTCGGCCAGGTCAGCGGCTCCGACCGTGACCACGCGCGTTCCCCAGACCGGCCCCTTGACCACGAGCAACGCACCCGGGATCAGGCCCCGGGAATGCGGTTCCGCCAGGATATCCCGCCAGGTATGAGGACCGCTGCGGATGACGTCGTCGGGTTCAACCTGGCCGAGGGCCGTCGTCCCGCACACCAGCAGGGCGGCCAGAAGCATCGGGCATGTCAAGCGGGCAGTGAATCGTCGCATGGGGGTTTCCTTTTTCATTGCACGCGGAACGACCAGGTTGGCCCCGGGAGATAGCGTTGGGGTTCAGGTGAACGCTCGGCATACGACGTTTCATTCCCCAGGTTGTTGTTGATCAACGCCTGTTCCGCATCGAGCTCGCGATCGGTCTTGGTGTGGACCGCATCGACCCGCCAGTAGTAGGTGGTCTGCGAACGCAGGTTTTTGGCTTCAAAGAAGAAATCCTTCACCCGCGCATACTGCAATCCGTCATGTTTTTCGGGCGTTGCCTGGTCGACGGCCTGCTCATCGGTGCCGATATAGACATGATGCTCGTCACCGTAATAGTCACCGGCATGCCAGGCAAGTCGCAGGCTGCCGTCCTTGAGGGGAACGTCCTGCGCGCCCGGGGCCGGAACCGGTTCTTCACAGGCTCCGAGGAGGTAATCCATCACCCGGTAACAGATCTCGGCACGGGTATACTTGTTGTTGAAGGTATTGCAGAACTGGAGATACAGGAAATCCCGCTCGGGATAATAAAAGACGGCCGTCAGGTAACCCAGCGCGGTACCGCCATGCCCATAGGAGGCGCCGGTCGGCAACAGTTCTTCAAGGATCCCCTTCCCGTATCCCTGGTGTTCGCCGCAGTAATTCATCTGCAGGAGCTTGGCAATCGACGCCTTGGGAAGCAGGTCTTCCGTCTTCAACAGGGTGCGGTAGAAACGGATCATGTCGAACGGGGTGGAAACAACCGCACCGGCCGCCCAGGGAACGTCCTGGTTGTACCGGGTGCAGTCAATCCAGAATCCGAATTCGGAAAATCCCACATACCCGCGGGCCGTACGCGTCGTCACCCGGTAGTCGGTGGCAAAAAAGGTGTCCGTGATGCCGATCGCATCGAAGATGCGTTCTTTCAGCAGCTGCTCCAGGGGCTTCTTGAGAAGCGCTTCGGCAATCAGCCCGCAGACAAGATACCCGGTATTGGAATAGGTATAGAACGGGATCTCGCCATCGGGGGTTCCCCCGGGATATTCCGTCGTCAGCGTTCCTTCGTTTTTGGTGATGGTCAGGATCTCCTCCTGGGTGAAGTCATACATGGCGTTTTCTTCGGTGACTTCGCCGAGGTATTCCTCATTGGTGTAACTGTAAAGCCCGGCGGTCATGTCCAGGCACTGCAAGATGGTGAGGATGTCCCCGTTGTGGATCTTCCGGATGACGGAGGCGGGAAGATACTTGGCGATACGGTCCTCCAGGTTGAGCTTGTGCTCGGCATCCAGCTGAAGGATCAGGACGGCGATAAAGATCTTGCTGCAACTGCCGATACGGAACTGGGTCGAGGGGTGGAACTTCACGGACGGGTCTTCCAGGTTCGGCTTGCCGGCGGCCATGAACCGCCCGCCCCAGTTCGGCGAATCAATCAGTACCGCAACGCCCGGAAGAATGTTGTTGGTCACATAGTAGTTGAGCATCCGCTCCCATTCCGGGTGTCCGGGTTTCCAGGGGATCTGGCTTGATGCCTGCTCAACCGGCACAGAGGGAAGCGGGTCCGGGGTCCTCGTCTCATCCGTCATGCGGGGCGTAACCCCTCCATAGGAACGGGGCTGTGCCGCAGGCAAGGACCCGCCGGACATGAGCAACACCAGCAAGGTACTCAACAGATGAACCCGCCACCGGCATATCATCATAATCAGCACCTTTCCTGATCCAACCCGTTCCCACTACCGGTTTGACTTCCTGCCGGAAATCAACTATTCACCGGCATCCGATCGGGATGAGGCAACCTTGAACGATGCATCATCTTGCCGGCCAAACCGGGGCAAACGGTTTCGACATAAACCCCATTGATTATTGGTATATCCAAATCTAATGCTTCGTAAAGGAACTACTATATAATGCGTTTTACGCGTTGTGCAACGAGGAATCCGCCAACCCGGCAAAGCTTTACATGAACACGCATGCCGTTCATATCGAATCGGTTCAGAACCTTTTCCCCCTCTCCCCGATGCAGACCGGCATGCTGCTGCACACCCTGACCCGGGACGAGAAAGCCTACCGGATGCAGATGTGCCTTCGCGTGGGGGGACCCCTGGTTCCCGCCCACCTGGAACAGGCGTGGCGGCAACTGATCGCCCGGCATGTCATGTTCCGGAGCCTGTTTGCCCTTTCCGGCGCTCCGGACCCCCTGCAGGTGGTCCTCAAGGAACTTCCCGAGCCGTTTACCCTGCCGTTGGAAGACCTGTCGGCGCTTGATGCCGGGACCCAACAACGTGAGACCGACCGTTGTGCGGAACGCGAGTTCTCCATGCCGCTGGACCCCAAACGCCCTCCCCTCATGCGGGTGCTGCTGTTGAAATACTCCCGGACCGATCATGGCCTGCTCATCACCTTTCATCACGTCCTGATGGACGGCTGGTGCCAGGGCATCCTCCACCAGGAACTGCTCGAACTGTACCGGGCAGCCGCGGCGGGGACCCCGCCCAGCCTGCCGCCGGCCCCCGACTATGCCGCCTACATCCGCTGGCTCCGGGAACGTGACCCTGAAGCATCCCGGACCTACTGGCGCAAACGCCTGGAAATCGTTGAAGATCCGGGTCAACTTCCCGGACATCACCCGGCTGAAGGACCGTTCGTGCTTGGCCGACGCCCCCGGCCCCTGCCTCCCGAACTGGGCACACGGCTTCGCCGCATTGGCACGCAGGCGAATGCATCTTTCAATGCCGTTTTCCAGGCGCTCTGGGGCATACTGGTCGCCCGGTGCAACCATGCCGGTCCGGCGGTTTTCGGCATGGTCGTTTCCGGACGTCCACCGGAGGTTCCCGGCATCAACGGGATGATCGGGCTCTTCATCAACACGGTGCCCATGATCATCGAGGTACGGCCGGAAGAATCCTTTCTCCAACTGGTCCGCCGCGTGGCCGGGGACATCGCCGAAGGCATGCCCCACCACTATCTGCCGACCCCGGAAATCCTCGAATCCCATCCCCTCCGCGACCGGCTCCTGCGCCATGCCGTCGCCTTTGAAAATTTCCCCGACCGGCAGGAACCCGGCCACCCCGACGCCATCACCCTCGCCGCGGATGGCGATTTCCAGGGCTATACCAACTACGATTTCCTCTGCCTGGTGGACCCCGGGGAAACGGTCACCCTGCACCTGAAGTTCAACCGCAATGCCATTCCGGAGGACCGGGTTGAATTCCTGGCCGAAGCGTTCCTCCAACTCGCCCAGGCTGCGGCCGATAACCCGGAATGCCGCATCGACGCGCTTCCATTCCTTCCCGACCGGGAACGCCGGACGCTCCTCACCGCCCTGGGCGCGGGACCGGTTGCCAACCACCCGTGCCCCACGGTGCTCGACGGGTTCCATCGCACGGTTCGGAACCACCCCGGCCGGGAGGCGGTGATTGCCGGTGACGGTCGCCTCACCTATGCGGAACTGGAACAACGGGCCCATCGCCTGGCCCATGGGTTGCTGGCCCGCGAAGCCGCGGGAGCCAACCGGCCCATCGCCATCCTGCTCGAACGGGACAGCTGGATGATTCCTTCCCTGCTGGGCGTGTTGATGTCCGGCAGCGCCTACCTGCCGATGGCTCCCGATTATCCCCCGGAACGCATCCGGTTCCTGCTGGAGGACGCCGGCTGCAACACGGTCATCACCCGGGATTCGCTACGGGGCCGAATCCCGGCTGACTGGCCCGGCACGTGCCTGGATGTGGAAGCCATGGCCGCCGGACAACCAGTCCATCCACCCGACGTTCATCCCGGACCCCGCGACCTGGCCTACCTCATCTACACCTCCGGATCAACCGGAACCCCGAAGGGTGTAGCGGTCGAACATGCGGCCCTGGCGAATTTCGTCCAGGGATTCAACGACTGCCTGGCCTTTCCCGGCGACGCGCCGGGCCGCGTCGCCTTCATCGCCAATTATGTCTTCGATGCTTCCGGTCGCGCCATTTATCCGCCCCTGTTGCGTGGCGGAACCATTGCCGTGGTGGATGCGGAAACCCGGGTGGACGGCACCCGGCTGGCCCGGCTGATCGCCGATGAACCACTCGACATCCTGGACGGCACCCCCACCCTGTGCGGCCTGCTCCTGCAGGTTCCGGAACCGCTCCGGCGCAGGATCCGGCTCCGTCATCTGATCGTTGGGGGTGAAGCCATGCCAGCCACCTTCCCCGCCGAGGTTGAGGCGGCCGGCATCGGCAATCCGGTTATCCACAATGTGTACGGACCGACCGAAACAACCATCGATTCCACCTGGAAACGGCTGCTGCCCGGCGGACAACCCGCCGGCACAACCTCCATCCCCATCGGTCGCCCCCTCCCCAACCAGCAGGTCTACATCCTCGACGCGAACCTGAATCTTCTGCCCCGCGGAAGCGAAGGGGAACTGTGCATCGGCGGGGCGGGATTGGCACGGGGCTACCTCAACCAGGACACGTTGACCGCCACGCGATTCGTGCCCCTCCCCTGGGACCCGGCAACCCGGATCTATCGTACCGGCGACCGCGTGTGCTGGAACCGGGATGGCGATATGGACTATCTCGGCCGCATGGACCAGCAGGTTAAGATCCGGGGATACCGGATCGAACCCGGCGAAATCGAGGCCCGGCTGAAACAACATCCCCGCGTTGCCTCCGGCGTGGTCGTTGCCCTGACACGGGATGCAACCATCGGCCCGGAACTGGTTGCCTACTACACGGTATCCGGCCAGGATCCCGGCGAAGCCGATCTCCGCCACTGGCTGTCCACCCTGCCCGGTCACATGATGCCCGCCATGTTCATGCGGCTGGACACGATCCCCCTCACCGTCAACGGCAAGCTCAACCGGCGGGCACTGCCCCTTCCGGAATCCGCGGACGCACCCTCCGGCGCACCGCTTGAACCTCCCGCAAACGAGACGGAAGCCCGGCTGATACCGATCTGGAGCCGTATCCTGGGGCGGCCGGGCATGGGCCGGAACGACAATTTCTTTGATCTCGGCGGGCACAGTCTCCGGGCGGCCCAGGTGGCCACCCGTACCGGTCAGGCCTTCCAGCGGGACATCCCGCCCCTCTGGATTTATATCGCCCCGACACCGGCCGCGTTTGCCCGGTTATTGCACGCGCAGGATGATGCGGCAGCACGCGGCGTACTCGACACCCACTTTGTACTCGGCGCCGGCCAACCCCGGCGCCTCTTCTGCCTGCCGCCCTACGGCGGCAGCGGAATCGCCTACACCGCCCTGCACCAGGCACTCGACGGATTTGAACTCGTCTGCCTGAACGTCCCCGCCCAACCCGGCGGTTTTGTCCGGGCAGCAGCCGACCTGATCCAGAAGCTTGAACCCCGTCAGCCCCTCGATCTGCTGGGCTATTCCGGCGGGGGCAATTATGCCTTCCAGGTAACCCAACACCTTGAATCGGCCGGACGGGATGTACGGCAGATCCTCATGATTGACTGCCATCGCCGCCTGCAGGCGGCACCCGTGGAAACAGCCGCCATCGCCCGGGAGATTGACGATCTCATGCATGCGCCGGAAGTCGCCGTCTACCTGGAGAGCCCTTCCATGCGGAAGGACTTCCGGGAACGGGCCATCCGCTAC
>MHBQ01000008.1:0-20429 GCA_001803315.1 Lentisphaerae bacterium RIFOXYC12_FULL_60_16
ATCGATCGAATCCGGCACCATGAGCCTGCTGATGGAAGGCGCCCGTCTGGCCGACGAGCAGCAGCAAACGCCCGCTTGATCAGGGATCGAAACCTTTTCCCGCCCGGAGGGCGGAGTTTCCACGACGCCGGTTCCGGATCTACGCGGTCTCGAGTTCCTGGTACCGGCGGGCGGTCGCATCAACCAACTGAAGCGTTTCCTCCGGGGTGAATTCCCGGTCCCGCGGCCGGCTGGGGAAAATGCGCTTGTATGTCTCCAGGAAAAGCTGGGCCCGCTTCTGCATGCCGGCAGGATCCGGATGCCCCTGGAACGGATTGAAGGTGAACTGGCGAAGCAGGGCGGCGCCGGACGGATCCGCACGAACCTCCCCGAGCAGGGCGGCGGCACGCTGGATATTGTCCCGCCCGGTGTGGATCACGTTCCGGAGCTGTTTCCGGTAGGTTTCGATGATGGCGTCGTGCCCCTCATGCAGGATCGAGATGGCCTCGAAGAAAAGCGCGGCGCCATACAGGAGATTCTCCTGGGTCCGGATCTGGTCCTCGAACACGTCGATCAAGGCCTGCAGTTCATCGGCGGAGGGTGCCGTCGTCCGGTCCCGGCTTTTTCCAAACAGCGCCACACGCACCTTCCTTCCGCGTTTGCCTGCAACCGTTCCTTTTATGCCTCAACCACCACCCCGCGTCCAGCAATTCCAGCCGGCCTGCCATGCACATCTTCGAGTTTGTGCATTTCCGTTGGAGCCGGCCCGCGTGCCGGGGCGAAGTGTCCGCACGAAGCCTGGACCTCGGGCCGGTCTGGATCTGGGTTGGTCGGGAAGGGAACGGGGCGAGGTTCCGCCAGAGGCGGACAGGCTGCCCCGTCTCCAAACGGAAGTAAAATCGATCCATCTCATCCAAACGCCAAAACTCGGAGATGCGCCCCGGACGGATGCCCCGCATGATGACATTCTTGCTTATTGCACCGGGTTCACGCTAGGCTGACGGGCGTTGTCGGGAAAGGATAGTGTTGACGATCATGCGTTCCTACGAAACCAAACTGCCCACCCTCGACGCCCTGTTGAAGGTCCGGGAACAATTCCGCCGCGATAAACGGGTCCTGGTCTTCACTAACGGTTGTTTCGACATCCTCCATACCGGCCACGTGGATTACCTGGCCTTCGCCCGCAACCAGGGCGACGCCCTCGTGGTCGGCCTCAACTCCGATGCCTCGGTCCGCCGCCTCAAGGGGGCCCCCCGTCCCCTGGTCACCCAGGATGACCGCGCCCGCATGCTGGCAGCCCTCGAAGCCGTCGATTACGTGGTCCTGTTCGACGAGGACGATCCCCACCGCCTGATCAAAACCCTCGCACCCGACGTCCTGGTCAAGGGCCAGGATTATGCCCCCGACCAGGTGGTCGGGCATGAACTCGTCGAGGCGACAGGGGGACGGGTGGTCCTCGCGCCCCTGGCGGTCGGACGGTCCACCACGAACCTCGTGAACCGCATCATCGCCTCCTACACCGGTCCCGCATGAACCCTGCTTCGCACAAACCCATCGTCGTGACCGGCGCCGCCGGTTTCATCGGTTCCAACCTCGCCCTGGAACTGCACCGGCGCGCCACCCACCCGCTGATTCTCGTGGACCGTGACGACGCCCCGGGCCGCCACCGTATCGTCGCCGCCTGCGGCAAGGCCGAGTTCATGGACCTGCATACCTTCCGGGACGACATCCGCCGCCGCGCCTTCGAATCTGCCGCCGCCGTCATCCATCTCGGCGCCTGCAGTTCCACCCTGGAAACCGACGAGGCCTTCCTCGCCGACAACAACACCCGCTACACCGAGGAACTTTGCACCTGGTGCCTGGACACCGGCACCCGGTTCATCTACGCCTCCAGCGCGGCCGTTTACGGGGATGGTTCGCTCGGGTATGACGACGACGAATCGCTCACCGCACGGCTGACCCCCCTGAATGCCTACGGGCGCTCCAAGCACCATTTCGATCTGTGGGCGCTCCGGACAGGGGCGGCCCACCGCATCGCCGGCCTGCGCTACTTCAACGTGTACGGCCCCGGCGAGGAACACAAGGGGCCCATGCAATCGGTGGTCCGCAAGGCCTATGACCAGGTGCTCAATGACGGGGAATTGTCCCTCTTCCGCTCCTACCGCCCGGAATACCGGGATGGCGAACAGGTCCGCGATTTCGTGTATGTGCGCGACGCCGTGCTGGTGACGCTGTTCTTCCTGGACCATCCCCGGATCAACGGCATCTACAACTGCGGCACCGGCCAGGAACGGACCTGGCTCGACCTGGGCCGGGCCGTCTTCCGCGCCCTCAACCGGGAACCCCGCATCCGCTTCATCGATATGCCGCCCGCCCTCCGCGACCAGTACCAGTATCATACCCGGGCCCGGTTGGACCGCCTTAATGCCGCCGGATGCATGCATCCGTTCACCCCGCTGGAAACCGGCGTACAGGAATACGTGCAATGGCTCAACGAACAAACGGACCGGCCGGCCGGACAGGCCCCCCGATGACACCGGCCGGCTCCAGGCCGGGAACCTTCGCCTGCCTCTGCCTGGCCCTGTCCGGCCTGTCCCTCGTGTCGGCGGGTCCGGCGCCGATTGAATCAACCCCCCTGCAGGTGCACAACGGCACGGAGTGGTCGGACAGTCCGGGACAAACCGTAGCCTTCCCCGGGGACGCCTCCTTCAACCTGCGCCATGCCACCTCCAATTGGACCGTGTTCAACGGCCTCACGTTTGACCTGGCGCTATCCGCGGAAGCGCCGACCAACCTCCAGGTGCTTGTCTTCGCCCAGGACCAGGACCACCGGTGGTACCAGTCCCTGCTGCCGGACCGGCCGGTCCCCGGCATCACCAACCACCTTGCGGCACACCTGGACAACCACGGCGCGGACTGGACCCCCCAGGATCACCATGGCGCCTGGTCGCTCCGTGCCCTGCTCCAGCCGGCCATGATCGGCATCCGCGTTTTCGGTAACAGCCCCGGCACCGGTACGGTCGCCCTGGCCGGTGTGGCGGCTCAGCACGCACAACACGCGGGGCCCCCGGCCATCCGGAATGTCCGCAGCAACACCCGCGAACTGCCCTGTTATGAACGGTACGAGATCACCTTTGACCTGCCGGACCGATACCCCAACCCCTTCCATCCCGATGAGGTCCGCGTGGACGGGCAGTTCGACGGACCCGCAGGCCGGATGACGGTGCCGGGCTTTTATGCGCAGGATTTTTTCCGGCGCCACGATCCAACCGCGGAAACCCTGGTGCCGCAAGGCGCACCCTATTGGCGCATCCGCTTTGCCCCCCCGCAGCCGGGTCCCTGGATGTACCGGATCGAGGTGCGAGACCGGTTCGGCACCAACACGTGGGGCCCCGGGCGGTTCGTGGCCCTGCCGCCGGTCCAGCCCGGCTATGTCCGGGTGTCACCGCGGGATCCCCGTTTCTTCGAGTTCGACAACGGCCGGCCGTTTTTCCCCATCGGGCATAATATCCGTTCCCCGTACGATACCCGGATGGAGGAAAATTTCCCCTGGACCCGCCGCTGGCCGGCCGGCTCGTCGGTGTATCCCCGTTATTTCGAGAAGATGCGCGCCCACGGGGAAAACCTGACGGAAGTCTGGTGCTCGCCATGGTCCCTGGGATTGGAATGGTCGCCGTTGTGGCGGGGATACCACGGGATCGACCAGTATAACCTGGAAAACGCCTGGGAACTCGATACCGTCCTGCTGTCCGCCGAACAGTTCGACATCTTCATCAACCTGGTGATCCATAACCACGGCAAGTTCGGCACCTCGTATGACCGCGAATGGGATCACAACCCGCTGAACGTCAAATGCGGCGGATACCTGGAACGGCCGGAGGATTATTTCACGGACCCGCGGGCCCTGGACTCGTTCCGCCGGCTGATGCGCTACACGATCGCCCGCTGGGGATACAGCACCCGGATCTTTGCCTGGGAATTCTGGAGTGAACTGGATTTAACCGGATCCGACCCCAAGAAACCCAACCATATGCGCCCCGAGACCGTGGAATGGCACCGGCTCATGGGCGCGGACATCAAGGCCATGGATCCCGCCCGCCACCTGATTACCACGCATGTCTGCGGCGACTATACCCACCAGAATCCGGACATCCTCCGCCTGCCGGAAATCGACCATGCCTCGCTGGATGCCTACCACTTCAACCCGGATCCCCTGCACATCGTCGAGTTACTCCGCCAGACCGCCCTGCACAACCAGGCATTTGGAAAACCGGTCATGGTGACCGAGTTCGGCGGTTCACCCTATGCCGCGGATGCGCGCCACCTTGAGGACACCCTTCATGCCGGGCTCTGGTCTTCAGCCTGCATCCCGCTGGGGGGCGCCCCGTTGTTTTGGTGGTGGCAGCTGGTCGACGAGGAAAATTTCTATCCTCAATTCCAGGCGCTGGCGGCCTTCATGAACGGGGAGGACCGGCGCGACCCCGCCCAGGTCATGCGTCCCGTGCAACTCGCGCCGGACAATCTCGCGGCACGGATGGCGGGACAATGCCTGGGCACGACCAACCGGGTCCTGGGCTGGCTGTACCTGACCCGTGAATATCCGCACGTCGAGACCGCCGGCCTGGCACCGATCACCAATCTCCAGGTACGCCTGTCGGATATGCAGGACGGCCCGCTCAGGGCCGAGTTCTGGGATACCATTGCGGGCCGGATCGTATCGCACCACACCGTGACCGTTTCCAACCGGACCGTGGTGCTGGATGTCCCGCCCTTCCGGCGCGACATCGCCTTCAAACTGAAACCCATGCCGGAATGATTACGGCTGATCGGGAACCACTTCCGGGACCGCCTCCGCAGCGGCTTCCGGGGCGGGTTCCTCCGCCGGCACCGGTTCAACCGCAGCCGGTGCCGGAACCACGGCTTCAGCTTCGATCGCAGGTTCAGCCGGCACTACGTCGGGTTGTACCGGGGGTTCAACCGCCGGGACCACGGCTTCGGGTTCAACCGGGACTATTTCCGGAACCGCATCCCCACCTGCTTCAACCGGGGCCGGTTCACCCTCGACAGGGATTACGGGCGCGGGTTCAGGTTCGGGTTCCGCGGTCATGCGGGCAAGCTGGGCCTGGACTTTTTCCAAATCAATCTTGAGCACCGCCATCGCCTCCCGTGACTGGATCCGTTCCGCTTCGAATTGCCGGAGGGTTTCCGCCTTGGCATCCCCATCCGCCATCAGCGTGTCGATCGTGGCTTTCTGGGTGATGTTCTCGGCCAGCAGTTTCTCCATCTCTCGCCGCAGGGGCTCCGTGGTGCTCTTTTCCTCGCCCAGCATGAAGCGGGATTCCGCCACCTGGTTGGACAGGATCAGGATGTTGTTCCGCAGCACCTTGTCGGCTTCCTTCCATTTGCCGATGGTCTGTTCCAGCTTGGTTGCCTTGCTGCGCATGTCGGCATTGAGACCGGTCAGTTTCCGGGTCTTCTTCTTTTCCAGGATAACCAGGCCGACGGACACGCCGACCACGGCCAGGAGCACCATTTGAACCAGCATGCGGCCCATGGAGGGCGGATGCACACCGGGCGGAAGGGCGGCGGATTTGGGTGCGGCCACCTTGGGTGCCGGGGGTTTGGGCGTTGCGGTCCCGGATACCGCCGGCGTTCCTGCCGGCTTGGTGGTGGATGCGGGTCGCTTGTTTAAAATCGGCGCCTTGTTTTCCGTCATGTGCTTTCCCCGTGATGGTTGTTGTCTTTTGGTGATTAAATCTGCTTCAGTCCGCCAACCGGCTGATTCTTCTCATCCAGCACCAGGATCAGCGGCCGATGGGCGGCTGCCGACTCCGCCGGCACGGATGCGAAGGCGAAAATGATGATCCGGTCCCCCACCTTGCCGAGATGCGTCGTGGCGCCGTTGAGGCCGATCACCCCGGACCCGCGCGGCCCCGGGATGGCATAGGTCTCAAACCGGTTTCCATTCTCCATGTTTGATACCAGGATCTTCTCGTACGGCAGGAGGTGGACCCGATCCATCAGTTCCAGGTCGATTTCCAGGCTTCCCTCGTAGTCTCGCTTGGAAGCCGTAACCCGGGCCAGATGCAACTTCGACTTCAGCATGGTGACAAACACCGTACACGCCCCTTTCGCAATCAAACGGGAAACAGGTTACCGAAAACCTCCCGCGGCTTCCATATGAATTACAGGGGGCGCCGGGATCAGGCGTTTTCCCGCATCCAGCGGGCAATGATCTCGAACCGTTCCCGCGGAACGGGGATCCCGTCGGCCATCGGACACAACACGAACGGGGACGCCCGGAGCCGCGGAGTGATCAGCCGGTCCAGCGTCCGGGGGATGTCCGCCGGCGGTCCGCTGACGAACACGCTCGGATCCAGGCACCCGAACAGGATCGTGTGTTCCCCCAGGTGATCCAGCGCCGCTTCCCACGGGGTGTTTCCCGTGGGCGGCGGAGTGAGCGTATGGATCCCGTCACACCCGGTCTCCCGGATGATATCCAGGATCGTCCGCACATGCCCGCACATGTGCAGGATGGCGGTCTTGCCCTTCGCCTTCATCTGTTCCACAAATTCCCGCTGATGCGGCATGTTGAACCGGCGATAGATGTCCGGACTGATATAGTAGGTGCTGGTATTCTCCACCAGCGTCACCGATTCCCAGGGACCTTCCGCCAGCAGACGGAAGGCGTCCCGCTCCTGTTCGTGCATCACCCGGATCAGGGATTCCATGTCGTCCGGGCAATCCGCCATCAGGTAGTAGAAATTTTCCATCCCGATATCGTTTTCCAGCAGGCGCGGAATGGTGGAGGGGCCCCAGAACCGGGTCACCACGCCATCCGGGCCGATGATGCGGTCGAGGGCGTCGAGCGCCGGCCGGTCGTCATGGCCAACATACCGGGCCTGTTCCCACATCCAGCGGTACAGCCTCACATCTTCCGGCGAAACGACCGGATACTTGACGGGATGCCCCCGGTCATACTCGGCGGTGAGGTTGCCCCGCGGGGTCTTCCATTCCTGGAAGGCCCGGGCCCCCTCCTGCCGCCACCCGGTTGTAACACCCGCTCCCCACCGCAATTCCGGGGACCGCAATTCATGCGGCAGGCCCCACCCGTTCAGGAGGAACACATCGCACCCCAGGTGCCGGTAAAAATCGATACCCCCGTTGCCTTGGAGTTCCGCGGGCAGCAGGGACAACGTGTTGGTGTCGACCAGCGTGGTCCAGCAAAGCCGGTCAACCGGTTGTTTCCGGAGAATCGCCCGCAACCGTTCCCGGCCGGTCATCGCGTGTGCTGTCATGCCTGCTCCTGTTGCCGCGCCCCTCCATACACTTGGGCGCACCACGCCAATACGGTGGACAACGGCTTCGGGGAATGATAGCGACTGGAGGTATCGCGTAAACATGAAACTCAAACGCTTAACCTCCCACCAGAACGACATCATCACCGTCACCGCCTGAACCATGTGCTTTCACAATGCCTTAACGGTCGATGCACGCCGGCTGAAAAACCGGTACCGTGCCGATTTTGCCCCCGGCACCACGTTCCAGCCGGTCTACCATGCCGCCGCATTCGCCCATCCCGCCTGGCCGGTCATTACCAATACCACCCCCGCAACCTTCCGCCTGTTCCGCTGGGGACTGGTCCCCTCCTGGATAAAGGGGCCGGCCGAAGCCAACGATATCCGCCGCCTGACCTGCAACGCCCGGGCCGAAACCGTGCTGGTGAAACCCTCATTTGCGCAACCGGCCCGGCACCAGCGTTGCCTGGTTCCCTCCACGGGGTTCTTCGAGTGGCAGGCCGTCGGTAAACGTAAAATCCCCTGGTTCATCCACGGTGTGGACAACCCGATCTTTTCCATGGCCGGGTTATGGGATGCCTGGACGGATCCGGCAACCGGGTCCGTCCTGCACACCTTCACCATCGTCACCACCGCCGCCAATGCCTTCATGGCAATCATCCACAACACCAAGCTCCGCATGCCGTTGATCCTGGCCCCCGAAACCGAATCCCTGTGGATTTCCGACACCACCGACCAGCGGGCGGTCGCCAACGTGCTTCAATCGGTTCCCGCCGTCCCCTTGCAGGCCCATACCGTCGGCCCATTGATCGGCATGAAAAACCGGGACACCAATACCCCGGATGTTCAGCAGGAACAGGTCTATCCTGTCAACATGGACTTGCGTTTTCCTTGACAGGGAAACCTCATAATCTAGTCTGTTGATTATTCGACCGAGTTCCATCTTGTGTTTTCCGTCATCTATTAGACGGGCGTGCGGGCGTGAACCCGCGTTAGGGAGTGTGTTGTGGAGTTATTGATTGGCAGTGTGTTGTTTGCGTTCACCGTTTCGTTCCTGTGTTCCGTGATGGAGGCGGCCCTGCTCAGTCTCACGCCGGGCCAGATGGCCGAACTGAAACAGCGGCGTCCGCGGGAAGGCGCCATCTGGGAACGGTTCAAGGACGACATTGAGAAACCGATATCGGTGATCCTGTTCCTGAACACCGCCGCCCATACCATCGGAGCCACCGTGGCGGGATCCCAGTTTGCCATCGTGGTCGGCCAGCGTTGGGTTGCCGTTTTTTCGATCGTGTTTACCTACCTGATGCTCCAGTTCACCGAGATCCTCCCCAAGGCGCTGGGGGTGCGCTTCAACGCCGCCGTGGCGCCGATCATGGCGGTGCCGCTGGCGGTGCTGGTCAAGGTACTCCGGCCCCTGATTTACCTGATCAACCTGATCAACCGGCCCTTCGAAAAAAAGGACGGGGAAGTCGACACCACGCTCCAGGAAATTTCCGCGCTGGCCGGAACCGCCCGGCTGGACAACCTGATCGGCCATCACCAGGAACGGATCATCCGTGGCAGCACCCGGCTGTCCGGCATGAAGGCAAAGGACGTCATGGTTCCCGCCGACCAGATCACCTTCCTGTCCGCCTCCCACCGGCTGGTGGATGCCATCGTGGCGGCCCACCAGGATCCGCATACGCGGTTTCCCGTGATGGAAACGGACGACCGGAACAAGGTGCTGGGCTATGTGAATTTCAAGGAACTGGTGTACCGCGTGCGCACCAATCCGGCCGACCCCACCCTGCGCGGCATCATCCGCCCCATCACCATCTTTGCCCCGTCCACCCCCGCCAACCAGATCATCAAGACCTTCGTGGACGAGCATAATCACATCGCCATCGTGCAGGATCCGCAAACCAAAACCATCCTGGGCCTGGTCACCCTGGAGGATTTGGTGGAGGAACTCGTGGGCGAGATCGAGGATGAATTTGACCGGTTGCCCCGCATGTGCCAGGCTCTCAACGCCGGCGTCTGGATCGTCGGCGGCGGTCTGCCGGCCACCGAGATGTTCACCCGGGTCGGTCTTCCTCCGGAACCCACCCGTGATGTGACCTCCCGCTGGCTGATCAACCGCGTCGGCAAACTGCCCAAACTCGGGCAGGTGATTCCCGTCGGGGAGAAGGACATCACCGTGCGCCGCATGCGCCGCGGCAAGGTGTTTGAAGTGCTGGTCACCCCGCACGGGATGGCCCCGCGCGAGTTCATGTGACCGGTTTGTCGGGAGCGAACGCACCCAGCTGTTGTCCCAGCGTTTCCGGCCCCAGAAGCCCTCCCGACACAATCATCTTTATGGCTTCCTCCAAGGTAATGCCGGCCGGTTTGACTTCCTGTTCATGGATAATGGCCATGAACCCCGAAGTCGGGTTCGGCGCGGTTGGAATAAACATCCGGTAATACAGGTTTCCGGACGGATCCCGGAACGTTCCTGAGACAAATCCCAACATGAGCACTCCCGGGCGCGGGAACTCAACCAGCACAACCGATTCGAACTTGTCGCGGTCCGTCATGGCGAACACTTCCACCGTCTGCTTGGAGGCGCCGTACACGGTCTTGAGGATCGGCACCTTCAGGAGCAGGCGTTCGCCGAACGCCACCAGACGCCGGCCGAACACCTGGCCGACAAAGAAACCCACGACATACAGCAATACGCCCAGCGCCACCAGGGATATCAGCGCCACCGCCCAGTCTGGCAGGGGCTCAAGCGGTTGTTCGATCATCGGCTTGAGCAACCCACTGGCCAGATTGAACAGGAACTTCAGCACCAGGTAGGTGATGCCGACGGGAAACAACACCAATATGCCGGAAATCAGCCGGTTCCGGATATGCGTCCGGAACCGGGCCCATGCGCCCGGCTTATGCGCCGGAGTCTTGACTGCTTCCGCTTCCATGGTTACCGCTCCTGTTCAGGCTGTATGCCAGATCCACCACACAAAACCGGCCGTCACCGCTGTGGATACCAGTGTCACGGGAATTCCGATCCGCAGGTATTCGCGGAACGATACCACATGTCCCTCCCGCCTGAGAATCCCCAAGGTGACCACGTTGGCCGAAGCACCGATCGGTGTCAGGTTCCCACCCATGCAAGTACCCGCCAGAAGGCCGAACATCAGCAGGGGGACGGGTACCCCCATTTGCACCGCCACCTTCTGCACTACCGGCAGCATGACCAGCAGGAACGGCACGTTGTCCACAAAACCCGACAACACCATCGACACCAGCACCAATAGCACAAAGGCCACCCAGATCCGGGACCCCGCCATGGACGCAATGCCGGCCGCCACCCGGTCCAGCCACCCACTGGTGCTTACCGCTCCCACGACCACGAAAATGCCGATCAGGAAAAAGGTCGTATCCCAGTCCAGCGACCGCACCAGGGTCCGCACCGAGCCCCACCGCGATACCCACCGATACCAGACGAGGCCGGCAGCGGCCAGGATCAAAGTCAACGCCCCGGCAAACCAGCGGAACTCGGGGTCTACGGATGACGCCAGTGCCAGCCCCGTGACCAGAAGCGTCAACAGCACGGACGGCATCCAGGCCCGGACCGTTTCCGCCTGCACCTCGCCGGTGGCCTGCCGGTATCGCCGCAACAGGAAATACATCACCACGCCGGCGGCGAGCGCGCCGGCCTCCACCGCAAAGAAAATCGACAATCGCCCCTGATACACGAAGAAGTCGTTGAACTGCATGCGCATGAAGCCCGCCAGGATCATGCTCGGCGGGTCGCCGATCATCGTGGCCGTCCCCTGGATGTTGGAACACATGGCGATCAGCAGCAGCAGGCGTACCGGCGAAATCTTCAGCTTGCGCGCCATGCTCAACGCCACCGGCGCCACCAGCAGCACCACCGCCACGTTTTCCACAAAGATCGAGATCAGGCCCGACAGGAAACACAGCGCCAGCATGGCGCCCCGGACCGTCCCGGTGACGTTCACAAACCGTTCCGCCAGCACGGCGGGCACCCGTGACATCATGAACAGGTCCGCCAGCACCAGGGTGCCGAAAAATAGGGCAACCACATTCCAGTTGATGTGTTCCACCAGCGCCTCATGCCACCCGACCGCCCCGGTCACCACGACCAGCAGGGCGCAGGCGCAGGCCACCACGGACCGGCGGCGTGGAAACACCACCAGCAGCACATAACACACCAGGAACGTGATCAGGCTGATCCATGCCGTTGTCATTGCGGGCCGATTCTTCCAGCTGCATCCAACCGGCACAAGCCAAATCGGTCCGGCACTGCTTGACGGGGCGCATTTGACTTCCGGGGGGCGCTAGCGCCGGGGCAATACACTACTTGGAGTGCGGCGGCTTGACGCCGCTTTACCTTGGCGATGGAGTCGGTGTCTGGGGGTCGAACGCATCAACCCCCGCGAGCCTATCGATCTTGAATCCCTCGTACGCGCCTTGCTCGCTCAGCCGGTGCGGTGGGGAATTTGGTGGCCAATCGCTCATACCCGGTCCTGTACCAGCCACACAAAGCGGCGTCAAGCCGCCGCACTCCAAACTGCAAATGTCCGTCGGTGCATGCCCCGGCGATCCCCCCGGAAGTCAAATGCGCCCCATCTCCGGGTTTTTACCTGCCCGCTGGAGCCGGCATCACCGGATCATGAAAACCGCACCACCCAGCCCGTCGGCTTCGTAACACCCCATGTCCACCCGGGCCTGTTTCCGGGCCCGTCCTTCCAGATCGATGGCAGACCCGGACATCCATGCCTGGTTCATGCCCCGGTTGATGCAGGGCGATGCCTTGGCCAGCCGGTAATCGAATGTGCCTGGATTCTCAAACAGCGGATCCGCCTGGATACAACCGTTGATGCCATTGTTATCGCCGTCCTCGATGTTGCTGTACCCCAGGGTCCATCCGGTTCCCGCAACATCATCCCCGTTGGCCCAGACAATGCAATTGCTGGCCATCCCGGTTCCGGTTCCCCCGCGGTTGATCCCCTGCCCGCCGTTATAAACCAGGGTGGAACTTTCGATGGTTACGGAACTGTTGGTAAAAAACAGGCCGTCTCCCAGCATCAAGGCATCGTTGCGGAACACCAGGCAGTTGCGCATGAAGACCGGCGCCGCCCCGTAGATGGCGCCGCCCCGGCTGTAGGAATGTCCGACGGCGCGGTTGGTTTCCATGATGCACCGGTCGATCGTGATCTGGCTGCCGGTCAGCCCGGCAATCGCCCCGCCAAATCCCCATCCGTTGCCGGACCCGGAAGCCGTATTGCGCCGGAACACACAGTTGGTCAGCACCACGGATGACCCGGTAACATAAATCGCTCCACCCATTCCGCCACTGGAATCCGTGCATTGATTGTTGGTGACCAGGCAGGAGGCCAGGGTGAAGCTGGCGCAATTCTGCAGACGGATTGCCCCGCCATCCGCCGTGCCGGCATGCGGCGAGGTGGTAATATTGGTCTTGCCGCCCGTGATGGTGAACCCGGAAATCCCGCTGTTCCCACCGAGATTCAGGAAATCAAAAACCCGCATGTTGCTGCCGGATGCATCAATGATGCTGACATTGGTTCCGGCACCCAGCAGCCAGATGGCATTGCGGGTATTGAGCGTGAGGGGAAACCGTTCCAGCCCGTTGGTATACCGCCCGGCGCCAACATGGACCCGTCCCCCGTCGATCACCTTCGCAAGACCCTTGCCGATGGTCCGGACAGCGGTTGCCAGATTGGTGCCGGCCCAGGTATCGTTGCCGGTGGTTGACACAAACACGTCGGCATATTGCAGATCGGCGCCGGCAAGCGCATGATACCCCATGTCGACCAGACCACTATCCGGCGTTCCAACAGCACGGGTGGTGTAACCACCCAACCCGACGGTTTCGGCGGTGGCGCCGCCACGGTCGATGCAGGGACTGCCCGCCGCGAGAAAAAATCCGTATTCGAATTGCGGGTTGGCGTTGGTACACCCGTTGATGCCGTTGTTATCGCCGTCTTCAATACAGGAATAGGATAGCGACAGGCTTCCCTGGATGTCGTCCCCATTGCCCCAGATAATGGAATTGCTGATGCTACCCGTACCGGTCCCGCCCCGGTTTACGCCGCTGTCGCCGTTGTAGGCGATGGTGCAGTTGCCGACGGACAAGGTGCTGTTGGTGGCGAACAGGCCGTCGCCCGCCGGCAGGGCGACATTGTTCATGATCAGGTTGTTGTGCAGGGTCACTGTTGAATTGGCCGCGTAAAATCCACCGCCATAACTCAAAACGTGCCCGCTACAATCCGCCGTGTTGGCGTCCAGCACGCTGTCCTGAAGCCGGAGCTGCCCGTAGGAGAGCGCAAGCCCTCCGCCATAGCCGCGCCCATTCCCGGACCCGTATGCCGTATTGCCCCGGAACGTGCAGTTGGATACCGTCAGGTTGCAGCGGACGCCGTACATTCCGCCGCCCATGGCGCCCGTCGAATCCAAACACCCGTTGTTGGTGATCGAGCAGTCCAGCAGGCTGAAATCCGACGCATAGTAAATCCGGAGCCCACCGCCATCCGCCGTGCCGGCATGCGGGGACGTCGTGATATTGGTCTGTCCTCCCCCGAACCCGATCCCGCTGATGAGGCAGGGACGGGTGAGGTGTTCAAGATCCCAAACCCGCATGTTGCTGCCGGTCGCGCGTACCATGGTCTGGGTGGGCCCCATGCCGAGGATCCGGATCCCGGCACGGTTTCGAATCGTGAGGGGGAACGCTTCCGTGGTACGGGTGAAAACCCCGGTTCCAATCGTGATCGTGCTGCCATCCCGGGCGGTTTGCAGCGCCTTCCCGATGGTCCGGAAGGCGGTCGGCCAGGAGGTTCCAACCCAGGTGTCGTTTCCGTTGGTCGCCACATATAACCGCTGGATTCCCGCCGCGATACCATTCGGATAATGGTACCCCAGGTCCACGACAGCCGCGTCCACCGTGCCGTTGGTCCGGGTGGTGTAGGGAGCCGACAACAAGTATGCCGCGCCGGTGCCGGCATCCCGGCTGGCGCTGGCCGCGGACAGGTAATACCCGTACTCGAAACCCGGGTCCGTCATGATACACCCGTTGGTCAGGTTGTTGTCGCCATCCTCCACAGCCGAATATGCCAGCGTGACGGACGATCCGAACACATCATCGCCGTTGGCCCACACAATGCAGTTGGTCAGCCAGGCGGATCCGGTATTCCGATAAATTCCATACCCGGCATTGTCCGCAATGGTGCAGTTCGCCAGAACAGTCGATCCGCCATTCAGGAACAACCCATCCCCCTCGTGGTTCAACTGGTTCCCATAAACCAGGCAGTTGTTGAGTTGCAGCGTGGCGCCGTTGTTATAAACGGCACCCCGGCAAACCTGCCAACCGGAATACCCCAGGTTGTGGGCAATCACGCAGTCCCGCAGCGTCACCGTGCCCGACGCGGCATAGAGTGCAGCTCCGGAAGCCGCACCATTCCCCGAGCCAATCACCGCGTTCAGGCGGAACACGCAATTGGACAAGGTCAGCGCGGTGTTGGCGGTATACAGTGCCCCGCCCTGCGCCCCGCTGGTATCGGTACAGGTGTTGTTGGTGAACTGGCAGTCCGCAAACATAACCGGGCCGCAATTGATCAGGTACAGCGCGCCTCCCTTGCCGTTCGCACCGGTTGAGGAAAACCGGCCTTCGGAGAACGACATCCGCCCGATCACGGCATTGGTCACATTATTCAACGTCAATAGACGGATCGAACCACTGGTCCGACGCAGAACGGTCGGCCACCGGACCGGATCATACGGGCCGGGAAATTGGGCGGGATTGGTCGCCGCATATCCGCCCAACAGGGTCAGGTCGTTCCTGGCAACCCAAGTCACCGCCGCCGTCACCACGAACTGGTGCCCCGCCACATACAGCCGGTCACCCGTACCGGCGGCATTCAACGCCTGTTGAAGATTCGTGTAGGCGGTTGTCCAACTGTCTCCTGCCGTTCCATTCCCGTTGGTGGCAACATACCGATCCACCCCGAAAACCTGTAACTGCATTCCTACCAAGGAAATCCAAAGGCCGACAAACACCGGAAGATGTCGTTGCTTAAAAAGCATGCCGCAGTGTACAAGCCGGGCTGACCGGGTTCAAGCCATTAACGAGAGGCCATCGGGCGGACGCCTTTCAGCACATAACCCGGCGCCACAGTGTAGAGCCGGCGCAGGGCGTGGTTGCGGTTCACATGCGCGGCCACCACCTTGCCGATCACCAGCGGGCAATCACCCGGGATGACAATCCGGACCAACTCGCATTCGAAGTTGGCGACGGCATCCGCCAGCAGGGGCGCACGGACCACCCGTCCCTTCTGCATAACCAGTCCGCAGTCGGTCAGCTTGTCGCCCCCGGGCACACCATGCCGGGTGCCGACATGGCGGGTTTCTTTCGCCATGCGCTCATTCGGATAGGCCACCACGAATTGCCGGGTGGACCGGATCAACCGGTAGGTGGTGGCCGCCGAGTCAATGCCCAGGACAAACATCCACGGATCACTGGAGGCAATGGCCACCCAGCCGACCGCCATGGCATTCGGCTCACCCGTCCGGCTGCGCGTGGTCACGAGCGCCACCGATTCCGGATACTTGCGTTCGAACGCCTTCTCTGTCGTTACCTTGGTCTGCATGACCCTTCCTTTCGTTTGTGTTCATGGCAGGCCGATCAACACCAAAAACGGCAGGCACCTATCAACTCATGCCCATGCGCGATCCTCGGTCCTTGATCAGCGTCCTGAACTGCTCTTTCGCCTCCGGACTGCATAAACCTCGCATCAGCGTATCAAGGGCCGCCGGCAAACATTTTTGGAATCGATCCAATGCGTTCTCTACCTGCTTCCCTGTGAGTTTCAACGAATCACCGAACTGTTCGAAGTCTTTGCGAGTCAGGCGTCGTTTCCTGCCATTTAGAGTCAAGGATGTCTCCTCCTTATCTTCGGGAAGAAGAAGGACTGTGGGCAGGAGATCATACGCGGGAGATAGCGCTACTTCACCGCCCGGCCTGTAAAGCAGCGAAAAGTTCTTCAGGTGCATGTCGGCATTTCCCGTCAGAAAACAGAAAACGGCCAAATCAAAGAAACGCAACGCGTCGAATCCAGGGTTCGTTGAATGCCGAAGGATGGTCCTGCCAACTTGCTCCATGGATGCCCTGTACTTCTGCTCCGTGAGACGGTCGGTAAGCTGGCACATGTCTTCCATATGCAGCTTCGCAAGCCCATCCCGGTCCATACGGCGAGTGATGAAACAAAGGCGGCTGTCTTCAAGAGGGACCAGACCGCACTCCGCCGTTTGTATTCCAAAATCCCGAGCCATACACGTAGTCAGGTGCTCCAACTCCGGCATCTCGGGATAGCGCTCCACGGGAGGTTTGAGAATGTAGCCACCCTCCATTCCTACCAACGTGAACCTGCCGGCACGGGTAGCCCCATCCCTTTCAAGATGAATCGACAGCTTTGGCTGGACGCCCGGTACGGTCACATGCTGACGCACGGTCTTTTCAGCCAGCTCATTGATCTGCGCCCAACGGTATGGAATCGATGGTGGCCGAGGTGCACCAAAGAGTTGCTTGCAGCAACTCTGGTGATACAAGGTAGACGCCTCAAGCGGCTGGAGACATATCCTGCAGTTTCCGCTATTCATCGGTTTCCTCCACAGGCAAGACTGAAACCGCGCCAATGCAGTCGCGACAGCAGGCCAGGAGCAATCCCATCCTGTCACGTGAATCCAGTTTCCATGTTTGCTCCGCAATATCCAGAAGCCATCCTTCTGGGATTAACCCGTCAAAGAAGGGGAACAAGCGCTTGTCTTCGTACGGCTCCGCCTGCAGGGGAAGTGACAGGCTGATGGCATGGGCTTGCTTGTCTGCGAGATAGGCTGGGTCATACGTGAATACATATCGACGGTCCTGTTCCTCAAGGATTCCCGCAAGTCGGCATTCCATATGGATTTCAGCCTTCCTCATCGTCTACCTCCATACGGAACGGCGCCGGCTTCATGCGATGCCCAAACAGAGCCAGAACCTGGTCAACTTTATCGAGCCTGAGAGATTCCTTTCCCTGCTCCAGTTCACGAATGAAACGCAAACCTACTCCGGCTCTATCGGCAAGTTCTCTTTGGGTAAGCCTCAGGGCTCTCCGCCGCTCCTTTACAAACTCAATCAATGGATCCATATCCATTACCCCCTTTCGGGTATATAAATATTCAAAAAGATCATATTACACCCTTTAGGGTATATCAATATGTTTATTAGATATTATACACCCTTTAGGGTATACAATGATTAAATCAGCAGTGGTCAAGCCATCGACCACAAATCGTGCGCCCCTCAAAGATTATTCCTCATTCCTGCGATTTCTTGAGGAGCGGGGCCTGAATCGTTCCAGGCGCAACGGTGGCAAAAAGAAGATTGAACGGACAACCGTAAACGACCAACATTTCACTTCGTGAAGCTCGAAATTGAAAGAGAATCTGACGGACGCTGGATTGCGGAGGTTCCGGATCCGCCTGGTGTGATGGCCTAATGCATGGATTGGACAGGGACAGGCACGATTGGCTCTCCAATCGTTAACCGCTCTCGTCGTCCGCTCTCGTCAGCCGACTTTCGTATCGAACAAGGATAGGACATGGACAGGCACCGGGAATCAGAAAACCGCAAACCGCAGACTTGTCCTTCGAAGCTTTAGCGTAGGAGGATTGATGAATGATTATTTCCGAATATTGAAGGGGGGATCCGTGACCGCTCGCTTTCCTTCGACATTCTGCGGTTCTGCGGTTCCGCCGGAAGACCCCGTCTGCGCTTGAGGTAGCCAACTTCGCCGGGTTCCGCTATACTTGTACCAGCTTTCATAGCTGGAGGATTGCCAATGAAGCGTTTTCATGTGTTGCTGGCTGTCGCCTCACTCGCCGCATCTTATACCTGGGCAGCCGTGGAGAACACGGTAGCCGGGACCGTTTCCGAAGTTGAGGGGAAGGTCACCGCCACGGATGCGGGCGGCCAGGTACGCCAGCTGAAGGCAGAGTCTTCGGTCTTCCTGAATGACAAAATTCTTACCGGGGCCGGGGCGAAAGTGGAAATTCTGCTTACCGACAGCAGCGAGATCTCCCAGGGTGAGAACGGCGAGATGGACATCAACGAATATGTTTTCGAGGATAACGCCAGGCAGGAAGCAAGCTGCACCCTGAAATGCATGAAGGGACTGTTCCGCGTCCTCACCGGCAGGATCGTGCAGATGAATCCTGAACGCTTCCAGGTCCAGACACGGATGGCAACCATCGGGATCCGCGGCTGTGAACTCGGGTTCCTGGTGGGGGAAGAAGATGAAGACGTATATGTCTTCGATCTGCCTGAAGGCCACAGCATCGAAGTCGAGCAGACCACGGGTGGCACCGATGCCGCCCGGCGACTCGTAATCCGCAAGATTGGAACGACGGTATCTTTAAAAAGGCGCATGGCGATGAGGGAGCGTGCCTTCACGGCGGAGGAAAAGGAGCAATTCTTCAAGCGCACACTGCTCCGGCGGGTTCTTCAGAAACGGGAGGCCATGCGCCGTAACATCGAGAAACCCGCGGAAGCCGCCAAGCCCGGCGCAAAGCCGAAACCGCTCCATCGTCCAAAGGCAAATAAATAGCGTGTCCGCCGGGCATAAGCCACGAGGGGAAACAAACCGGAATCAACCCTTGACGGCACGTACTCTCTTATCTCCCAACCAGCCTCGTCAACGCCATACTTGCTATTTACAGTCTGACCCCGTCCAAGCTGCGTATTCCGGGATGAATCGGCCACGGAAGTGAAAATGCGCCCTTCTCCATTGCTCCGGAGCGTTTGACACCTTCCCCCCGCTTTGAAACACTCTCCTCCGGGAAAATAAGGAGACGATCATGCATAAAGCGCTCATTGGTCTGATGCTTGCACTCTCCACCGCGTTCTCAGCCGATGTCACGCTGATCGAGAAGGGAACCTCCCGGATCTGTGTAGTCCTGCCGGCAAACCCCTCAAAACATCTCCTGTGGGCGGCCGAAGACCTTTCAACCTATCTCGGCAAAATAAGCGGCGCCACCGTCCCGGTTACCAACACACCGCCGGCCGGACTGCTGCCCGTCTACGCGGGTACGGCGCCGGAAAAACTGCCCATGACCGTCAAGAGCGAATACGGGGATGCCTACCTCATCGATATCAACCCGACACGCATCGTCCTTCAGGGCGAGTCGGACCGTGCCGTCTATTATGCCGCCGTATCCCTGCTTCACACGCTTGGCGTGCGCTGGTACGCGCCCGGCGACCTCGGCGAGGTGGTTCCCAAAAAGGCATCGGTCAAAGTCCCCGCAGGCCGCACGGAATCCGCGCCGCATTTCCAGTCGCGTCATTTCTGGGCGGAAGAACGCTGGAGCCTGCGCAACCGCATGGGCGGCCCAGCGATGGCGCAGGGACACGGATTCCACGGCCTGATGGAAGCCGGCAAACATTTCGAAGCGCATCCGGAATATTATCCCGTCATCAACGGCAAGCCCGCCAAGACACAGGCCAATCTTTCCAGCGACGCCGTTGCCGCCATGTTTGCCACCAACGTCGCCGCCCAATTCCGCAAGGGAACCACCTGGGCCGGGGGCAACGGAGCCTGCATCGGGCCCGACGACGGAGCGTTGGTTGACGAACGGCCGGAAACACGTGCCCTGCAGGACGGCCGTCTGGATCCGCTCCTCCAGATGCCCAGCATGTCCGACCCGTTCATTCACCTGGCAAACAAGGTGGCGACCGCGCTGGAGACGGAATTCCCCGACCATTATCTAGGCTTTTACGTGTATTCAAACCACAACCTCCCCCCCACCCGCTTCAAACCGCATCGTATGATCTTCCCCATCATCGCCCCCATCACCTACACCCGGTACGGCAGTATCGGCAATCCGGCCGTACCGACATCCATGCTGCTGGAAGACGTGATACGAACCTGGCGGAACCTGGTGCCGCGCATGGGTTCCTACCTGTACAACTTCAACCTGGCCGACACGGCGATGCCGTTCACGCGCACCCTCTACTTTGAAAAAACCATGCCGAAACTGTACGAGCTGGGCGTCCATTACAGCACGATCGAATCCATGAACGACAACTGGCAGCACAACCTTCCGGGCGCCTACGTATAC
>MHBQ01000008.1:20440-22497 GCA_001803315.1 Lentisphaerae bacterium RIFOXYC12_FULL_60_16
GTGGGATGTAAAAACCGACGTGAACAAGATTCGCGATGCGTTCTATCCGGATTTCTATGGTCCCGCCGCGGACCCCATGCGCCGGTATAACGCCATCCTTGAGGAAGCCTATGAAACCACTGCGGCGTTTGCAGGCAATGTGTGGTCCATGCATCGCATATTCCCGCCCGATCGTTTCAAGGAAATGACCGTTTGTATCACCGAGGCCACCAAACAGTCCACCGGCAAGCCGCCGTTTGATCAGCGGGTGGAAATCGCCACCTATGGGCTGCGCGCCCTGGAATGCTGGTTCAATGCCCGTGATTCACTGAACCAAGGCCAGCTTGCCAAGGCGTCGGAATGGAACGACACCTACAAGGCAAACCACGAAGCCGGGATTGCAAAATACAAGGGATTCATCGGCCGCATGGGCTGGAAGTATTACCAAAGCGCCCACCATCCGTCCTACGCCGATGCCGGAAGGCTGGCCAAGGAAGCAACTGTTCTGTATGCCTGCCCCGACGGCTGGAAGGGCATGCTGGACAAGGACCGAATCGGTATTCAGGATCATTGGTTTGACCCGAAACAGGATGTCTCAGCCTGGGGTACGCTCCGGACATACGGTGTCTCGCTGGACGAACAGGGCGCGCCGTTTTTCCGCGGCCTCACCTGGTACCGCCATGATTTTTCGTTGCCCGAACCGGCACGAAAAGCACATGCATTCCGTCTCTGGATCGGCGGCGTTGACGATACCGCCCACCTGTACGTGAACGGCACCCGGATCGACACCTACCCCGGCAAATATTTTTCGCCGGTCGATGCCGATATAACGGCCGCGCTGAATCGCGACGGGATCAACTGCATCGTGATTGCCGTGGATAACAGCGGCATCAACGAACTCGGCACCGGCGGCATCTGCCGTCCCGTTCTCCTCTACGAGCCCAAGGCGAAGGTGGAGGAGGAGAAAACCGGCGATCAAAAAGAGAATCAGCCGCTCTTTGGCGGAACATAACCCTCATCCTCTTAACCCTACAACCATGGACATCACATGAACCTGACTTCTGACTGGCACATTCATTCGGAACACTCCTGCGATTCGGCCTGCATGCCGGTGGCCGACCTGCCCGGCCACACCGCCCGCCGCGGCATCCTCGACTATGGCGTCACCGATCACCTGCACACCCCGTTCAACTGGCCGGATGTAAAAGCTTCCCGGCTTTCGTACCTGGCAACCCACCCGTCCCCGCATTTTCATTTCGGCATCGAGATGAGCTGTGTCTCACAATGGGAGCTGGATGAACTCGCCAGGGGCGGACACGCCAACCCGGTATACGGGCTCCGTGAGGGGGGCCCCGTCTCCGCCGCGCCGGCCCTCGCCATCACGGCGGAAGAACTGCGGGCACTGGGTATCGAATATGTCGTGGCGGGTGTCCACTGGCCGTTGTATGTGCCCCTGGAACGGCAGGCCGTGATCCGGGATTATCACCGGCAACTGATGTTCCTGGCCACGCATCCGCTGGTCACCATCGTGGCCCACCCCTGGTGGTGGATGGGCCATTGGAAGGATGCGGCCGGCAAATATTCAACCGAGCCCTGGTTCGACGATTTCCGGGTGATCCCGGCCTCACTGCATGATGAACTGGCCGCGGCGCTCCGCGAACACGGCACCGTGTTGGAAGTCAACATCTGGGCCACCTTGAAGAATCATGAATACCCGCCCCATTTTGCCGGCCAATACCTGGAATACCTGGCCGGCCTGAAGGAGCGCGGGGTGAAATTCAGCATCGGGTCCGACACCCACGACCGGAATTACACGGCGGACTTCGAGGATGCTGCCCGCCTGCTGGAAAAGGCCGGGTTCAAGGATTCGGATTTCTGGCGCCTGCCGCCACGCGGCGCCGTATGACTCATGACGGGGGACACGCAAACCATCACACGCTTTACCGACACAAGGGGTCAGCTTGACTGAAGGCAACAAATAGATGCTCATCTTCATTTTCCACATATGGAATCCAGATGGGTCGTGATCTTGTCTACCCATCGCTCCACGCTTTCGTCGCGTAACATCTGCTTCCGCA
>MHBQ01000009.1 GCA_001803315.1 Lentisphaerae bacterium RIFOXYC12_FULL_60_16
AACCAACAGGCTATAACAAACAGAGGCCGTGACTTGACAACCCCCATAGAAGGGCGAGGTGTCCCTACCGAGCCTCCCCTGTCCGGTGGACGATCGCGGACGACCCGCCTTCGCCTTACGGGCTACGGCGAGGCACGCGAGAACGGACCACGATTCCCTCCGGTCATTTTGTCCCGGGCGAAGCGTCATCCCTGAATGCAACGAATAGGGATGACACCATCTTGGAGGGCGAGACTCCCGGCGAGCCGTAATCGAAGGAAGTGCTTAAGTAAGTGCCATTCTTCCCTGAGCCTCTATCGAAGGGCCGTCGCCGCCGCATCCACGGTCACCCGCCTTCACGCGGACGTTTCGGCGTGGCACGTCAGACCGCGGCTACAGGCGGGTGCTTCTTCTCGGCCGCGTACGCGTCTTTTGATTTCTTCGCCTGTTCAGCTTTCTGAGCCTCCACCACTTGAACGATTTCGTGCATCATGACGGTGGGAAGCGTGAACTTGCCGCCGGGAAAAGATCCCGTGAGCGTGGCGATCTGACCGCGGAGGATGCCGTAGAGAACGGTGCTGCCGTTGATCCGGATAAGTTGCTGCATTTCCTCTTCGGTTGTACCCTCAACGAAGGAGAAGAGCCCGAGGATATTGCATTCGATCTCGTAGCCGGCAGGAGATTTCTGCTGTTTGGGCTTTGCCCGCATCGTAAAACTGAAGCGGAACTTGTTCGTGTCCGTCTTATGGCGTTCCACCTCATAGCCGAAACTGAACTCCGAGGTGACCTGCATTGGCCTCGCTGGTGGATGCCATACAACGATCATCTTCGTGAGAAAAAACTCATCAAGCTGCAATTTTAGTGAGTTCATCTGCTGCCTCGGCGTTTTTCAGTGAATGGTGATCCGTCCTGTAGTCGGTGCATGTAACAGGCTGCCCGATCGGGTTCGAAATCCGAAACGATGTCGGAGGGTTCAATGCCTTCATGGTACGGGTAACGGTCTTGATGACGGAGAGACGTTCATCCGGAGCGAACAAGCGAACGTTGACCTGCCAGCCGAGGGCGCAAGCAAGTTCGGAAACCGTACGAAAGGTGAAGTTAGCGGACTCGTTGAGTATCCGCCCGACGTACTGTCGCGTCTTGTGAAGCTTGTGCGCAAGCGTGTTTTTGTTGAGGCCGGTCTCGGCCATGGCCCGATAGACGTCTTCGACGAGTTGCGCCCGCAAGTGCCCCGCGACAAACTCAGGATCCTTGTCGAAGTCCGGTGTTGCAGCAGTCAGTGCGGCCTGGGAATCGGCCGTAAGCGGGGTTGCAGCCAGAAGGGCATCCATGTCAGGGGACAGCGTATTCGTCTTGGTGTGAGTCGTCATGATGTTGAATACTCCTCGTACAGTCTCTTGAATCTCGCGCATTTCTCAAATTCCGCATCCTGCTGCCTGCGGCTGGAACATTTGCCCCAACCGTGCGTGCAGATCACCACATCCTTTGTGCCGCGGCTGTAAAAGCAGAATAGACGCAGTAGGCCTTTATCAGACCGAATTTCGTAGACGTCGTCATGTTTCGGGTTGTCCGATTTCTTGAGGTACTTTGGATTGCGAAGGTGTTCATTGCCGCACACAAGCTTTATTGCCCGCATCAGTCGTTTGTAATCCTGTTGATTATTGCGTGCCCACCCCGCCATTGCCGCGATCGCCGGATTTCGCCCCTCTATTTCAAGGGCTTTGATGGCGTGCGCGGTCTGCCACTCACTCTTGACGGCAACAATATCAACCAATCGGACGTTCATGTCAACCTATAAGGTTACATTTTCTGAAGCCCTGTCATCATTGCGAATTGTTGCGCCATGTTCCACCTCATCGCCGTCCTGCTTGGTTGCCCACCATCGCAGCGTTGGCTTTTGGCATGCCCTCCTGAAAGGCTTTCCCAAGCACCTGGTCTTGACCGTCGGCATGGCGGGAAGGTCGCTGGAAAGCTACACCCTGCGTCCGAGGAATTCAAGAGGAAGGAATTGACGCACCCTGTTCACGCGGATGTCAACGCCGCTTTAGAAAGAGCTCTTCTTCAGCCGTTTTGAAAATAACCGTCTTCTTCGTCTTCTTTCGACGGAACCGCGGAACCGCAGAATACCCAACCGCAGAATGTTGAAGGAAAGCGAGCCGGCACGGATACAAACTCCTACGTTCCACTTTCAACGTTCAACGTTCTACCCCCTCCCCTCCCAATAATTCGTCAATCCTCCTACGCTAAAGCTTCGAAGGACAAGTCTGCGGTTCATCCGGAACATCGCGGGACCGGCGGATTCGGGAGTTATCAGGCCGGCGTCCACAATCTATAAAACCGTCCCCTTAGCTGAGCGTCCTCAGACATGGCCTTGCGGCGCTCAATTGCGGCTGCGGAGATGAAGGGGTCCACACCCTTGAGTGACGCGACCCGAAGGATCGCCCCATGGTATTGCTCGTAGGCGACGACGGCATCATCGTCTCGGGCCGTTGCGAACAGAGGTCCGGTTGGTACGAGTAAGAGTGCCGCAACTGCAGACTGCCATCGCATTGCCGGGGACCTCCCCGAGTGTTCATCGCATCCTATGCTGTGGCTTTTTCGAGACGTTGAGCAACCCATACCTTGATAATGGATTGTCGAGTCACACCGAGACGTCTGGCTTCCCGGTCCAAGGATTCGACCATCCACTCCGGGAAATCAACGTTGACCCGCTTGGGCACTTGGCCCGGGCGACGCGCCTTGGACAAATCGAGGGATCCGGAAACGTCTTCGCCCTTGTCGAACTTGGCGTCAAAATCTTTAGCCTTCATAAATCTCAACCTCCTTTTCGCCAGCAGGTCGTACCGAAATGATTCGGACCGTCTCGCCGCGATAGGTGATCACGCCTGCCCATATCCGCTGCTCAATCCTCCCGATTACCATAAATCTCGGTTCATCCTCCGTCCGCGCTGGAATCTCGACGAAATCAGGATCGGACCACAAGGCCTGAGCGTTGACAAAATCGATTCCGTGTTTTACCCGGTTTGCCTGACTCTTGCGATAGTCGAACTCAAATTTCATCTGGTATAAAAACTATACCATTTGCATTGATGGGTCAATCTGTTTTCTTGATCCCGAGTAGGTCAGGGACCCTTATGGGTCACGGCCCCTCTAAGAACTGTACGTGACAGTTTCCAGCGGCAGCGGGGACGGCGGCAGCGGGGACGGTCCTACAGATATAAGTTAAGCAGTTCTTCAGGATGCCAATTCCACACCTACACCTCTATCGGTATACTGTTATCTGTAGGACCGTCCCCTTAACTCCGGGCGTGTTGCTCTCGTGACTCTGAACTGTCACCATCTTCATGATATCTCTTTCGACGAACGGCGAGCATGACGATCGGATCACACCGCGTCCGCGCGGTGTGAACCGTATCTCTCAATGCTCTTGTTCGCTTCCGTATTTAATGTGCGCTTCCTTGACCTGGAGCGTCTGGCTGATCCGCTTGGCCATGGCATCGGAATAGGTGCGACGCCCACGCTCGTAGTCGCTGACCATGTTCTGCCGAATACCGAGCTTGTCGGCGAGCTGGGCCTGCGTCAGACCGGCCTTGAGACGGGCGCCAACCAGGAGGTTGCCGACACGGTTCTTCTCCATCTCCTTCCAGTACTCCGTGCTCTCGATGGAGACAAACTCGTCCTCGGGTTCCTCTGCGAGCACCGTGACCTCGAACCGCTTCTTGATCCAGTCAACAAGCTCGGTCACGTGCTCGCCGTGGAGCGAAATCTCAATATGGGGCTTTTTCACGAGAGCCAACATAGTACACCTCGATTCACTCCTCCAACGCATATTTCATTCCGATATCATGATTGACAAATGGCATACCATACGTATAGTACGCTTCCATGATATTAAGACCTATCTGGATGGATCGGATTGAAACCTCTTGGCGAGAGGCGCCTATTGTCTGGTTATGTGGGGTCCGGAGGGCCGGGAAAACTACGCTGGCTGAATTGCTCGGACCCGAGCGCGTTGTCTATTGCAATTGCGATCTGCCCAGCATCGAGGAAATGGTCCGCGACCCCGTAATGTTCTTTCGGAACTGCACCAAGCCCATCGTGGTCTTCGACGAGATACACCAGCTCAAAGATCCCGCCCGCCTGTTAAAGATTGGCGCGGACACATTCCCGCAACTTAAAATCCTCGCAACGGGTTCGTCGACGCTGGCAGCCAGCAGGAAGTTCCGCGATACACTGACAGACCGCAAGCGGACGGTCCACTTGACACCCGTGCTGTATGACGAATTGTTGTCCTTCGGCGTGACCTTGCCACAACGCCTGTTCCATGGCGGGTTACCCCGCGCCCTGCAGGCAGAAACCAAACCGGTCGCCTTCTACCGCGAATGGTTGGATTCGTTCTTCGCCCGCGATATCCAGCGGCTGTTCGGGTTTCGGGATATCAACCGTTTCAACGCGTTCTTCGAATACATCATGCGTCAGAGCGGTGGACAATTCGACATAACCAAGACCGCAACCGCGTTGAGCATCTCGCGTCCCACCGTAGAAAGCCACTTGCGCGCCCTGGAGATCACCCACGCCGCCACCCTGGTGCGTCCTTTCCATGGCGGTGGACAGCACGAACTGGTGAAACAACCCAAGGTGTATGCCTTCGATACCGGATTTGTAAGCTTCGCGCGCGGATGGGACCCGCTACGCCCGGATGACTTCGGGACGCTCTGGGAACACCTTGTTCTCGAACACCTTCAAGCCCGTTTCCCAGACACTCCCATCCGCTACTGGCGCACCAAAAGCGGCCATGAACTTGATTTCGTCCTGGCCCATCGCCGTGACGAAGTAGACATCATCGAGTGCAAGTGGGACCCGGGAAATTTCGACAGCTCCTCCATGAAGCTTTTCCGTACTTACTATCCCCAAGGCCGTAATTACCTGATCAGCCCTTCCGGCGCCCCCGCCTACACCAGGCGCTACGGAAATCTGGATGTACTCATCTGCACACCAACCGAACTCCACACATCCGGCAGGATAAGTGCATAGGGGGTGTCCGGCCATCATGCGTAAACAATTTAACGCCATCATCCGATGCCTGGTGGGGCCGGTTGCCATCTTGGGGTATCCGTTCGAACCCGAGCCGTTGCGGCCACGGCTTGCCGCAACCGCTCTTCAGGACCGACTACTTTGATCCCCGCTGGCTGGCGGCAACCTTTGCCATCGTGATGATTCCGCGGATCATCCATGTCGCGATCAACCAGCCCGATACAGGCCCGCTCTTGGAAAAGATCCGCCTCGCCGGAAAATGCCTCACCGCATCCCTGCTGGCGCTGGGACTGATTTTTCTTTTCTGGCGGATAATCAACCCGTGGTTCTACAACCATCTGGTGAAAACCCGCGGCCTCTATACCCTCGGGCTCTGCTTCTATTCGTTCATGGGATGGATGGAACTCCGGCAGACAATCCGTTCCAACACCAGAATTCCGGAAAACCACTAACCATCACTTTCATCCTCCGCCGTGTTGCGATTTTCTATTCGATCCCGGCCAACACGTCCCGTATGATGGCGCCCATGTCAAAAACGATTCCCGATGACTACGAACTGCTCGACAGCGGGCACGGCCGAAAACTGGAACGGTTCGGCCCCCATATCCTGATCCGTCCCTGCGCAGCCGCCGTCTGGGAACCCTCAATTCCGCCTGATCAATGGAAGGCCGATGCTTCTTTCGACCGCGAAGACGGGCACGCCTGGACCGTGAACCGCCAACTCCCCGATTCCTGGAACATCACCGTCGCCGATATCCGGTTCCGCCTGTCCACCACGGATTTCGGCCATCTCGGCATTTTCCCCGAACAACGCGATGCCTGGCAATGGATCCGCCAGACCCTGCAAAACACAGCCGCCAAACGCACCGGCCCCCTGTCGGTCCTGAACCTGTTCGCCTATTCCGGCGGCGCGACGATGGCGGCCGCCCAGGCCGGCGCTTCCGTCTGCCATCTGGATGCCTCGAAGGGCATGGTGGCCCGCGCCCGGGAAAACGCGACCTTGAACGAGCTCGCCACCCGCCCGATCCGCTGGATCGTGGATGACGTGACCAAGTTCCTCGACCGCGAAATCCGCCGTGGAACCCGCTACGACGCCATCATCCTCGATCCCCCGTCATTCGGCCGCGGCAAATCCGGCGAAGTCTACAAGATCGAATCCAATCTTCCCAACACGCTCCGGCAATGCGCATCGCTGCTGTCCGCACAACCCTGCTTCGTCCTGCTAAGCTGCCACACCCCGGCATTCAGTCCGCTGATCCTGCAAAACCTCTTGAGCCGGGGATTGAAGGGCGGATCCGTCGAATCCGGTGAAATGGCGCTCATCGGCAAACCTGGCGTTCTGCCGCTTCCGCACGGAACCTGGTCCCGCTGGAAACCCTGACTAAGCCCCTGACCTCACGGCTTGATCAATGCACGCAGGGCATCCAACGCCTGCTTCCGGGCCGCCACCTTCGCACGCGCCTGCGCAAAATCATCCGACTCGAAATACCCCTCCGGCGGCGTCCACACCGTCCGGAACCCGACATGATAATAGGTCTCCGTCGGCCTGAACCCGAACCGCTTGGCGGCATAATACCCCACCCACCCATGGTACCAGGACCCGCCCCGCAACACGATCATCTGCCCGGCATAGTCCTTCATCTTCTCCGCATGCGGATTCCCCGGATACGGAAAATTGGTTTCAGACGTCCACTCATACTGGTTGCCCAGCATGTCCAGCGCGCCATACGGTGAAACGCCATCCGGATAACGACCGACCCACGTGTAAAGCTTCGCAGCCTCCCCGGCGCCCGGCTGGTTCTTGTTCTCCCCGAAATGCCCGTGCTTCCAGGTGGGCGACTCATTGCCCCATGGATACAACCGTCCATCCGTACCCCGGGCAGCCTTCTCCCACTGGGCCTCGGTCGGCAGCGCCTTGCCCGCCCACGTCGCATACTGCCCCGCCTGTTCCCAGGTCATCTCGGCGGCCGGCAACAACTGCCGGTCCGGCTTGTCGAAATGCTGCGGCGACTCATTGGATTTGGTCTGAACACCGCTTGCCTTGACGAATGCCTGCCACCGTTCAATGGTCACTTCATGCTGATCGATGAAATACCCGGGCAGGTTGATGACCCGCTTGGGAAACGCCTCCCACGCCCACATCGCCTCCGGGTCCGCATACCCGAGATCCTTCGCGATCTTCACCACATCCGCCGCATCCAGTCCCATCGTGAATTCCCCGGCCGGGACATACACCATGATCGCCCCATCACCGGGATGCACGATCTCCGTGCCTGCCGGCGGTTCGCCCGCCGGCATCCGCATCGCCAACCCCACCACCAGCATCCCGATACCGACCTGACGCATCCCGAAACGCATAGCCTGCTTCCTCCCCTCACTCCTTAAGCGCCGGCACATGCATCGGTTTGCCGCCGTTGCGAAGCGATTCCGTCGCCTGGCAACCGGCCGCCACCGCCATGCGCGCCGCCTCCGGCGTGGCCGTCGTCTTGCCGCCCTTCCGGACATACTGCAGAAATTCCTGCACGATCACCTCGTCCGCTCCGCCATGCCCGCTCGCCGACACCGTCCCGCCGCGAAAGACCTGATCGCCGATCATCTCGTATCCGTCTTTGCGCCGGTTCCACAGGAAAATGGGGCTTTCCGGTCCGTCGCCGACATTCTCGATGCGTCCCTCGGTCCCGATGATCGTGTAGTTGCGGCAGGAGTCCGGCGTGAAGTGGCATTGCAGGTACGAGCCCAGGATTCCCCGCTCCAACTCCATGATCATGACATTCTGGTCTTCCACATTGATCACCGGGCTGAACCCCTGCTGTTTCAACGGTGGCCAGTGGGCGGCATTGAAGGTGGCAATCCCCTTCTCGCTTTTCGGGCGGCGCTTGCACCGACCATATACCGCCAGGTTGCCAAAGGCCGACACGCGTTTCGAGTAGGCGCCCGTCAGCCAGTGGATCATGTCGATGTCGTGCGCGCCCTTCTGGAGGAGCAGTCCCGTTGTGTAGCGGCGTTCCGAATGCCAGTCCCGGAAATAGGCATCGCCGCCGTAGGAGACGAAATGACGGCACCAGGCCGACTTCACTTCGCCGATGTCGCCCCGGTCGATGATCTGCTTCATGCGGATGAACACCGTCATGTAGCGCATGTTGTGCCCGACGAACAGGCGCGCCCGTTCCCGGCGGGCCGCCGCCAGGATGCGGTCACACCCCTTGATCGTGATGGCCATGGGTTTTTCGAGATAAACACCCAACCCCTTGGTAAGCGCCGCCAGCGCATGTTCCTCATGCAGGAAATCGGGGGTGGTCACAAACACCGCATCCAGGTCCTGGTCGAGGAGTTTCCGGTAATCCTTGGTGGTGAATACGTCCTTGCCATACCGCTCACGGTTCCATTCCAACACCGCCGGATTCGAATCGCAACATGCCGCGACCACGGAACCTTTCCCTGGTCGATGCGCATGAACCGCCAATCCGCCGCGTCCCCCCGACCCGATAACCCCCACCCGCAGATCCTTCATAAACGACTCACCCTCTCCGCCCCTGTATAGGCAAACCCATTTCGTAAAATCCGGCATTCAACGTGCGGGCAATATAATGACGACCCGGTTACGGGATGCAATGTCTTTTAACTCGACCGTGAACGGCTCCATCTGAAACCTGAAACAGGTGTCAGGTTTCAGGTGTCAGGCGAACGAAATCGTTTCATCTGAACACTCTCTTCTGAACAATGAATACTTCCCCTTCCCCTCCCGTCCCTGGAGGGCGGAGCTCCCGCGACGCCGTCCCCTCTTTAGTTTCTTCGCTGTCTCATCGGGACCGCTCACAGTGTGCAAACAATACGTGCTTTATCGTGAAACTCTCTTGAGTTCCCCGCTATCGGGGATATGCTGAATTTTGCTGTCAGGAGAACCCTCACAGCTGACGGCTTAAGAGAATTGTGACCAGCCGGTCAACGTATAGTTGGCCCAAAGCGATGATTGACAGAAAACGCAAAGTGTCATACATTGTAAGACATGAAGACAGCAACACTCAGCATACGATTGGACAACGATCTTGATCGGCTACTTGGGAAGGCCAGCCGCCAGGCCGGACGGAGCCGAAGCGAAGTGGCCCGCGATGCGCTCCGGCGACAGCTGCGGCTGACGCAGTTTGAAACCATTCGCCGGCGTATGATGCCTTTTGCCGAGGCAAGGGGATTTCTCACGGACGAGGACGTCTTCGCCAAGATCACATGAGGATATTCCTGGACACCAATGTCATCGCTAGTGCCACGGCGACACGCGGGTTGTGCGCGGACGTGTTGCGAACGGTGATCGCGTTTCATGACCTTGTGGTTTCCGAGCACCTCATCGCGGAACTGCGTCGGGTTCTCAAGGGCAAGTTCGGCGCGTCGCCGGACGTGATTACCGATGTGGTTTGGCTTCTTCAACGGGACACGCGCGCGTCAGACGCCATGCCACTTCACGACGTGCCGCTGCCCGATCCGGCTGATGTGGCCATTGTGTCTTCCGCGCTCAACGGGGCGGCAGAAGTGCTTGTCACGGGCGACAAGGAGATTCTCAAGTTACACCGGATCGGTTCTCTGGAGATTTTGATCCCCCGTCAGTTCTGGGACAAAGAAAGAGGCCAACAAGGCGGCCGATACGTACGGTGAACCCGCGGCGGGTACACCGCCGGTCACCGCCACCGTTGGGCGAGGAATGGACAATATGTGGGAAGCGATCACCAAGTACTACGGCATCGACTGGATCGCGATGATCCTGAATGCTCTGTCGATCTACCTGCTGGGGAAGCGACTGAAGCTCGGCTTCTTTCTTGGCGTCGTGGCGAATCTGGCATGGATTGCCTTTGCTGTGCTTGCCGATAGCGCAGCGACGGTGATCGCGTGCAGCATCTTCGTAGTCCTGAACGCCAGAGGCTGGTGGAACTGGACGAGAGAGAACGGGCCGAACAAGGCGCCGGAGGCAACGCGATAAACCTCGCTCCTCAACGCCAGCGTTCGGCTTGAAGGAAAAACTCACAAATGAAGCCAAGAATTACTGTCATCACTGTCGGTGTTAACGACCTAGAAAGGTCCCTACGCTTCTACCGCGACGGGCTTGGCTTTACTACTGATGGTATTATCGGAAAGGAGTTCGAGTATGGCGGAGTTGTCTTCATTCAACTCCAGGCGGGTTTACGCCTTGCTCTATGGCCTCGAAGAAGCATCGCACACGACACAGGGCTCGCATTGGATCCAATCAGTGCAACTGAAATGACGCTGGGGCACAACGTTTCTTCAAAGGCAGATGTAGATGCCGTTATGGCACAGGCTCAAGCGGCGGGAGCGGTTATCGTCAAGCCAGCACACAACACCTTCTGGGGCGGATATTCCGGCTACTTTCAAGACCCAGACGGACATCTTTGGGAGGCTGTCTGGAATCCACAGTGGGAAGAGTAGGCATCAGCCGAACAATCGCCCCCAACGGCTGAACACCGTCCCTCCCGTCCCTGACAGGTAATTCCTGGATCGGCGATTGCCCGTCCGTTACCGCATCCACGATTCCCCGGCACCTTGCATGCCGGGAAACACCAGGTGCAATTTCCGCAAATTTCTGCAAATATTTTGTCTTCTCGATTTTCCGATTTTCACGACAGTCTCGTTCAATTCAGCAGAATGAACAACGGCTTGACGTTATAACTCCTTAGCGCTATAGTGCTGTCGGAAATGGAGGTGTATGATGACAACCTTGACGAAGCGAGCGACGGTCTACCTTGAGCCGCAGTTGCACAGGGCTTTGCGCCTGAAGTCCGTGGAGACATCGCGGTCTGTCTCAGACCTGCTCAATGACGCCGTCCGTGATGAACTGGCCGAGGACGCCGAGGATTTGGCGGCCTTCGATGCGCGGAAGAATGAACCATCGATCGCATTCGAAGATTTTGTGAAGGAACTCAAGCGCCATGGCAAGCTATGAGATCCGGTTCCGCAAGTCGGTAAGCAAGGATCTCGATCCGATTCCCCGGCGGGATGTCCGGCGGATCGTGGCGGCCATTGCAGCCCTGGCCGACAACCCACGGCCGCCACAAGCCAGAAAACTCACCGCAACGGATAAGTACCGGCTCAGGTGCGGAGTCTACCGCGTGCTCTACGAGATTCATGACGACGTTCTCGTCGTGTGCGTCGTTAAAGTCGGACACCGCAAAGACGTGTATCGAGACTGAATCGAACCAGCAGGTCCAGGCTTCGTGCGGACACTTCGCCCCGGCACGCGCGCTGGCTCCAGCCGGACCAGACCATACGGCGGCGACAGCCCTTCGACGGAGCTTGGGCCTCCATGCGCTCCGCACACCTCTATACTCTTTTCCATATTCCATCGCGGTTCCGGCGTACTCGCCCGGACCGCGAGGTAAACCCGGGCTTCCATTTCGAAAAGGGCAACGGCTTCGCGTCAGATGGCTCCAGCCGCAAGGCGGAGCCGTCGGCGCCATACTCCTGGTATGCGCCGACGGATCCAACGCAGCGGATGGGGCCATATCACGCGAATCCGTTGCCCCGAAATGGAAGCCCGCCGGTTCATCATACGGCCTGCCACCCCCTCCAGCCTCCCAGACCGGGGCGAGGTCCAGGCTTCGTGCGGACACTTCGCCCCGGCACGCGCGCCGGCTCCAGCCGGACCAGACCATACGCTCCACGTTCTACCATCAATTTTTCCCTTTCCGCAGGGCCATCCCGCCTCTAGTCTTGCGGCATGGTCATTTGTATCGACATTCAGGCTGCCGTTACCCAGCGGGCCGGTGTGGGCCGATATGTCCGCCATCTGGTGGAATACCTGCCCAACCACCTGCCCGGCCATACCCTCCAGCTCTCCTATTTCGATTTCCAGGGCAAGGGACGCCCCGCCGGTATGCCCGCCGACAGCCTCCACCCCATCACCTGGTGCCCCGGCCGCCTGGCCCAACTGGCATGGAAAACCATCCGGTTCCCCCCGTTTGACTGGTTTACAGGCCCGGCCGACCTCTACCATTTCCCGAACTTCACCATTCCCCCGCTCCGCCGCGGCCGGGCAGTGGTCACCATCCACGACTTGAGCTTCGTCCGTTTCCCGGAATTCGCCGAACAGCGGAACCTGGACTACCTCTCCGCCACCCTGCCCGCCACCCTCCGCCGCGCCGATTCAATCATCACGGTGTCCCGTTTCAGCGCCGATGAACTGGCCGACATCTACCCCATCGACCGATCCAGGATCTTCCCCGTCTACAACGGGATCGGACCGCAATTCACCCCGCAATCACCGGAGGCCATTACCGCCACCCGGCAACGGCTCTCCCTGGACGGCCCCTACCTGCTGGCGGTCGGCACTCTCGAGCCGCGCAAGAACTACCCCTTCCTCATCGACCTGTTCGAACGCTGGTCCGGGTTCGACGGCCAACTGGTGATTGCCGGCATGCCGGGCTGGAAATACGAACCCATTGTCCGCCGCATGCAAACCTCAAGTCGAACCGGCTCCATCCGCTGGATCCGATTCATCGACGACCACGACCTGCCGGCCCTCTACGCAGGCGCCTCCTGCCTGGTCATGCCGTCCCATTACGAAGGGTTCGGATTCCCCCCGCTGGAAGCCATGGCCTGCGGCACACCGGTGGTATCCTCCAACGGCGGATCACTGGGCGAGGTACTCGGCGCCGCCGCACTCGTGCTGAACACCTTCAACCACGACGCCTGGCTCGACGCCCTGCAACGCGCCTGCACCGACACGACCCTGCGCGAACGCCTTATCCGGGAAGGACGCCAGCAGGCCGCCCGATTCACCTGGGACCAGACTGCCCGCATGACCGCCGCCGCCTACGGGTTGTCCCCACAGCCCGGAACCGGCCCAAACAACCAAGGATCCACGCCATGACTATTGTCATCGACGCACGCTGGATCTTCCCGGAAATCTCGGGCATCGGCCATTACACGCGCAGCCTGATTGCCGGCCTGGCCCGCCTCGAGTCCTCCCATCGCTTCCTGCTCCTGTTCCAGGATCCTGCCATCCGGGACCGCACCATCACCGAAACCGGCATTGCCGGCCATCCGGCTTTCCAGACCCGGCTGGTTCCCTACGGGCTGTTCGATCCTTCCAATCAATGGCGGCTCCCGTGGCTGCTGCTCCGGGAACATGCAAACCTGTACCATGCACCGAACGCGATGCTGCCGCTGGCGGCCTTCCCGGCCGGCCGGCGCGGCCGTATCCGTGCCGTGGTCACCCTGCACGACATGATTCCCATGCTGTTCCCCGAAGCCACGCCCAAGGCCCGCAAAACCCGGCTGGCACCCCTCTATCGATTCCTGATGCGCCAGATCGCCCGGCGCGCGGACGGCATCATCACCGTCAGCCGCGCCTCCCGTAACGACATCACCCGCATCCTGCGTATCCCCGCCCGCCAGACCGGTAAAGTCCACGTGATCTACAATGGTGTGGAATCCAAATTCCAGCCACCCCCCGATCCACCCGTCATGCCCACCCCGGACCGGCCGGGTCGCCTCCTCTACGTCGGCCGGGCCGACCCCTACAAGAACCTGACCGTCCTCGTGCGCGCGGTGGCCAAGGCACGGACCCTCTGCCCGTTCCCGATCCGCCTCTCCATCGCCGGCTCACCCGACCCCCGCTACCCCGAAGCCCAGGCACTGGCCAACTCGCTCGGGATCACCGATATCGTCCACTGGACCGGCTACCTGTCCGATGCTGATCTGGTAAGAACCTACCAGCAGTCCGACCTGCTGGTACACCCCTCCCGTTACGAAGGGTTCGGCCTCCAGGTGCTCGAGGCCATGGCGTCCGGCCTGCCCGTCCTTTCCAGCAACGCTGCATCGCTGCCGGAAGTCGCCGGCGATGCCGCCGTCCTGCTGGAGCCCGACGACGAGGATGGGTTTGCCGTCCACCTCACCCGCCTGCTGGCCGATCCGGCCGAACGCGCCCGGCTCCGCGCACGCGGCATCGAACAGGCCCGGCGATTCACCTGGGAACGCACCGCCACGGAAACCCTTACCCTCTACAACGAACTGCTTAAAACCTCATGACCCCACCCGTCCCCCCCTCATCCGCCACCACCGATGCCGGCGTTTTCCCGTCCGACCTTTCCCGTCGTTCCATCCTGCTCGGCCATGACTGGCTCACCGGGATGCGCGGCGGCGAACGCGTGCTGGAAACCCTGTGCGGGGTCTTTCCCAACGCCCCCATCCACACACTCCTGCATTACCCGGATGTCATTTCATCCGCCATCAACCAACACCCCATTCACACGTCATGGCTCCAGAAGATCCCCGGTATGCGGCGGCATTACCGGTCCTTTCTGCCGGTGTTCCCCTTTGTTGTCGGACAGTTCCGGCTTCCGCCGGCCGACCTGCTGCTCACCTCCAGCCATTGCGTGGCCAAGAGCCTGCGGCCGGCCCACGGCACCCCCCACCTCTGCTATTGTTTCACCCCCATGCGGTATGCCTGGACGTTTTTTGAGGAATACTTCGGGAGCAAGCCCCTGCGGGCCCTGGCGGTGCGTCCCCTGCTCGCCTGGCTCCGGCACTGGGACCGCGCCACCGCGCAACGGGTAACCCGTTTCGTAGCCATCAGCCGCCATGTGCAGGACCGGATCCGGCAGTTCTACGGCAGGGAATCGGATGTGGTCTACCCGCCCGTGGACACCGACCGCTGCACCCCGGGGTCAACCGCCGGCACCCGCGACTTCGATCTGATTGTTTCGGCGCTGGTCCCCTACAAGCGGATCGAACTGGCCGTGTCCGCCTATTCGAAATCCGGGTTCCCGCTGCGCATTGTCGGGGTCGGCAGTGAACGGGCCCGCCTCGAATCCCGGGCCGGTCCGAACGTGCGGTTCCTGGACTGGCAACCCGATGACCGGGTACTCGACCTGTACCGGAACTGCCGGTTGCTGGTGTTTCCCGGTGAAGAGGATTTCGGCATTGTCCCACTCGAAGCCCAGGCCTGCGGCAAACCCGTGGTGGCCTTCGGCCGCGGCGGCGCGCTCGAAACCGTACGCGACACCATCACCGGTCGGTTCTTCACAGAACCCACCGAACCCGCCCTGCGCGACGCCGTCGAACAGGCCGCCACGCAAAGCTGGGACCCGGCGGTCATCCGCACCCACGCCCGGCAGTTCGGCACCGCCTCATTCCTCCGCGGCATGGCGGATTGCATCCGCCGCTGCCTGGCCTGACCCCAAGGGCCACGACACCTGTGCATCACCCCTGCGGATCCTGCAATTCCTGGATGGCGGTTTTCGGCAACTCCTCGCGCTTGTTGACCGCCAGGAAACGGGCGGCAATCCCCCAGCCCATGCCGTTGCGACCATCGAACAGCACCACCAGGTCGTTCCGTCCGGCCCGCACGGTCACCGGGTGCCGGTACTCATCCGGATTGCACGGATTGGTTGCCTGTTTGTTGCAGGCAACTTCCGCGCCATTCAACCACACCTTGTAAGGACTATCAGCACCCATGGACAACATCACGGTACGTTCCGCATCCGCCTGGAATGCCGTCCGGAAACAGAACCAGCCCGGTACCGGTTTCTGTACATCCTGCGGCATGACCAACGCAGGGGTAACCGAAAACGGGGTCCGCCAGTCCGCCAAATCCGGATTCGACGGCGGAACGGGTTCCGTGGACAGGTTTTCACCAGCGGCAAAAGGCCCCCGGATCTTCCAGCGGACCAGAAACGCCGAGCCTCTCAAGCCGCTCAGGGACAGCGGTCCGAAAACCGGGACCCCCATTCCCTGTGCATCGGTGACATTGCATACCGGATCACACCCCGATCCATAGCTCAAGGCCCAGACCGTATCGGCAGCAGTCACCGTATACAGGTAGGCGCGGTTGCCCTTCAACTCGGTCTTGAAGATAACCGGGTACGGCTTCCCATCCGGATCGACCGCGGTAAAGCCAACCGGCCGGCCGGCAGACCGCAACTCGCCCGACACCCCTGAAAACACCACCTCGATCCCGAATACGGCCGGGGCCGGACGACGGATCCGGCAAAAGGATTTGACGGATATCGGCTGAATGCCACCCGACTCCCTGCGATTGCCCATGGCCAAACGGTCAGCCACCCGCGCCAGGCGATTGGCCAACACGGCAAAATCCCGCCCGGAAATATGAATCCCGTCATCCAGGTTCAGATCAACGGATGGCACCACATCCAGCCGCTTGATCCGTTCCGGCAGACGACGCTGGGCTTCCTGGACGACATTCCACCATTTCGCGGTCCAACCGGGTGCGACCACACGGCCGATCTGCACCACCACCCACGGGAGGGTCGAATCGTTGAAATCGCGCCGGCTGGCCGCCACCAGATGTTCCATTTTTTCCGTGTAGACCTGGGCCGAAATCTCGGAGGCATCGGATTCACCCTGGTACCAGAGGATGCCGCGCACCGGTTGGCCCAGTTTGTGGAACCGCCGAACCATCGCGCCATACAACGACTTGCCTTCCTGGTCGCGCAACTCCGGATTCCACTGGTCCATGCTGGTGCCGCCATGCGCACAACAAACCAGCCCCTGCGGCACACCGGTTCGCTCCACCATTTCCCGGCCAAAATACACGCCCGCCGTAACGCCCTTGAAGGTGTTGCGGATCAGCCGCTGCAGCGCCTCGCCGGACATGCGGACCCCGCCGTTATGGACCGGGTCCACCGCTTCCGCCAGAATATGAAGCGGATCGACGGCCAGTCCCCATTCATCCCGCATGTAGAATGCGCGCACCAGCGGGTGCGGCTTGGGCGCATCGGCCATGTTCCCGATGCCCTGCATGTTACTCTGGCCGCCCAAAAACCATACATCACCCACGAACCATTCGCGCACGGTCAGGCGGTCCGTGGTGCGGGAACCCTGAACCACCCGGCATTCGAGACGATACGGTCCCCCGGCCGGGATCCCCGCCAGCTTCACCTCAAACCGGCCGCCAACCGCCTTGCCGGCCCGCTTCCAGTTCCACCCCTTGAGCGGCCGTTGTTTGGCCTGCACACGGACTTCAACCGCACCCTCGCCTGCACATTCCCCGCACAGCACGGCCGACGCCTGGTTCTTCCGGTTACGCTGCAAGACCTGGCCTTCCATCAACCCCGACGTAATCTGCATGTATCATTCCCTTCCTTTAATCCACAACACCGGTCAAGTGTATGACCAGGATTCGAATCCCCATACCGATCAGGACCAATCCGCCCAGCACTTCCGCCTTGCGCTCGAACAAATGCCCGAACCGGTCACCGATTATCACCCCGCAAAACGACACCAGGAAGGTCACCCCGCCGATGATGATCGCCGGCATCATGATGGCCACATCCAGCAAGGCAAAACTGAATCCGACCGCCAGCGCGTCAACGCTGGTCGCCAGCGCCAGCACAAATAAAACCTTATGATCCAAGGTCGGTGCTTTTGCTTCGACTTCGGAAATCCGGAACGACTCATAGATCATCTTGCAACCGATAAACACCAGCACGCCGAACACCACCCAATGATCAAATGAACTGATCCAGGTGCTCAAACGATTGCCCACCAGCCAGCCCAACAACGGCATCAAGGCCTGAAACCCGCCGAACCAGCACCCAAGCGCCATGGCATGTCGGAGATGAAACGGCCGGAGCGTGACACCACTGGTGATGGATATGGCCAGCGCATCCATCGACAACCCCAAACCAATCACCACGATCTCAAAAAAAGGCATGCGGCAGAGTCTACATCCGGGGTTTGGCACTTCAACATCAAATCCGCTGACCGTAGCGTTCCCTGCTTGGCAAACCGATTATGACCCTGTATGGTACCCGCATCGGTTGGTCC
>MHBQ01000010.1 GCA_001803315.1 Lentisphaerae bacterium RIFOXYC12_FULL_60_16
CTGATTCAGCAGCGACACGTTTGCGTTGGTGACAGCGCCGGCATTGTTGTTTGCGTCGCAACCGAAAAAGGCCGGACTGGCCCCTGACTTCTTGATGAAGTTACGATAACTGTTGAAATACAATGGCCCGTAATGCCTGTTCCCCTGCTGGGTCACCGTCAACGTGTTAAGAAAGTCACAATACTGCCGCTGCGAAATCTCGGTCTTCATCAGATAAAATGCGCCATAACCCTTGGGAAAGGATAGCGGGAGCGGCTTGCTGGTCGTGTCATTGAAATCATCCGCTGGAGACATCCCCGTGCCATTATTGTTTCCCAGACTGCCTGCTCCGCCTCCGCCGAGGGTCAATGCTCCTTCCGAGACGATCTGAAGGGCATTCGTGAATTTTCCATCCTCAAACTGCCCCTGTATCGAGGTAATCGTGCCGTCGCCAGCATGGAACGAGCCCTCCGACACATAGACCAATTCAATGGCAAACACCTTCACCCGGGCGCTCTTGCTCGCGGATACCCCATCGGCATTGAAATCCCACACAACCTGCACATCCGTGTTCGCCACCGTACCCGTGCCTGCCGCCGTTCGCTGAACCAACACTCCCTGCTTGTCCGCCGGCACGATGATATCAATCCCCGTGCCTGTCCCGCTGGAAAAGCCGGCGGGATTCGTCCCACTGTCGGCCATCGTGGCATGGCTCCAGTTGGTACCCGAATCAATCGAATATTTCACAAACACCCAGCAGGCGTCGTGGTTTACACCGTCCCGCCATGAGTTGTCCCAGGAAATATCGAACTCAACCGTGACCGTGCCTGAGCCCGGCACTTTCAGGTCGGTGCTGGTCACCACAACATTGTTCGCCACGGCCGTGCCAACGGCCAAACTCAACCCAGCCAGCATCACGGCCACGAGCATCTTTGTCATTTTCATCACGGCACCTCCTTCAAGGGTCTGCGGCCGGCACCAGACGTCATCAAACGCGTTAATTCAGATTACCCCCCATACGCCTCCCGAACAAGTGTAGAATAGCGATTTCCCAACCGAAGATTATTCTGCCGGCTTCTTCAGCCCCCACTTGCCCATGCGTGACAGCAAGGTGGTGGGTTTTACACCGAGTCGTTCGGCTGCGCCGTCGGGACCTTTAATCTTCCAGTTGGCGCTCTGAAGCACGAGCCAAAGATTGTCGCGCTCGCGGCGTTGCAGTTCGGCTTCGGTGAAATATCCCGGCTCGGGAACGTCACCGGCCCGAACCGCCGACGGAGCCGGCAAGGGCCGGCTGGCAATCGGCAACTCAAAATCCAACGCGCCGCCGCGAGCCAGAATCACGGCACGCTCGATCACGTTGCGCAACTCGCGAACGTTGCCGGGCCAGTCGTAGTCCTGCAGTTTCGCGATACCGGCGCGGGTCAGGCGCGGCTTGGCGGTTTTTAAATCGCGCGTGGAAAGTCCGACGAAATGTTTCGCCAGCAGGGGGACGTCGTCCAGCCTTTCCCGGAGCGGCGTGACCTGGATCGGGAAAACGTTCAGCCGGTAATAGAGGTCTTCGCGGAACCTGCCGGCGGCGATGGCCTGTTTCAGATCGCGATTCGTGGCCGCGATGACGCGCACGTCGGCGCGTCGCGTGTGGTCGTCTCCCACGCGTTCGTAGCATTTTTCCTGGAGCACGCGCAGGAGCTTGTTTTGGACGTCCATCGGGATTTCGCCGACTTCGTCCAGGAAGATCGTCCCGCCCTCGGCGGTCTCAAAGCGGCCGGCCCGGTCCCTCACGGCGCCGGTGAACGAACCTCGCCGGTGGCCGAAAAATTCGCTTTCGAAGAGTTCACGCGGAATGGAAGCGCAATTGACGCGTACCAACGGCCCGTCTTTACGCTTGCTACGCCGGTGAATCTCATGGGCAACCAGTTCCTTCCCGGTGCCGGTCTCGCCCAGAATAAGAATCGAGGCCTCGGTGGGCGCGACCAGATCAATCTGGCTGACAATGTGCCGTAGTGCGGCGCTCGGGCCGACAAGATCGCCGAACGCTTTGGCTTCGACAACCGCTTCCTGCAGATACGAGTTCTGAAGTTCCAGCTGCGCTTTGAGACGTTGTATTTCCTGAAAGGCTTGCGCGTTGGCAATCGCGGCGCCCAAATGGTCGGCAAAAATGCGCCCCCAATTGCCGATTTCCTCATGCAAGTCGCCGCGGGTGAAGGCAACGGCTGCCCCCAGCGGTTCTCCTTTGAACCGAATCGGTACGATGCGGTATCCGCGGATGCCTTCCTCGCGGAGCCACTCCAGACCCGGTAGAGATGCTGGTGTCTCGTCCGAAACCAGGAAGCCTTTCCCCTGACCGGCGGCGACGGTTTCGCCGATTGGGCCAACGCCCAGCGGCACACGAGAATCGATAGCTTCGAAGGGGCATTGTTGCTTGCCGGAAGTCGAGATCGATTTCCCGCTTGCCGCTACCAGATGCAGACAGCGGGACTGGTCAGGACACGCAGGTCGTTGGGGGCACGTTGCGCACAGGTCGCCTTTGTCGATCAGCCAGACCTGGACACATGCATGGCGCGGGTTTCCTAAGGCGTTTTCGACGAAATTAACGAACAAATCATCGAGTGACCGAGCCTGGGCGACATCAAGCAGCATGTCTACCGCAAGGTTTGTATCGAACCGCTTGTCGCTGGCGCTTTCCATGACGGTATCCGGCAAACTCGGCAGGAAATGCCAAAGTTGCCGCCTCCGATGTGAACCCCTAGGAATGTGGCGTAACCAAAGGCTGGGTGCTCCCACACTCACCTACGGGGACCGTGAACCAGAACGTGCTGCCTTTGCCCGACTCGCTATCAACGCCGATCTGCCCCCCGTGAGCTTCCACGGCGAGCTTGCAGAACGTGAGGCCAAGACCCGTCGAGTGCTTCTGGCCCTCTCGGTGAGCCTCGACCTGGCCGAATTTCTCAAAGATCCGCTGGTGGAAGTCGGCTGGAATGCCGCAGCCCTGGTCCGTCACCGTGGCGCGTACCGTCTCGCCCGTGGAGGAGACTTGGACGGCGATACTTCCACCCACGGCGGAGAACTTGATGGCGTTGTGCAGCAGGTTGGCAAAGACGCGGCGCATGATATCGCGGTCCACGGTGCTGCTGACCGGATCGCCCGACACGCAAAGGGGGAGTGTCTTCTCCTGCGCCAGAACCGCCACTGACTTTGCGGCCGCCTGAGCAATGTCGCGGAGATTGCACGGAACCCGGTTGAGCGGCATTTGCCCGGCCTCCATGCGGCTGACGTCCAGAATGGAATTCACCATCTCGATCAACTCACGACAACTATTCTGACCCATGGCCACGAATTTCAGTTGCTCTTGACTGAGTCGGTCCTTGTCCATCAGGATCATCTCATAGGCCCCGGATGCGCCCATCAGGGGCGAGCGCATATCGTGGACCATCATGTGGGTGAGGTTGTCCCGCAACAACTCCAGTTCCTTGACATGCGCCAGTTCCGCCTGAACGCGGTCATGCAGCCGTTTCGCATGGATGGCGTTTCGCACGCGCAGCAGAACGTCTTCATTGTCGATGGGTTTTGTCAGGCAATCATTTGCGCCTGCCTCGATGCCCCGCAACCGTTCAAGACGGTCATGAAGTGACGTGACCATCAGCACGGGGACAGCGGCCGTGTGCGTATCCCGTTTCAGTCGGCGGCACACCTCAAACCCGTCTATGCCAGGCATCATCACATCGAGGAGCACGACATCCGGAAGGGCCGCAGCAGCCTTTTGCAAGGCGTCGCCGCCGTCCACGGCTTCGGTGACGCCGTGGCCACGGGCCTGCAGCAGGTGCGACAATAGTTCGCGATTTGCCAGTTCGTCATCTACGACGAGAACATGGCCACACGGGTACGGGTCCGCGTCTTGGAATGGTTCGGTCATTCTCTACGCTCCTTACTTGCCCGAGGAATGCGGCCACGGTCTGAACGAACCGGCGCGTATCGATCGGTTTGGCGATAGAGTCGCGATAACAGCGTAGCCCCGTGCAATTAGGCCTGAACTCAAACTTGAAACTCCAGAATGGGGCACTACCTGGGTCTTCATGGCCACACTTCTACCGCGAGGTTTGTGTCGAACCGCCTGCCGCCGACGCTTTCCATTCCTAATGTTTGCAATCTGGCACATTCAGCATGAAATGTCAACCCTTGGCGGACGATAATTCGTACGTCCACTTTATCGAACCTGGCGCTCAGCTTGCTAAATATGTGTAACATGTTTCACACCAATATAATCCACGTTTTTACGCGAGCTGGAACAGTTCGGGCATATAGAAGTTGTATGAACAACAAGATGATCGTTGCCATGTTCGATGACGAGAAGCATGCCTATGCGGGTTTCAAGGCCCTCAATGATTTGCATGCCGAGGGCAGCATCACGCGCTACGCAAGCGCCCTGATTGCCAAGGATGCCGACGGAAAAGTGACCATCAAACAGGAGGCTGATGAAGGCCCGCTCGGGCGGACAAACAGACCAAGGCCGGGATTCAGGCGAAGATCCACTCGGTCAAGGCCATACTGCAAGCCACGCAGGAGCGGGCCAAAGCGGAAGCGGAAGCGACGAAGCGGGAGATGGAAGCCAGGATCAACTCCCTGAAGGAGCAGGTGGCCAAGGCGCAGGGTGATGCAAAGTCCAGGTTGGAGGCGCGCCTCGCCGAGGTACAGGCTGACCACAAACGGCGTAGCGGTCATGCTGCGGTTTCCGGCCTGGGGTTGGGCGGTCTTCGGCGGCATCGTCTCGGCGTTGCTGGGCGCGTTGATCGCGGCTGAATGGCCGTTGTCCGCCGTCTGGGTAATCGGCACGTTCGTGGCGATCGATCTGCTCTTCCGCGGGTGGGCCTGGATCATGTTCGCCTTCACCGCCCGACAGATTCCGCAATCCGTCGGGTTGACGTGCGGGCAGGCGCTGTAGCGGTCGATTATGCATTACCGGATCCATGGCGGGGCGTTACGCTCCAATGACGGGCATCGCAAGGAGATCATGGGGTCTCCATTTGCGGCCTTCGTTGGTGACTGTCCCGGGATCTGCAGCCGACATCCCAAAGGATTCCGGGGATACATAAACCATCCGGACCCACACCGGTAAACGGGCGTTTCAATCGTTTAATTCATCCGGCATGCCGGATGTGCGGACATTTCGTCTATCCCCGGGTTTCTCGGGTTTCCGTTCTGACGCTGTCCATAACTGCCCCAACTCACGCACATTGAGATTCACCCCACCTTGCAAGGCCATCTGCCCTGGGTAATAACCGACATTGGCGCGAGCCGACTGATAGGTGACATCGCCCCTTGCCTGGTTCATGGGGTCCACCACGTCCGCCACAAAATCATACCAGGCGGACTGGATCCCGTTCACCGAAGGATCCCACCGCTCGGTGTTCAGCAGGCCGATCTGGGTCGCATGAGCGTCCCTGAAAACCATGTGACATTTACACCAGCCGGCGGTCAGCCTTTCCATGCGGGAGGTTCCATGTGAAAAATCAAAGACCGCCGCGTTGCGACAACTGTAAATCTCGATGTATTCCGCGCAACAATTCTCCCCTACGCGGATTCCATTATAAAAACCGACAATAACCAGCATCTCCTCCACCCGCTGGTAGACACCGGAACTGAAATGGGGCTGTATCACGCCGAACGAGTCTTCCGTCGTGGGTTCCGCCGTGTTCGTGACACTCAGGGATGGCGCCAGCACCGCCACGTTGCGAAAGCAGGAAGCCGTGTAATGGTCCAGGTTAACCGCGGTAAACGAGGGATTGGGCGGCACCTGCACGATCAGGTTCTCGAAACCGATCCCCACGTAGGAGCACTCATAGTTGTCCCCCCCTTTCGGCCCGATGCCCCCGAAAAAGCTCGGGGCTTGGCCACCAGCCTGCGACCGGGTCGTCCGGAGAACCGTGGCCGATGGCAGAGGCTGGGTCGAAAAGGCAGAGGGCGAATAGACGGGCGTGCTGTAACCGCGAAGGGTGATCGTGTAGTATCGGCCCGTGATCGCCATTGAAGGAAACTTGATGATGCAATTACTCCGCTCGATATCCTGGAAAGGACCATCAAAGAGATAAGGCCCCTCCAGCGGGAAATAAATCACGGCATTTCTACCTTCAGCACCGATCTTGTCAATGAGCGCCTGTAGTGCTGCTGTATCATCCGTCCGACCGTCACCCTTGAGACCATACTCCGAGACATCGTAAATGTTCCCGTTCATGCAACCTCCACTCGTGTGCGTCATGCAACAGCCAATACTATCGTCTCCGACTCGAAACAGCGTCTTGCGCCGCGCCGGTTCGTCGTGCATCCAGGGTGAGATTCAAAGGCGCATGGGGCTTGCTCCCGAAGTCTACCGACGAACCCATATCAGCCGGCCCATCTTCATGTCGGGGATTGGAATGGGACGTTCAACATCCACGGATTCGCCGGACAAGATGTCCGTGGCGGTAAGCGGTCCCTTCGGCAGCCCCAACCGTCGCCGGTCCAGGCTGAGCGAAACATCGAAGGTCATCTCCATCCATGCCGCCAACGGTGGGTGCCAGGTTCCGATCACGAGCAGGATTCCGTTGCGGGGGTGCCGGAACACGGTGACGGCTGTCTCGGGCCGGTCGATGGAGATACCGTTGCCATCCCTGCGCCACCAACCGAGCATCGTGGCCTTTTCGATGTGGAAGCGGTCGATGAAGGCCCACAACTTCGAGGGGACATCTGTTTCGGCATACCAGCCATGGCGCGGCCAGAGGCCGAAGAGCATCCCCCGCCCGACATATACATCCATCCCCAGCATCTCGGACGGCACGCCAAACGGCAGGGCCGCCGTCTCCACGAGCCAGGTCCACGGGTCATTGACGAAGGCCTCGAACCCCTCGCCGTGCCACAGGCTGTCGATGAACGGGAACGTCAGCATGTGGTCGGCCACCGGCGAGGCGAGGGCGCTGTGGCCATGGTGTACGTCGATCACGGCGTTGGGGTTGGTTTCCTTGAAGATGACCCAAAGACGCTTGGCCATCTCGCGATGCCCCAGCGTCGGGCCGTCTGCGCCGTCCCAGTACGCGCCGTCCGTCCCGAAGAAGCGCGTCATGTAGCGCATCGACTCGAGGTAGAAGTTGCCGTTGCGTGTGGCGTTGGATACCGGGATGCTGTGTTCGTTGCCGCGGTCTTCGTGCAGGCGTGGCCAGCCGGAGGGGATGCCGTCCGGCAGATGGTTCTGCCGCCAGGCATCCTGGTACCAGAGCCGGGGATTCGGCTCGATATCCTCGCGAAACGCGTAGTTTGTGCCCTCGTAGAGCAACGCCCAGAACTCGGGGGCAAAAGTCGACAGCTCCCGCCCGGAATTGTAGACCTTCACGAACATACCCCGCTTGTGGGCTTCTTCGGTCAGCCGCCGCAGATTGTCCGGCCCGGGCCACTGCCAGGCATAGTTGAAGGCCGGACCCCACCAGTCGTGGAGGTTCAGGCGCTTGACGCCCAGGGGACCCGCCGTTTCGTCAAGCCGCTTGCCGTTGTCCTTGAGGAAACTCTGCGGCGTATCCTTGTCCGTAGGCCAGAACCCGCCACCCTTGTGCATGTACCGAAACTGCCAGTGGCGCGCATCCGGAGGCTTCACCGGGGTCGGCAGCATGGCAAACTGCATCGACCAGGGCCGGGTGCCGGTGATCCGATGGTTCCCGAGGTTGGCGGTGAGTACGACGGCATCGCCCGACTCTTTCACGGTGATGGCGTCGGCGCGGGTGACGTCTTCCCACCCGTCCTGCCGGATCAATGGCGCGGCTGTCGTGGCCATCCCGGCGGCGACACACCCACCGGCCGTCCATGTCTTCCACCCGAGTCCGGCCTCGACACTGCCCATCCACACGGCCGGATCGCCCACGCCCGCGCCACGCTTGATCGAACGCCACGCGCGGTCACCCTCGCGCCGGCCCCGGTAACCGAGCCCCGAGGCCAGCCATGCGTTGTCCCGGGCCCACGGCAGCCGCAGGGTCAGGTCGCGCACCTGCACCGGCCGGTCGGACGCGCTGGTAATGGTCGCGGAAATCACCACGCTCGCGTCGTATTCCATCCTACCGCACACCTGCAACATCAGTCCCCGTGCCACAGCGGTTCCCGACCACTCCACGAATCCCGGCTGGCGTGCCGTAATTGTCAACTTGGCGGCCGGCCACGTCACCCGCTTCCCCCCGACATTGCAGGCGATCGCCAACGGCCCGGCCGTGACCCGCGTCTGGCCGACATCGACCGACTCGGGCAGTCCCGTTGCCCCCAGGGCAATGGTATGCCCCCACGAGCGGATCGCCCGGCCGCGCCTGAGCATCCTCAAGGGCTTGTACGGAGGGTAGACCCGGTCGCTCAGCCCGGCATCGCTCTCGATCCAGCGCAGCCGCGCGAGCCGGTGGAGGTCGTGGTCACCTCGCTCCGGGACGACCTTGTCGGACACCGTGAGGCGGATGGGCACGGGTCGCACAGGCAGCCCCGCGGGCTCGACCGAGACGGATCCGGTGTAAACGCCCGGCGCGGCGTCTAAAGGGATGTCGATCCCGAACCACAGCGCGCGGACCTGTCCGCACGGCACGGCGAACGGTCCGCGGGGCTTCTGGATGCAGCGGCTCTTGATGCGTGATTCGATTGTGAGGCATTGCACACGCGCCGCCTCAAGCCTCGCACCACCGGGGCCGGTCAAGCCCGTCGCCTTGACGGCAATATCCGGGATCGACTCCCGGCAGGCGTAGACGCCCAATTGAAAGACGCGATATTCATGGCGGTCGGCTTCCAGCGCCAGCTCGCCAGCCGGGCCTTCCGCCGCCCAATGCGCGGGCAGTTCGAACTGCATCTTGATCGGCCGGTCGCGATCCTCGGGAAACACCAGATACGGCGCGTCGGGAAAGCGGGCCAGCAGCCCCTCAACCTCATCCGGAAGGGCGATGGTCTCCATTGCATCGAAATCGTCGATCGCGCAACGCGCCTCGATCCGCAGCGGGGTTGCGTCCAGGGCCCCGACAGCCGACGCGTCGCGCCGCCATTCCCGGCCCGGATCAAACAGGACGTCCTCGTGTGCCCCGTAGTATAGATGATAGAGGCCCGGTCCGTCCACGGGGCGAAACACCAGCGCCACGCCCGCTTGGTCGTACCGCAGCACCTGCGCGTCGGTGACCACCTTGCCGGTCGTCGCGGAGAGCAGCTTGAGCCCCTTCATCCGGATGGAAAGCCGGGAGCGGCGCCACTGCGCTTCGCCGCGCACAACGGCGGCCACCCCCTTGACCTCGAAGACGATGCGGCAGGGCCAGAGGTTCCAGTTGTACAACAGCCGGCGGTCGCCTTCGAGCGGGCCGGTGCCCCATGTCGATTCCGCCCAGCGCTTTTCGCCGGACTTGGCCCGGTCAACGGGCCACCGCGCCCGTTCTTCCGCCTCCGCGATGACGTGCTCAAGCAACGAGTCCACAGGCCTTACTCCTCCCAGCGCTGCGAGTGGGAAGAAATGGTCGGGGCGACGAGATTTGAACTCGTGACCTTTTGCACCCCAAGCAAACGCGCTACCAGTCTGCGCTACGCCCCGACAAATGATGCAAACCGCAGGATACTACCAGCCCGAAGGATCGGGGTCAAGAATCGGTCCGTAAAGAATCCGGCATCCTAAACGCCATCATCTTCAACCGTCGCCTTGCTCTTGAGTTCCTCCACAAAGGCCGTCAACGCTTCGCCCCGGCGGGCATGACGGATAAACTCGCGAATCTTCTCATGATGGTCGGCCAGATCCCCCGGTTCCGCGTCTTCGTGGCCGGTTTTACGGATGAGATGATACCCGAGCGGAGTCTCGATGATCTCGCTGAGCTGCCCCACCTCCATGGAAAATACCACCCGGTCAAATTCCGGAATCATCATCCCCCGGCTGAACCAGCCCAGGCTTCCACCGGTCTTGCGGCCGCTCGGGCAGTCGGAATGCGCCGCCGCCTGGTCGGAAAATTCCGATCCTTCCCGGATCCGGTGCCGGATCTCCAGCAACCGGGAACGTGCCGCTTCACGATCCGCCGGCGTGCTGTCCGATTCCAACTGGATCAGGATGTGCTGGGCCTGCACCCGTTCCGGTTTCTGGTATTCTTCCGCATGTTCCGTGAAATGCTTTATAATGTCGGCTTCCGTCGGATCCTTGACGCCCTTCGTAATGCGCTCGATCAGCAGATCGACCTTGCACCCCTGCTCCAGACTGGTACGGACCGCGGACTCGTCGAGCTTCTGTTCGGCAATTATCTTGCGGAACGCCTCCTCGCCGCCCACGGACCGGAGCATCTCCTTGAACTTGGCATCCACCATGGCGCCATCGGGCTTGAGATCCAGCTTACGCGCCTCGTCCAGCAGAAGCTTGGCCCCCACCGCCTGGGTCCGCGCCTTCTTGCGTAGGATGGGCAACTGGTTCCGGATCTCCGCTTCGTTCAGATGCTGGGAATAAAAACGGATCAGGCGCCCGAGTTCGAAATCGATGGCCGTGTCGGGAATGGCGTCTCCGTTAACCTTGATGGGCATGCTCCTGCTCCCTGTTGAATCCGCTCACAGGGGCGGCGGCATCATCGCAGCGGCATCCGCCGCCGACATCCGCACACCCACATGAATGGCATGCATCCTAGCATGCCGGCATCGGTAGTGGTCAAGCAAAGGCAGGGTACGTTCCCGGTATACCGCCAATTTGTGACGGACCAGATCCTGTGCGTCATCCGTACGGCCGGCACGATCCCCGCCCGAATCCAGCGCGATCCGGCGCAACAGGACATCTGGTGAACCGGTCAATTCCACGACCAGGCGGACATCAACCACCGGCTCCAACGCCACCGCCTGCCCGGGATGCCGCGGCAATCCGTTCAACACCAGCCAGTCGGCGGGTTGTAACGCCTGTTCCACACAAAACGCATCCAGCAACGCCCGGGCTATGGGAAACCGGTCGGCTTCCAACAACCCACCCGTGGCCAGGAGTTCCCGGACATGATCGCGGTCCGAAGCCTGCAACCCAACCGGCAGATCCGATGATCCGGCAAAAGCCCGCAACCGGGTACCGAAATCGAAATGTACGCAACGCGCCCCACACCAGCCATGCCGGGCAAGATGATCCCCCAACGGCGTCTTGCCGGAACTGGTCGGACCCACCAGCAACAAGGCGGTATGGGGTCCATGAACCGTGGCGGGGGCATGACTCATGGATTCAAGCCACCAACACCTTGACCACCACCTTGTGCAGTATCCCGGCTCCAACCGACGGGGCATGGGCGTCTTCGGGCAGAAAAATGGCCATCATGCCGGAACTGATAGGAACCCACATGGTGACCGGATCACGGAACAGCATGCAATCCTTGTCCGCCGCATACGCCTGCTCGACATCCCGGCATTCCTCCACCGCGCGCCATCCCATGTTGTCGGTTCCCGCCAGCACCACCTGGATATCGATATACCGGCGATGCGCTTCGAGCTTGGCACCCTCCTTCGGGCGGGCCGCCGGATGCATGACCATCGCATAGACCCGGTCTCCGTCAATTTCATGACGGCCATCCGCCAGGGTGGCAAGATCCTTGCGTCCCAGAAAGGCAATGGCCTTTTTGAAATGTGAATTGAGTTTCTGATATCCAGGAAGCCGTCCAAGCGTATCAATAATCATGTTTTCCTTCGCTTTCCGGCCGGCACCGTTTCATAGGGCACCGGACGGGTTGTCTTTTACCCGCTACCGGCACCGTCGGAAACAGAAAAATGCATGGATCAAGCGGTCGCTCTGCTATCGCTGCGACTCTGCGTGAGATCCCATCCCGTCCATCTCCCATCCCATCCTGTATATCCTGTCAAACTCCCTACGCCGTTAGGGACAACGGCGTCCACCTGCGCAACGCGCAACTCCAACTCATTTCCGTATTCCTCGCAATTTACTTATTTAACGCGGCGTCCAGACGAAGCATTCCTTCCACGAGTTCCTCGTGGGCGTTGGCAAACGGCA
>MHBQ01000011.1:0-14138 GCA_001803315.1 Lentisphaerae bacterium RIFOXYC12_FULL_60_16
TTACGAATATCAATGTGTGGAATGCGGTAACGCCTTCGAACATCTTGCCCGGCGTTTGTCGGAACCGGCCCCGAAGTGTCCGAATTGCGGCGCCACCAAGGTTGAGAAGCAACTGTCCACCTTCAGCCCGGCCATGGGAGCATCCAGCGGCGGGAAAGCTCCCCCGCCCTGCGCATCCGGCGGCGGTTGCGCCGGAAAATCCTGCCCCTACGCCTGACCATGCCCACCACGATTCCCGCCCCTGTTGAATCCTGGTTTGTCGATTTCGCCCGTTCACACGGCTGGCGGGAGACCGGTGGGCCCCGCATGCACGAAATCAAGATGGAACACAGCCGGCGCGTCCAGGCCGATTGCCTGGCCATGGCTGCTGAACTGGGCTGGTCCGGCGACCACCTGCATGCCGCGGAACTCCTGGGCCTTTTCCATGATGTGGCACGGTTTCCCCAGTTTGCCCGGTACGGCACCCTGATGGACCGCCAGTCGGTCGACCACGGCGAATACGGCTTCGAAATCCTGCAAACCGCCCCGATCACATCAACCTTCCCCGCCGCGTTCCGTTCCGCCATCCTCACCGGCGTCCGTTTTCACAACCGCAAGACCATGCCCGATTCACTCGATGCGGTCACCTTTGACCTCCTGCGGTTGATCCGTGATGCCGACAAACTCGACATCCTGAAAGTCATCCGCGACGTGGCCGAAGCCGACGATTACGACCGCCATCCCGAACTCCTGCTGGGCATGGACCGTCATGGCCCCCCCACCCCCGTCCTGATCCGTGAAATCCTCGATCACCGGGGCGGCTCCTATGCGAACGTGCATTCGCTGATGGATCTCCACCTCCTGCGCCTGACCTGGGCCTACGACCTGAATTACCCGATCACGCAGCGCCGGTTGATTGAACGCGATTTATATCGCGACCTTCTCGCGACCCGTCATCCCAATCCGGATGTGGAGACCATCAAACGGCAGGTCCGTGAATTCCTGGCCGACCAACCAATCCGCTGACGGGATTGGTTTGCGTTTCACCCCGGTGACCCGCTACCATTCGCGACGTGCCGCCGCCAGCCAACAAACCGGTATTGATTCTCGCCTCGGCTTCACCCCGACGGCGACGCATCCTGCTCGATGCCGGGTTTCGCTTCCGCATCCTTCCCCCAGTCGCCGCGGAAGTCCACTGGACCCGCGCCCCGATCCGCACAGCCCGGGAAAACGCCCTCCGCAAAGGCGCCGGGTGCCGGGCACTGCATCCGGATGCCTGTATCGTCGCGGCCGACACCGTGGTGGCCTTCCGGGGCCGGTGCCTGAACAAACCCGCCTCCCGCAGCCAGGCAGCCCGCTGGTTGCTGGGCTTCTCGAATGCCACCCAACGGGTCTATACCGGTGTGTATATCGCACGCCCCGGACGACGCCCCTTCATCCGCGTGGTCCGCTCCCTGGTCCATTTCAAGCCGCTCACCGCCTCCATCGTCCGCCGTTATCTGCAACACGTCGATCCGATGGACAAAGCCGGCGCCTACGACATCAGCGAACACGGCAACCTGATTATTGCCGGCCACGAGGGATCCTTCACCAACATCATGGGACTCCCGGTTGAAACGGTTGCCCGAATCCTGCGAACGGTGTATCCGGCATGACGATTCCCCCCCTGGTCTCCGGGTCCCTGCGGATTGCCCACCCCGTTTTCCTGGCACCCATGGCGGGCTACACCGACAGTGCCATGCGAACACTCTGCCTCGAACAGGGATGCGGAGCCGTCCTGACCGAGGTGGTCAATGCTGCCGGCCTGATCCATCGTTCCCGGCAGACCTGGCATCTGCTCGAGACAGCGCCGGATGAACACCCCATCGGCGCCCATGTGTACGGGTCCGATCCCGAGGTGTTGGCCCGGGCCGTCGAACGGATCCACGCCACGGGCCGTTTCGATTTCGTGGACCTGAATTGCGGATGCCCCGTCCGCCGGATCGTGGCCAAGGGGGCCGGAGCGGCCCTGATCAAGGACCCCGCAAAAATCACCGCCATCGTGAAGGCCATGACGCAGGCGTCCCCCCTGCCTGTGACGGTCAAGACACGCATCGGCATCGAACCCGGACACCCCGTCGCACGCGATCTGGTCGAAGCGGCCGCCCAGGGCGGCGCAACCGCCGTGTTCCTTCACGCCCGGTATGCCCGCCGACAGCATAGCGGACCCCCCGACTGGGAATTGCTCGCAGATACCTGTGCCCAGTCCCCGATTCCCATCATCGGGAACGGCGGGGTTGAACAACCGGAGGACGGCTTCCGCATGATGCGCGAGACCGGCGTGGCCGGCTTCATGATCGGCCGGGCCGCGGTGGGTAATCCCTGGTTGTTCCGGCAGGTCCTCGAATGCCGGGACGGGCAGGACCCGTCCCCCCATATTCTGTCCGAGCATCGCCGGATGATCGAGGAACATCTCCGGCGCCTGTTCGAAATCAAGGCCTGTGAGAACCGTTACCGGAACCGCGACAACCGCCTGATCGAGCAGGCGACCATCCTGCATTTCCGGGCACACGTATACCGGTATCTCGCCGGGTTCCGGCGATGGGCCGATCTGCGTCGGGAACTCAACCTCCTGCGCAACCGGGAACAATTGTCCACCCTCATTGATGCCGTTTTCGAGCGTCAGCCAGGCCCGAATGCCCCGGTCACCGGCGGATTGGTGCGGGTTTATTCCATCCCGGATTCAACACTTGATGAAGCGTCGGATTCCATGCTTCAATCCCCCAACGAAACCGAGAATCCCTTATGACAAACACCCCCCCGCCAGCACGCCCAACCCAGCCTCCCGTCATCATTGAAAAGGCCAAACGTGAACTCGAGCAAATGATCGACCTGGTGCCGGACGCCATGTTGATGACCGACCCGGCCGGCATGATCCTGCGCACCAACCGCGCCCTGCTGACCCTGGTCGGAGCGAAGGAGTTTGCCGAGGTGCTCGGTCAAACCGTGGACCTTCTATTCAAACTTGCAACGCCGGCATTCCCCCTGCCGCTCGATCCTGCGGCTGCAACCACGACCCTGCGAAACTCGATCCAGGGCGCGTTGGCCGGCCAGCCATGCCTGTTGCAATTGACCATCCTACGTGCCCGGCATGCGCCGGACCTCTTTGTCGTTTTTGTCGAGGATGTCGACCGGGATCGACACTCCCTGGAGCAAATTGAGCGGCAATATAAGCGTGAAACCGTCCATGCCCTGATGGGCACCCTGATGCACAACGTCAACCAGCCCCTCACGGTTATTCTGCTCACGGCCCAATTGCTGGACATGGACACCGCTCAGAACCGCCTGTCAATCCCCGAGTTCAAGGAGAACGTTGCCCGGATTATCCGTGAAACCTTGAAAATCGGCGGGATGCTGCAACAGTTGCAGAATCCCCACGATTTTGTAACCGAGTCCTATGTCGGGACGGTGGAAATGCTCGATGTCAAACGGTCACTGGCACCCCTCGGCCCGGGGAATCCACTGTTTGAAGGATCCGGTCCCGCGCTGATGGCCAAGCTGGTCGAACACCATCAACCCGGCTACCACCTGCACGCCGAACATGTTTCCCGGGGTGCTGAATTCCTGGCCCGTGCCATGAAACTCAGCGAATCGGACTGCGCGGCCGCGGCACGGGCCGGCATGCTGCATGACATCGGCAAAATCGGCATCCCCGACGATATCCTGCGCAAACCGGGGGCCCTGACACGGCAGGAAATGAACATCATCAAGACCCACTCAGCCATCGGCAAGGAAATCCTCGCCACCTACCCGTTCATGGAACAGGAGGCGGAAGTCGCCTGGTGCCATCATGAATATGTTGATGGGCGGGGGTACCCGCGCGGGATGAAAGGCTCCGACCTCTCCCTGCTGACCCGCATGGTTTCCGTGGCGGACTGCTATGACGTCATGCGGGCCGGCCGTTCCTACTGCGAACCGAAATCCCTCGACCAGACCCTGTGTGAAATCAACAAGGGCAGCGGTACCCAGTTCGATCCCGACGTGGTGAAGGCCCTTCAGGACCGATCCGCCGAATTCGATGTATTCACGGAAACGTGAACCTTCCGCTTACCGCGCGGTACGCACCCGGTTCCGCCCCTGCCGCTTGGCCAGGTACAATGCCTTGTCCGCGGCATCCAGCACCTCGTCGGGTGTTGCATGATGGGCATCCTGCATCGCCACGCCGATGCTGACCGTCACGGTGATTGAATCGGAAGCCGCCTTCTTTCGCACCTTGCCGGATTTCTCCTTCAGGTCCGCCGGACGATCCTTCCCGCGTATGACGAACGGGCGGGCGGCAATCCGTTCACGCAATTCATCCAGCGCATCCACCACCTCGGAGAAGGGACCATGCGGACAGACCAGCACAAACTCCTCACCACCCGACCGGAAGGCGGTACCCTCCGAAAAGGATCTCAGGAACGATGCCAGGAAACGCAGGACCTGGTCGCCGGTTTCATGCCCATAGGTGTCGTTAACCTTCTTGAAGTGATCGATATCCACCATGGCCAGCATGTAACCGGATCCCAGCTGGGACAGGCGATACCGCAGGGCACGCCGTCCCGGCAACTCGGTCAATTCATCGATGTGAGCCACCCGCCAGGCGGATTCCAGCACGGCAATCGCCAGAACAACCGCCGCCCCCGACATGAATCCCGCCAGGACCAACGGGCCCCGATCGAGGCTCCAGACCGTGGACCGTATGTTCAGTCCGGCAAAGGTGTAAACCAGCGACACCCCCAGCAGGGGGCCGAGCACCGGGCTCTCATGCGGGTTCCGGAGTGCCAGCAGGAACAAGCCGGCCACCAACCCGATCAACCCGACCAGGGGCAGGTGAACCGCCGGGGAAAAGGCACGCCACCAGACGGTACCCGTCCCCTGCACCACCCCATGCTTCTGCATGAGCGGCAGGAGCATCAGGACCAGCACCACCGAGGCAACCGACACCAGCCGTAGAACCCCATGCATGTTCCACAGTCCCTGTTCACGCAGATGGTACAGGATAACCGTGATGGCGGGCAGGTACAGGGTCGCCAGCAGGACAATCGATTGTCCCCACTCGGCATCGGCATAACGGTGAAAGGCCACATCCGCTAACAGCGTGGTAACGGACATGAGCAGCGTGATAAAGACCACCCGTCCCTGCCGGAAAACACCCCCGAGGACGGCCGTCAGCAGGAACAAGCCGTGCGGGAGTATCCGTAGGGGCAGGGAACGGGCCCCGGCCGCCGTGACGGGAAGCCACGCCAGCATCAACCATAAGACCGGTAACAGGAGCCAGACTGACAGGAGGAGCGCCGATCGTCGAGCAAAGGCAAGGCCGGTCACGTGAGGTCCGTCTGGATCTTCTTGCCCAGCTTGGTGTGGTACCCGCACGCCACACACAGCACCGATCCAGACTCCATCGCCTGTCCGCACGCCGGGCAGGTCGCTGCCGCTTGAACCGGCGCCTCCGGCCGGGGCACCGTGATCGGCTTCCCGCAACTGGGGCATTCCAACACCTCGCCCGCCATGTCATCCGTTGCTTCCAACGTCTGCTGGCAATGCGCGCAACTGAAATCAATCGTGGCCATGATCGCCTTCCATCACAAGTGAACGAGTCGTTTCACCCTACTCAACTCGAAAAGCCCCGTCAAGCTCCCGTCAAACTACCATCATCGCACTTGCATGCAACCGGCAACCGGAATATCGTTGCCCCCGTTCTGAAACCGGGACTATCAACCAACCACAAACCAGCGGGAACACCATGGCATTCAACGTACATCAATGGATTCGCAACCCGGCCAACCCCGTACTGAAACCCGGACCCGAACCCTTCGACGTCAGCTGCTGCATGAACCCGTTTGTCCTCCAGCAGGGTGATGAATACTGGCTGTACTATGCCGGGGGCGACGCACAGGGAGCCCGGCGCATCTGCCTGGCCATCGCCCCGGTTTCCGATGTAACCCGGTGGAAAAAACTGGGCCCCCGCTTCGATATCGGCAAACCGGACGATTATGACGGGGCCTGGTGCGTGCTCCCCTGCGTACACCGGATCGGCAACCGCTGGCACCTGTATTTCTCAACACGAAGCAACGATGCTGACGCCGGACTTCAGAGCTTTCGGGGCATCGGACTGGCCACCAGCGACGACCTCCTGCACTGGACCAAAAGGCCGGGCGGACCGGTTCTGCTCGGTGATGGATTCCCCGAATGGCCGGATAACAAGGGCATCGCCGGCGGGGCCCGGATCATCGATCTCCCCCAGCCTGACGGCCGCATCCTCCACCGCATGTATTACACCCTGGCCACGGGAACCCCCCATAAGGATATCCTGATCGACCAGGCCAAACAGGCAGTCATTGCCCATTCGTATGATGGAATCACCTGGTTTGACCGGCGCGTTGTCATGCGTCCACGACCGGAAGCGGCTTACGAGAATGCCGCGGTCATCGCCCTCAACATATGGAAAACCCGCACCCGCTGGCGCGCCATCTACGCGGGTATCGGCACCCAGTATGGATACTATTCAATCTGCGAAGCCGTCAGCCAGGACGGCTTGACATGGGAACGCGGCAACCCCGGTGAGAATCTTACCCTGCCGCCGGCCGGCGACGGCTGGGAAAAGCAGATGACCGAATATCCCAACGTGATCCGCGAAGGCGCCAAAATCCGCCTGTTCTATTGCGGCAACGGTTACGGCACCACCGGGATCGGCACCGCCCTGGCCGACCCGCTGGATTGATCCGGTTACCGGCGTATGCGGGCCAGCAGTCCCGCGGCATTGTCCGCCAGAACCCGGCGCTTGGCGTCATCGGGAATGTCCGCCCCCAGCACTTTGCCGATTTGCTGGGTGTTGGACATGAATACGGCATCCGACCCCCACACCACGCGATCGGCACCAACGGCCTTGACCAACTCGGCAACCAATCCACGCGGGCTCCGGCTCAAGGCCAGATCAAGGTATACATTCGGACATTCCAGCGCCATCCGGATATAGGCCTCGGTGTCCGCCGATCCGCTATGCGCCAGCAACAGGGCCGCCTCCGGACAGGTCTTCGCCACCTCGAACAGTTCCTTGAACTCCCGGGCTCCGCCCCAGGTGTGAAACAGGATCGGCATACGATGCTGATTGGCCAGGCGATAAACCGGTTCATAGGCTGCATCGTTGTAGGCAAATCCATTGCAATTATGGAGCTTGAAACCGCTGAACCCGCACGATAACCAATGCCGTGCCCGCGCCTCCACCGTCGCCGTATTACCAGGCCATACCGATACGGCGCCCAGTATCCGCCCGGGAAACTGCTGCATGGCGGCATACACCTCGTCGTTACCCCATTCCACGTCCGCCGACATGCACCGCATATGGCTGGTCCAGTACCGCCCCACCCCCAACGCATTCATGGAGCGTATCAACGCATCCGGGGAAAGGTCCGGGATGGCAAACTCATACCGACCCAGATGACCATGCATGTCAATGCATTCGAACGGCATCGGTTGTCCCCGTCGGGCCAGGTCAAGCAAGGTGCTCATCGTTTGATCCCTTCCATCAAGGACTTCATGTTGCCGGATCCAATTGCCGCGCGTGCAACCGCCGGGATACGGGCATACATCAACTGCGTCACGGCCGGCATGGCGTCCGAAACCGGGAACCCGGTCCCGAACAGCAACCGATCTTCCAGGCCTTGCGCCATCATCTGCTCAACACCGTCAAACATGGTGTAGTTGTTGCCCGTGGAGAGGTACACGTTGACGTGCGTTTCGAGCAGAGGCAGATACACCCGATGGGCCCGGTAGTTGAGTTCGGCATAAATGATCCGAAGCGCCGGATACCGTTCGGCAATCCGGGCCACCTGCTCGACCGTCACCTGCCGTTCCAGGCAGAACACGGGAAGCCGGCAACACTCGATCACCTTGAACAACCGGTCACAGCACCAGGGTTCGAGGTTCCAGGCATCGCGTCCGGGACGGATCCAGACCGCCCCGGCACCCCGGTCCAGTGCCTCCTCGACCTGGCTGGTTTCCGGCGTCAGGTCATGGGCGGTGTTGGGAACCACCACGGGACACGGCACCAGTTCCGGGTGCGCTTCGGTTGCCTCGAACAAGCGGTGATTGGCACGGACCACATCGCTTTCCAGCGTGTCGGGGGCAATCCGCACCAGGGCCCGCGCAATCGACAACCGCCTCATGTCAGCCAGCAGTTCATCGACGGCGGTCACCTGCCGCTGCCCCGGCTCGGACCCGCCAAACCCCGTCTGCACATCGAACAGTTCAACCGTCATATAACCCTCCCGCTGAACGCATCAGGCAAACACCCTACCACCCGTCCCCCCACGATCAAGCACACCGATTGGCCAGTTGTACATTCGACAACCGGATCCCCTCGCAATGCCGGCAGACGATGGCGTCATCGCCCGACGTCTCGACCGTCACGTTGCTGAAGCTGACGTTCCGGATGATGGTCTCCGGACTTCCCTGAACCGTCATGGGTTTCCCGCTCTTGATCCGGAAATTGGAAAAACTCACATCCCCCAGGTACGGCAACGCCACCCCTTCCTCCACATCCAGGCTGACCGGCCGGTTCGCACAATCGATCACCACGTTGGCGAACAGGATGTTCCGAATATCCGCCGACCCCGGATTCCCTTCCGGCAGGTAACGTTTCGGATTGTTGAATACGATCCCGTTGCAGGGGCCCGTGATCACCAGGTTGTTGAACGTACAATTCCGGATGACACCATCCCCGGGGCACCCCACCCGTACCCCCTGGCACCAACTGTCGAGCACGCAGTTGCTCACCGTGATATTCTCACAGGGGCGTTCCGTGTCATATAATTGCCGCATGGACCGCAGGATGATGCAATCATCGCCGGTCTTGAAGAAGCTGTCGCTGACCGTCACGTTGCGGCACATATCCAGGTCAAGTCCGTCGTTGTTGATCATCTTCTGGTCGCCCCGCATCTTGATGCGGTGGATGTTGACCCCCTCGCATTGCATCAGCCAGAAGGTCCAGCAGGGTGAATCGTTGAACGCGGCATCCTCGATGCGAAAATCACGGCACCGGTAGGCCATCAGCATGCGGGGACGCGGAGCGTCCGGCTTGGCATAAAAGCGGCCCCACATGATGGAACTGGTGTCATAGAAGGCAGGGCCCGACCCATTGACCTCGCCCGGCCCGATGATGGAAAAGTCGTGCGCATCGACCGCGTACAGCAGGCTCTTGGACGTTTGCTCGGGGGCCGACTGATGCCGGAACCCCGGGGCGGTCACATCCACGTAATCGGAATGGTTCGTGCTGCCCACCAACCGGCAACCGGCGGCCAGATGCAGGTCCACGCGGCTCTTGATCATCAGGGAACCGATGCGGTAGTCGCCCGGCCCGCAATACACCCGGCCGCCACCGGCGGCATGACAGGCATCAACGGCCTGCTGGATGGCCGACGTATTAAGTGTGCGTCCATCCGCACAGGCCCCATAGTTTTGAATATCGAAAATACGTTCCACGGTTTCTCCTTTGCATGCATATCCGACCACGGTCACCCACCCAGGCGCACAACCCGTTTATCCCATAATCAGCAGGGCCACATAGGGAATGGCATGGAACAGCAGGAATCCCGTCTTGAACAATCCGAGAAATCCGTACATGACCACCATGAAGGTTTCACGCGGCATCGGGAACCAGCGGGTCTGCAGGCGATACACCCGCTCCATGGCAAACACGCATAGCAACGCCCACAACACCAGCAGGGAACCGCTCATGATGGTGCACCACATCAGCCACGTCCGGAGCACTTGAATATCCATTTTCATGCCTCCTTTTCTTGCCTCGATTTCTAACGATTGTAAACCGGGATGTAAAACACAATCACGGGCCGGTACGGGTCGGGTCGGTGAGCAGGGCGCCAGAATCGTTTCTTGAAACCCAACGGGGTTTACCATTATGGTTGACCCGTTTGCCAACCCGTTACAGAACCTGCAGGAGATTGCCGCATGACACCGAATGACCGCCTGTACGCCAAGACCCATGAATGGGTCCTGATCGAGGGAACCACCGCCACCGTCGGCATCACCGACCATGCCCAGCACGCCTTGGGGGATATCACCTTTGTGGATCTGCCCGATGTGGACAAGGCCGTGAAACAGGCCGCCGAATTCGGCGTCATTGAGTCCGTCAAGGCTGCCAGTGACCTGTACGCCCCGCTCTCCGGCGAAATCGCCGAAGTCAACAGCGCCCTCGAAAACACCCCCGAAATCATCAACCAGGATCCCTACGGCAAAGGCTGGATCATCAAGCTCCGCAACATCACGGAAGCCGGACGTTCCGCCCTGCTCGACGCCGCCGGCTACGAAGCCTCCCTGGGTTGATCGATGAGCTTTGTTGCCAATACGGATGCCCAGCGCCGGGACATGCTCCGTACCTGCGGCATCGATTCAATCGACGCGTTGTTCAAAGTCATTCCACCCCATTTGCGGCCGCGCTCCTTCAACCTGCCGGATAGCCGGTCGGAGTTCGAAGTGGATGAACAGCTGCGCCTGATGGCGGAACGCAATTATTCCCACCTGACCTGTTTCCTGGGCGGGGGATTCTACGACCATTTCATTCCGGCGGCGGTGGACGCCATCGCCGGCCGGAGCGAATTCTACACGGCCTACACCCCGTACCAGCCGGAAATGTCCCAGGGCACCCTCCAGGCCATTTACGAATACCAGACCCAGATCTGCCGCCTCACCGGCATGGACGTTGCCAACGCCTCGGTCTACGACGGCGGAACCGCGCTGTACGAGGCCTGCCAGATGGCCCTGCACGCCACCGGACGCAGCCGCATCGTCATGGATAGCGGGGTCAACCCCGTCTACCGTAAAATGCTCTATTCCTACACGGCCAACCTGTCCATCGCCTTCGCGGAGGTACCCGTCACCCACGGCCAGAGCGACCGGGCCCGCCTGTTCGAAACCCTCGACGATCAGACGGCCGCCGTCATTCTCCAGAATCCGAATTTTTTCGGTGTGATCGACAACCACCGTGATATTGTCGAACATTGCCACCAACGGGGAATCCTGGTGATTCAATCCGTATATCCCGTGGCCCTGGCCCTGCTGAACACGCCGGGCGAGACCGGGGTGGATATTGCCACGGGGGAAGGCCAGTCGCTGGGCATCCCGCTGGGATTCGGAGGCCCCTACCTGGGGTTCATCGCCACCCGCCGGGAGCTGGTGCGCCGTATGCCGGGCCGGCTGGTCGGCCGTACGGTCGACCGGGAAGGCCGTGAAGCCTTCGTTTTGACCCTACAGGCACGGGAACAGCACATCCGGCGGGAAAAGGCCACGTCGAACATCTGTTCCAACGAGGCGTTGTGCGCCCTTCGCGCCCACCTGTACCTGAGTCTGGTCGGCCGCCAGGGCCTGCGCCGCGTCGCCAGCCTGTGCCACGCCAAGGCCACCTATGCCCGCCAGCGGTTCCAGTCCATTCCCGGAGTGTCCGTGATGGAGACCAGTCTCACCTTCAACGAATTCACGATCCGCCTGCCGACCGATGCCGGTGACGTGGCCGGACAGCTGGTGGAACGGGGCATTGCACCCGGCCTGCCGCTTGGACGATTCTACCCCGGTATGGACGACTACCTGCTGGTCGCCGTCACCGAGAAGCGGACCAAGCACGAAATCGGCATGTATGCCGAACACCTGGAGGCCGTGCTATGCTGATCTTCAAGCAATCACAACCCGGCCGCACCGGCGTCAGCCTGCCCGCCGGCGATGTGCCGGAAACCGCCGGACTTCCGGAATCATACCGGCGTGCGCAGGAACCCGCCCTGCCGGAATTGTCGGAGCTGGACGTGGTCCGGCATTTCACCTGGCTGTCCCGGCGGAACTTCGGGCTCGATACCGGTTTCTATCCGCTGGGCTCCTGCACGATGAAATACAACCCCAAGATCCTGGAGCGGATTGCCGCCCGTCCCGGATTTGCCGACCTGCACCCGTTCCTTCCCCAGCTCCGGCATGGCGGCCGGCTCGTGCAGGGCGCCCTGATGGTGGTGTACGAATTTGAACGCCTGCTGTGCGAGATCATGGGCATGGATGCCTTCACCCTGCACCCCATGGCCGGCGCCCACGGCGAATTGACGGGAATGATGATCATCGCAGCCTATCACCGTGACCACGGCAACCGGAAAACCGAGGTCATCATTCCCGACGAAGCACACGGCACCAACCCCTCCAGCGCCGCGATTGCGGGATACCGCACCCGGTCCGTTCCCACCAACCCGGCCACCGGCATCCTCGACCTGGCCGCCCTGGAATCGGCCGTCACCGACGACACCGCCGCCATTATGCTGACCAATCCCAACACGCTCGGCATTTTCAACGACCAGGTCGACCGCGTGGTGGAAATCGCCCACCGGCACGGAGCGCTGGTCTATTACGACGGGGCCAACCTCAACGCCGTCCTGGGCAAGTTCCGTCCGGGCGACGCCGGCATCGACGTGATGCATGTCAACCTGCACAAGACGTTCGCCACACCGCACGGCGGGGGCGGACCGGGGGCGGGGCCCGTGGGAGTCCGTCGCCACCTGGCCGACTACCTGCCGATCTCGCGGGTGGTCAAACGGTCCGACAGCACCTATACCCTCGACTATGACTATCCGAAGTCAATCGGCTACGTGGCGCCCTTCTACGGCAATTTCATGATCTACCTGCGCGCCTACGCCTACACCCTCCTGCTCGGCGCGCGCGGCCTGGTGGAGGTGAGCGAAAACGCCGTGCTCAACGCCAATTATGTCATGCACCGCCTCAAGGATGTGTATGACCTGCCCGTACAGAAATCCTGCATGCACGAGTTCGTGCTGTCAGCCCGCCGGCAGAACGCGTATGACGTCCATGCCCTCGACATCGCCAAGGCGCTGATCGACCGCGGGTTCCATCCGCCCACCGTCTATTTCCCGCTGGTGGTTCCGGAAGCCATGATGATCGAACCGACTGAAACCGAAAGCCGCGAAACTTTGGACCGTTTCATCGATGCCATGCGGGAACTGGCGGCCCTGGCGGAAAAGGACCCGGACCAGCTGCGCCGGGCACCCGTCACCACCCCGATCTCCCGACCGGACGAGGTTCGCGCGGCAAAAGCCATGGATTTTCAATACCCCCCGGAGGATTCGCCGAATGATAACGAAAGGGTTCGATAACGACCGATACCTGAACGAACAAACCGCCGCGATCCGCGAACGTGTCAACCGGTTCGGCAACAAGCTGTACCTGGAGTTTGGCGGTAAGCTGCTGTTTGACATGCATGCCGCACGGGTGCTCCCGGGTTTCGACCCCAACGTCAAGGTACGCCTGCTTCAGCAACTCAGGGACCAGGCGGACATCGTCCTGTGCATCTTCGCGGGCGACATCGAACGCAAGAAAATCCGCGCCGATTTCGGCATCACCTACGATTCCGATGCCCTGAAGCTGATGGACGATCTGCGGGAATGGGGGCTGGAGGTCACCGCAGTGGTCATAACCCGGTACGACGAACAGCCGTCCGTCCGCCAGTTCAAGAACCGGCTGGAACGGCGGGGGGTCCCCGTCTTTACGCACAAATCCATCCGGGGATATCCGTTTGACGTGGACACCATTGTCAGCGACGAGGGGTACGGAGCCAACACCTTCATCCCGACCCGTCACCCCCTGGTGGTGGTGACCGGCCCCGGACCGGGCAGCGGCAAGCTGGCCACCTGCCTGACACAGATTTACCACGAGCATAAGCGCGGAGTCTCCGCCGGATACGCCAAGTTCGAGACCTTCCCCATCTGGAACATTCCGCTCAAACATCCGGTCAATGTCGCCTACGAAGCGGCCACGGCCGACATCGGCGACTTCAACCAGATCGACCCCTTTCACCTGGAAGCCCACGGCAAGACCACGGTCAATTACAACCGCGACGTGGAAGTGTTCCCGGTACTCAAGAAGATTCTGGCCCGTATCATGGGCGACGGCACGGTATACCAGTCCCCCACCGACATGGGCGTCAACCGGGCCGGATTCGGCATCGTGGATGATGCCGCCGTCTGCGAGGCCGCCCGGCAGGAATGCATCCGTCGCTATTTTCGCTATGCCTGCGAATACGCCATGGGGGTAGCCGACAAGTCAACCGTCGAACGGGCGGAAGGCATCCTGAACGAACT
>MHBQ01000011.1:14170-21530 GCA_001803315.1 Lentisphaerae bacterium RIFOXYC12_FULL_60_16
GGAAGGCATCCTGAACGAACTGAATGTCAAACCGACCGATCGCGTGGTGGTGCAACCGGCCCGCCAGGCAGCCGAAGAGGCCCAGCATGAACCCGACAAGGGAAACGCAGGAATCTATTGCGGCGCCGCACTGGAACTGCCGGACGGGCGGATCATCACCGGCAAGAATTCCCCCTACCTGCATGCCGCCTCCAGCCTCGTGCTCAACGCCGTCAAGCAACTGGCCGAGATTCCCGACAAGATCCATCTGTTGCCGCCCAGCATCATGCAGTCCATCAGCCACGTGAAACAGGACATCCTGCGCACACCGCATATCAGCCTCGACCTGGAAGAGACGCTGATTGCGCTCAGCATCAGCGCCGCCGGAAACCCGGCCGCCGAATATGCCGCCGAACAATTAAAAACCCTGAGGGGATGCGACGTTCACATCACCCATATCCCGTCACCAGGCGACGAAGCCGGCCTTCGCAGGCTCGGGGTCAATCTGACCAGCGACGCCAACTTCGTCAGCAAATCGCTGTTTGTATCGTGACTATTCCGCACCGCTCCAGCAGTGTGTGCAAACCTTGTCACGGGGCAGGCCGACCGCTTCGATCATATCATCCAACTGCTGGTAGCGGAGGGTCGTCAGGTTGAGTTTCTTGCGGATCCATTCCACCATCGCGCAATGCCGGTCCGAACAGGGGTTGGCATAGTCCTCGAGATGGTGGTTATCCCGGCCTTCCAACGCCTGGATGGCCTTGCGGCCCGCCAGGTCCAGCACGGAACGGGAACGCGAGAAATTGAGATATTTGCAGCCGAACACCAACGGGGGACAGGCCGGCCGCATGTGCACTTCCCGCGCGCCGAAGCCGTACAGGCGCTGGATGATGTCCCGGAGCTGGGTGCCACGCACGATGGAATCCTCGCAGAACAGCAGGCGGCGGCCTTCGATCAGTTCACGGATGGGAATCAGCTTCATCCGCGCCACCAGCTCCCGGATGGACTGGTCCTGCGGCATGAAACTCCGTGGCCAGGTCGGCGTATACTTCACAAAAGGCCGCTGGTAGGAAATCTTCGCCTCGTTGGCATACCCGATGGCGTGCGCCGTGCCGGAATCCGGAACCCCGGCCACCACATCAACCGTGATGTCCCGGTCCCGGCGTGCCAGGGCCGCCCCGCACCGGTTGCGCGCCGCTTCCACGTTGATTCCCTCGTAACTGGATGAGGGATATCCATAGTATACCCAGAGAAATGAACAGATCTGCAGGCGGTCCAGCGGTTCCTTCTTCGGTTCGATCCCGTCGCCCGAGATCCGGACAACTTCACCCGGCCCGAGTTCACGCACCACCTCGTAATCCAGGTTGGGGAACGCCGTCGTTTCCATGGTCACCGCCGTCGCATGATCCTTGCATCCCAGGATCACCGGGGTTCGCCCGAACCGGTCCCGGGCGGCATAGACCCCGCAGTTGGTCAGCAACAACATGGAACAGGACCCTTCGATTGCTTCCTGGGCACGCCGTATCCCGTCCTCGAAAGTCGCCTCCTGGTTGATCAGGGTGGCCACCAGTTCGGTGGGATTGATCTCGGTGCCGCTCATCTCGGAAAAATGCGTGGTACGCTTCTGATACGCACTGGCGGCCAGCTTATCCAGGTTCTGGATGACGCCAACCGTCACGATGGCATAGGGTCCCAGATGGGATCCGATGATCAGCGGTTGATCCTCGTAGTCGCTGATCACGCCGATGCCGCTGGTCCCACTGAGCTTGCGAAGGTCATCCTCAAACTTGGACCGGAACTGGCTGTTGGTAATGTCATGGATGTAACGCCGGAACCCGTCGGGGGAACGAACGGCCAGTCCGCCGCGCCGCGTACCGAGATGGGAATGGTAATCCGTACCGAAAAACAGGTCGTTGACACAGTCCTTGCTCGACACCACTCCGAAAAATCCACCCATGGCGATCTCCTGTTGGCGTGTTGACGGGACCGGGGGATCCCGATGTGCGGACATCCTACCAGCCGGATACCGGACACGCAACGATCCGTTGACGGCAAGGTTGTGTTAGTCGCTCTTGATATTCGTCGGCCAATTTGCGAATATTACGAGCACGAAAGGACTCAGTTGCATTGTCACTTCGTCCACCGATATTCCAGGAGGTACGCCCGTTTTCGCCGGCACGCGAGTGCCCGTGCAGAATCTGATCGACTGCCTTGAGGCAGGCGATTGATCGCTTCCTGTATGACTTCCCCACAGTGAAACGTGAGCAGGTGATTGCCGTACTGGAAGCGGCCTAGAAGGAAGTGCTGGAAGCCGTGCCGGCATGAGGATCATTCTGGACGAATGCCTTCCACATCGGCTACTCCGGGATTTTCCGGAGCATCAAGTCACTACCGTCCCGCGGCAGGGCTGGTCTGGCATTACTAATGGCGCTTTACTGGAGTGCATCAAAAACCGAGGTCGGCTCCGTATTCACCCGCAATAAAGATGTTGCCCTGCTCAATGTCAAACCATCCCACAACCCCGGAGATGGGATCAGGACTGGGCAAGCCGGGTCCCACCACGCTCCCCCACACCATCAAGGTGTCCGGCACGGCATAGGGGGTGCTTTGAACGACAAGATTATAACTGTTGAACGACGTCAACTCCAGACCATTCGCCCCGCTAAACTGTCCGAGAGCCTGGAAACTCAACGTGTTTCCATCGCCAGCCATGTTGAAATCCGCCGACCATTGGTTCATGGCACCCCAGTTCCCGACGCTCATATTGAAAACGACCGTACCAAACAGCGGAACGGGAAGCTGCACGCCGTTCTGATCGATGATGGCGCCTGCCGGGCCGGTTCCGCTCAATATGTAGATCATGCTGCTTCCGGAAATCACATCATCCAGGCCCGGTCCGCTTAATTGCTGGTAGTTGAACGAATCGCTTTCAACAATATAACCGTTTTCGTCCTTCCAATATCCCCACTCCCAGTTGAGGCCACTCCCCTCCTGGTTGAACACCGGCGGCGCTTTGGGAGGCAAGGGGTCCGGTTCAGGCACGGGCTCTGGCTCCGGTTCGTCCTCGGGAACCGGCTCCGGCTCCGGTACGGGTTCAGGCTCAACCAGGGGATCTTCATCTTGAACTGAACCCGCCGGCAGGTCACTGGTGATTTGCACACCACCCAGCGGATCGGTCAACCCGGAATCATCCATCGGGGCAGGCTCATCCGCCGGTGCATCGCTGAAACCATCCGGCGGCAGGGAACCATCACCGGGATCCGTTCCCGGCGCTCCGGCATCGCCATCCGACCCGTCTCCAGCACCGGCGCCCGCTTCATCGCCGCCACCATCACCCGCATCACCGCCCGTTTCACCGCCGGCATCGTCGCCCGGTTGACCACCACCCCCGGAACCGGCACCTGCAGGGTCGACCTCGCCGTCGGTCCCCACCTGCGGGGTGGTATCATTGACCAAACCCTGCACATCACCACCGCCGGCAGGACGCTGGTCCATCCCGCCACCGCCGTCCAGGGTTACCAACGACCCGCCCTGCTGCACCATCATGGAGGAAGGCTGTGTTCCGCCCGAAAGCGGATTATCCGGTGTCACTTGCAAGGAATGCCCGGGCGGCAACCAGATCGACAGGATCTGCTCCGTCTGAAGCCCGAGTCGAAAACCGGTATCACAACCCCGGATACCGATGGTGGCCATGCGGGTCTTAACATTGAACCGTTCCGGATTCATTTCGGTGATCCGGCCGGTGATCGTACGGAAAATCCCCTTGGCCATCGACAACTTGCAACTGCCCACATCGCGTTGACCGGGCGAATATACATACTCGTCAATGGTCACTTCACTGTCCGCCCCCTGGGCCAGGACAGTCTCATCCTGGAACATGATCTGCAGCTTGCAGTCCGCACCGGTGACGATCCGATCCCCCTGATGAACCGGCGTCTTGAGCTGGGCAATGATCCCGGGCTGGCCGGATCGGTGAATGCGGGCTTCCCCCTGGATGGCCACCACCTGGCCAACCCCTTCCGCCACCGCATCGGCAGCCCGGCCCCCGACGACTGCCAGGAGAACCACTGCGGGAACCAACAGGATACGTGCATATAGGTTCATAATCAAAACCTCCCGCTGAAGTTGAGACTCACAAGATGACGTTGATAATCATATAGCCCGAAGGTGGAATCATTGTCTGTGAATTGCCAGGACAGGGACGCCCCATAGGTGGGATTGAACTGGTGCAGGCATTCAACCTGCGTCAGCACCTGCTGGTCGCGCCGATCCACCGGCGCCACGGGTTCCCGCTCATCATACCAAGTTGGACGGTACTGCAACCGCCCGGTAACGCGGGTGGAACGGTTGAAATGCCAGGTGCTGGACACAAACGGTTCGACGCCCAGGCTCGAATGCACATCGTCCCGGGCAAATTCCCGGAACACGGTGACCCCGCCCGACACATACCAACCGGAACGAACCGTGCGCAGGAGCCCCTGGTTGAGTCCCAGCCGGAAGTTGTCCCGCGGGGTGGACGACTGGTAATCCCGTGATTCAACCGATGCGCCGGAAGTCCACCGTGTACGTTGATCCAACAACCGCACATGGGTTACCCCGACATTGGCAATCTGGAGGAAATCCTTGCGATGCAGCCACACCCGATCATAACGGATCGGAAACTGGGTAATGGTCTGACCCTCCAGGCATTGCACTCCCCCCATGGCACGCACCAGGCTGGTATCATATTCATGGGCGTTCTCCATGAACGACTGCGACAGGTACGCCAGCCCCATGGCCTGCCAGGCACCCGGCAACCCGAGATCATACGTTCCATGCACGAAGGCGGACAACAGGGTGCCCCAGGATTCACGCGGCGCCGACGTATCACTGATCTGGAGGCGATCAAACACCAGGGGACCGAACCGGATGGGCGTTATGCTGATGAAGTCCGAACTCGGCCCGGTATTGGGATTGCTGTCGTAGAGCATCCCCACCGTGGCTTGTGACGTGAGCTTCAGCCGGGACCGGCTCCCGTCGATTTGCGACAACAGGTGCTGGATATTCCGGCGTACCGCCTCGGGTGGCCGGCGTTTCAACACTTCCTCCGCATACATTCGGGCCAGTTCCGGCTGATTCATGCGATGATAGGTTACCGCCAGTTCAAGGCGCACCCGGTCATTGTCCGGCTGCCGCATCAGGATGCGCTCCAGGGCAATGGCGGCCGATGAATACCTGCCCGTGGAGCGGGCCGTCATCGCCAGTGCAAAGTTGATACCCACATGTCCCGGGTCCTGCCTGAACAGCGCCTGGAAAGCCGCATAGGATTCCTGCGCCTTGCCGGCCTGGTACAAGCGCCAGGCGGCGGCGAACCGGGGTTCCTTGACCCACTCGGCCAGCAACGCGGTTTCGGCGGCAACCGACGGGTCCTGCAATGCCACCGGATCCTCCTGCGCCATCAGATGGGCCGCCAGCAGGACAGCAACCATGCACCAATTCATCAATCTGAACGAACATCGCATAGTGTAATCCTCACCGACAGAATATCCACGCCCCCGCTTCCCGGGTCAAGCGTTTGTACCTTATTATCCGGCCTCACCGGCAGGAACCTGCCAGGTCAGCCACGCGCACACACCCACCGGTCGGCGGATTCCAGCAGGGCCTCACCCTCCGCCACGGTCCGGCACCAGGTATGAAGCATCAGCAGGTTGGGATCCAGTTCCCGCACCAACGGCTCCACATTTTCGGGCGGCAGATGGATGTGCACAATCTTTCCGGCCTTCTGCACCTGCCGATAGAACGCCAGGTGCCCCGGCCCGTTGGGCGGCTCACAAGGGGCCGGCGTATACTGCAGGACGCGGAGATAAGGCAGGGAGAGCAGTCGCGGCACGTGCTGACGCGCATCACCACCGTCCAGATGATACCACATCCAGGGCGCCACCTTGCTGTATACCTCCAGTTCGGGCACGACAAACTGCTCATACATGTCGGGTGACAACATGCAGGACACATCAGACTGGGTCGCCATGAACGGTTCCGGCGCCCAGAAGGGCATCCAGCCGGCACACCCGTACCAGAAGCGGTGAAGGGAACGGATACGGTCCGCGAGATGCTGCCGAATGGCCGCCTGGACCTGGGCCCCCTGTACAATGGCCTTCTGCATCCAGTCCGGCTCGTCACACAGCGCCACCAGGAAATCCTCGGTCGACATCAACATGGACAACAGGTCATTGGCCGGCAGCACACACGGCTGGCCGACCAGGAAATCATCCCAGCCGGCAGCGGTTGCCAGTGCCACGTAGGCGGCTTCATGGCGACGGAACGAGGGGTTTCCGGTATCCATGCGGAAATCGGGGGGACGTTTGAAGTCCATCCCCAGGTGCTTGAACCAGATCGTCTGTTCGGCATACAGGGGTTCCCCCCCCAGGCATTGCAGCCAGCCGCACATCAGCAGGCAGGACGGGATCGATTCGCCACCCCACCACGTCGTCTCGATTTGATGCCGGGTCCGGCGCACATTCCAGTCCGGATCCGTCCAGAATGATTCGAGTCCCTCGGGCCGTACCGGCGCCTCAACCTTGCGGCCGGCGGGAGCCACGACGGAAATGCAGGGACGTCCCTTCAGGGTCCCCTTCCACAACGCGGTCAACCGATCCTGGACCCGATCCCAATCCTGCTTGTATTTCATAATCTCCCTTTTTATTCACAACAATCATAGATCGCATCATCCGGTTAAGATATGGAATTCTCCGGCGCCGCCTACTGCAACTCGACGATCCGCACGCCGGCGGCAGGAACCGTGATGGCAACCGTTGCCGTCCTGCCTTCAGGTTTGACCACCAGCTTTTCGGCGGTGAACCATTCAACCGCCTGGCTGATCCCTTCAGCCGTGATGATCACCGGCCGTTCCTGGGTACGATCGGTCGGGACAATGCCATGCTGGGGCTTGGCATTCCCGTTCGGGTTAAGCAGGGTCACGATCCACCCCTTGCCGGTACGATTGAGCAGCCACTCCACATCGCCCCGCACTTCGACCGGCATAAGACCCTGCCGGGCATGGGCAAGCAACAGGGCCACCGCCGGAGTCGCCGCCTGGTCGATACCCAGCCCCAACGGGATCGAAAGATAGACCATCCGGCCCTTTCCACGTTGGTACGTGGCGGCGATAACCGCACCATTCGTCGACTGGATCAGCGCGTCACCCCCCGTGATCGGATGGTACCGGTAACGTTGGCTGATCACCGGCCGGTTCCCGGGTACCCACTGGAGGACGGTGTCTTCCGCCACCGGCCCGCCCGCTGGCAGCTTGAGCGCCGCCAAACCCGGCCCCCGTACCTGATCGGCGCTGACCATGAGGGTGCCTCCGTGTTCGACATACCCGGCCAGCTTGTTCCCCCACGCT
>MHBQ01000012.1 GCA_001803315.1 Lentisphaerae bacterium RIFOXYC12_FULL_60_16
CGCATTGAAAGCGCGGAGCGGAAGGATGGGTTTCGATCCCGATCGGCCGGGAGTCATCGTGACGGTTCCGATCGTGACGCCTCCCGCATGGCTTGCGGGGCCCGGGATACACGCCTGCCTCTGGCAGGGGGCGTTCGATTATCTGCCCTTTCAGTATCTGGCCATACCGGAACACCGGTACCATGCATGGACCGCAGTCGGCCTGGCCGAACTGGCAGGCGACGATGATGGACCTTACCAGGCCTATAGCCTGAATACCAGGATATTGGAGACGGTGATCAGCCGGGATCCCACCAACCGGTTTAAGCGGGTATCGTTGCTCCGACCGAACGGCGTGGTGGTGGCATTCGAATTCGAGCCGCTTGACGGGGACACTTTCAAGGCCGTCGGTTACCCGGTCGGGGTGCATTCCAACCGCACCTACGTGTTGCGGGATCCAATTGACGACGCACCATTTGAATGGATTGGGGAACAGTATGCCCTGTGTTTTGAGTCGGGTGTGATCCATCATTATGGCCATCACCGGTGGGGTACCGGGACCAGTTCGATGGTGAATGCGGGCGGTTGGTTGGCTGCCGTGGAAGGACCGGATGGCCGGCGGACGGAGGTGCTGTCCTTCGGGCGGACCGACATTCCGGATGCCCTCGATTGGGCCGTGCGGTTGCCCGGCATGCGGTCCGGCTGGTTCCTGGCGTCCCAGGAATGGACGCTGAGTCAGATGGCGCATGCCGTGGAGGGGGCATCCGATGGACGGTTCAATGTGACTTGGGAACGGAATCGGGGGCTGATTACGCGGGTCGATTATGAGACGAAGGACCGGCAGGAAATTATCGGCACGGCATTGAACTATGTGAACGGTTGGATTACTACTTTGTCGAAAACCGGCATGGTGGAAATCGAAAACGTCAACGCAAGGATACTGGATGGCGGAAAAACCATCGCCGAAGGAACGTCTGAATATGATGGATATGCGCGCTTGGTTTCCAGGACCGAGTCACGAACCGGTCAGGGTGAAAACAACCGGCTATCGGTTTGCATCACGGAGACGTTCCCGGAATTGAGGCAGGCACCCGTGATCCATGCCTACACCTATGACGCCCGGGATCGCCTCGTTTCGGAAATCATGGCGCTTGAGGGGGAAATGGCCGAAACGGTTTACCACTATAAGCCCGGGACGGGTCGCCATGAAAACGGGTTCCGGAGAGACACCAAGATCAGCCGCATCCAGCATCCCCAGGGGAACTGGGAAACCTTCGACTATGATCCGGTAACCGGGTGGTTGACCATGGAAAACCGGCCGGTATCGGGATTGGATGATGGCCAGCCATGTCAGGAAACGACGTGGTTTGCCTATTCACCGGTCCCCGGTTCCGGAGGCGATTCCCCCGATACGAACCGACCGCTTGAACGACCCCGCACGGTCACGGTGGCGCGCAATGGCATGGTTACGGCAAGGACCCTGTACGCCTACGAGGGGGTGACGCGTGAACGGATGCAACGTTGCCTGGCGGCGAATGCCGGGTGGAATGCCCCGGGCAACCAGCAAACCGAAGTACAGTTCAGGTACCAGGAAAGGGATCTGCAGCTCCTGATCCGGGAACCTGAACGCGCCCTGTACGGCGGTCTGGTTGAGCGGCGGATTGACCCACTCCATACCACGGCCTATGCATGGACGTTGTCAACGGTAATGGAACCGATCGGCATATCGTGGGATTTTGTTTGTCCCCGGACTTTGACGTCGACCTGCCAGGATTCGGACGGAACCACCGAGGAAACGGTCTGGGGAATGGATGGAACCGTCCTGTCGAAGACGATGCGGGAGGACGGGCATTTGATTGAAGCGGTCGTTACGGAGGTTGACTCCTTCGGGCGGCCCACGGAACGAATTCACCACGATGGGTTGGAGGAACGATTCGATCAATATGGGATATTCGGCGCCCGGCATTACTGGAACAACCGCGAAGGCAGACAGTATCTGGGACTGTACCGGAATGGTATGACCTATGAATCGTATTCGGAAGTTTCAGGTATCCTGTGGGTTTATACGCTGGATTCAATGGGACGCAGGGTGCGGGAGCTTCGCGCCAATTTGGATACCATGCAGTCGGAAACGGTACGCCAGGCACGTTATGATGTGCTGGGGCGGGAAACATGGTCCAGCAACCTGCTGGGGCAGTCAACGGCCGTGTATTCCACGTTAATGGACGGGGTCCAGGAGACACTGCGCACCCGGACCGGCAGGGGGCCCGAATACCTCCTCCATGGCGCTGATGGCCGGATGCTGGCGCAGTGGGGCGATGGGGTTGCCGCGCCGGTCGGGAACCGCTATGGCGTCGATCCGGAAGGCTTTTGGACCGAGACGGTGGCGCGTAACCGGTCGGGCACAGCCATGGGGGAATGGTCCCGGACCCGGCATGACCGGCTGGGACGCGTGGTGGGAACCGAACATCCAAACGACCGGGGACAGGTGGTCTCCACGCGAACGGATTACGACTTGATTTCCCGCCCTTTCCGGTTTGTTGATGCGAGCGGCATAACCCGTTTGCAGTCCTACAACCCGAAGCACCGGGTTGAGCATGCCGGGGTCAAGGTTGAGGGCAGTGCCGATTCGTTGGAAGCCGCCGGAAAGGATCGCTTCAACACCCATGCCGAATCGTTGACGGACGCATTCCGGCGGATGGAGACTTACGTTTATCCCGAGGAAGGCAACGCGAACCGCTTGATGCGGTTCGCCACGGAATCCTCCCATGACGGACGGACCAACCGGGTGGAAGATGCGGGCCGGGTCAGCGAAACCGTACGCAAAGACGGCGTTGAACCGGGAATCTGGACGGTAACTACCGAGCGCGGGGACGGGACGCGGGTGGTGCGCGAATATGAGCGGAACCGCCTCGCGTGCGTGAAGGAGTATGCCCGCGCGGGAGGGATTCCAACCCTCGCTGAACAGGAAAGCTACCGGTACGATTGGCGCGGCAGGTTGGAACGGATTTCCAACAGCCGGACGGGCGATACCGTGATCGAATACGACACGGTCGGACGCATCGAGTCCATTCGGCCGCCGGACATTGCGAAACGCGTGACGTTCGAATACCACGAAGGAACTTCGTGGATTACCGCGGTTCGTCGGGCCGACGGCAAGACGGTCCGGAAACGATATCTGCCGACCGGGCTTGTGGAATGGGAATCGGGCGTGGAAGGCGGGGAGCGATGGTATGCCTACGATGATCAGGGACGCCTCAAAACCCTGACCACATTGCGTGAAGGGCGTCGGATCGTTACCCGTTGGAATTACAACCGGTGGACCGGACGCCTGGAATCCAAACAGGGCGGTGAAGTCGAAGGGGGTGTCCCGGGTGATGAATTGGAACGGTACACCTATCGTGATAACGGGCAACTGGCGGCGGTGCGCCATGCCGGGGGCCTGGTCATGAGCAACCGGTTTGATGCCGCAGGCGGCGTGAATGCAACCCTGTTCAATGACGGCGCATCGGGAATCACGGCAACCATGAACCGTCTGGGACAGATGGATGGGTTGAATGTACAGGGTGGGGTATCGACCCGATATCAATACGGCGTGGATGGGCAGTTGATTCGTCGGGAAATGCAGGGGAACGGTTTAATCTCCAACTCCGTCGTGACGTATCGCTATGCGGTTGAACATCCGGAGGTCCGGTCGTTGACGGTTTGGGCCGACGGCTGGGGATCCAATACCACCGTGATGAGTTATGATGCCCGTGTACGCCTGGCACGGTTGTCCAATGCGTGGTTGTGCGTGGATTATGCCTATCCGTCGAATGCAAACTGGGTGACGAATATCAGTGTGCAGGTCAATGGGGCACCCGTTTACACGCGTGCCATGGAATGGGATTATCGTAACGAACGGTTGACGCAGATCCGGGACTCGCATGGGATCAATGGTCGGATGGAACAACGGTATGTCTATGCCCCGCATTCGGACCAGGTGGTGACCAGTACCCTGCCGGGTGATGTGACCTGGAGTTACCGGTATGATGAACAGGACCGGTTGCTGGAGGCGCAGCGTATGCCGACATTCGGAGATGAGGCCGCTGAAATCTACGGGTACGAGTTTGATGAAATCGGGAACGCCGTCAGGGCCGGCCGGGTTGAGACGAATCAGCCCGTCAATGCTTTTGAATCCAACGACATGAACCTCCATGTACGCAGGGTATGGCACCATAGTGTGGAGATCGTAGGGGAGGCTGCCAGCAATGCCGTGGTCACGGTGAACGATATCCGGGCGGATCGGCAGGGCAGCCGATTTTCTGTCCGGTTGCCGGTTGTTGATTATCCCCATGCCAGTGTGGTGACGGTTCAGGTTTATGCCGTTTATAATGACGGGACCAACGATGTGGTTGCGTATGCCGGCGGGTGGATACAGTTGCCGGGCAAGGATGAAGCGGTGACGCACACCCCGCGAGGGATGTTGGAAACGGAGAGCCGGTACGGATACCGGTGGGACGGGTGGGGTCGCCTGCTGGCCGTAACCAATGTGGCGGGCAACTGGCGTATGGATTTCGCGTATGATGGCGAGGGATGCCGTATTAGGAAGCAGGAGTGGGAGTTGGAGTCCGGTTCCTGGATCTTGCGGAGAGAATATGGGTGGGTATACGCCGGCAGGCGTCCGGTGATGGAGCGTATCCGGGAGATAAAGCCGGATGGTGAGCGGGTGGAATATCGGGATTACGTATGGGGATTGGATTTGGATGGGATACGTTCCGGCAAGTGGGGGGAATCGGCAGGCGGGATTGGCGGATTGCTGGCGATCCGGGTACGGGCGGATGGACAGACCAATTGCTATTTGCCGGTTTCGGACCGGCAAGGTACGGTTCGGTGGCTGTTGGATGGCGGAAACGGTCAAGTTGTGGCCTGGTACGATTATGAACCATTCGGTATATTGAAGGCGGAATATGGTCCAGCCCGAGACGCCTGCTCATTCCGGTTCATGACTAAACCCTACGATGCCGACCTGGGCTTTTACGATTATGGAATCCGCTGGTACGACCCTCGCACCATGAAATGGCTCTCGAATGATCCCAAACAGGAAGCCGGGGGATACAACCTTTCAGGCTTTTGCAACAACGACCCGATCAATAACGTGGATGCGTGGGGGTTGGCTTTCTATGCGTTTGGGGGAACTCATAACAGCCTTGACGATGATGGATGGTCAAATGTGGAGATCCTATATCGTGCATGGGACAACGATGCAGGACACGGTGAGAAATTCTATGTGCCTGGAGTTTATTCCGGCTATGCTCCTGACAATACGCCATACACGGTCAAGCAGAAGGCGGGCCTACTGGGGGAAGGAATATGGGGCACAACCCTTGAAGAACGTGCTGACTATATGATTGGGTTGCTTGAGACGCAGTTGAAGGCTGGGGACAAAGAAGTGAACATCACTGGCTTCAGCCGCGGTAGCCTCACGGCACTTGTGTTTTTGAATAAGATAGCAGACCAAGTAAAGGCCAAGAATTCTCTTTATGCTGGCGTTGAGATCAATCAAACGATCCTGTTCGATACCGTTGCCGCCACGAAAGAAAATTTCCCTCATGACTTACCATCCAATCTGAATTATATCTATCAACCGATTCATCTCATCGCTCTTGATGAGCAAAGGACAGCCTTCTTTGATAAGGATGTGCTTGACGTGCAGGGATCTTTACAGATCGGGTTTCGAGGGGTTCACGCGAATGTTGGTGGCGGTCAAAACAACAACTCTCTGTCCCGTGAGCCACTTGAGTTTGTTCGCGAGATGATGGAGAAGTCGGGAATGAAAGTCTTCGATTACGCCTCCATGTGGAAAGATATGGATCGATTTGGAATGATGCAAGGCGTTTCAACGCCAAGCCACAATGATAAGCCTTACTATTTTATGGGGCATCGAATATTTCCGGAAGGGATGTTCTTGTCTGCGGGGTTCCAGATAAACAGACATCAACTTAAGAATAGTATTCCGGGTTCGCTACAATACTTCAATAGTGAAGACCAGCGTTCATGGCTGAATCGTGCCCGGCATGTTCCCGGCACAGGATGGATGAAATGAGACTCCCGAATAATATATTGGTCTTTGTAGTTGTTTGCTTGGTTGGATGCAGGAATCTAAATCGTAGCGACCTGGAATATCGAGAAATGCGGGTTGAAAACACTTTCCCCGTCAAAATAACATCCGTTCGTATGGGGGGAGCGGACCACCACAGTGATTTTGGTGTCCTTGGAAGCAAGGGTGCAGGCGCAACTGCTGGTGTTCCCGTTCGTTTCGTAGAGGAGTTTCCGATTGAATGGGAAGAGAATTATGATGGTATCTGGCACCATGCCGTGGTCGATCTAAGAAGATTCAAAGACATTGAGAATCGGGCGATAATTCTTCGCTACAAAGGTGGCGGTATATGGGAGGCGGAACTGGGCCGAGAAATCAGACCGAGGAAGGCCGAATAAAACGAGCGATGGAATCATTTTAAGGTCATTCGGGCCAGGCCATAACAATAAGTGTGAAAGTTGCTCTAATAACGGTTCTTCTGGTTACACTAACCGGTTGTGCTCAAACCCGGTATCGTATGTATGTGCATAATGGCACATCTGAAAAGATATTCGCGACGAAGGTGGTTATCAATGATGAACAGACATTAACATTCGGGACATTAGATCATGATGTCAGTGCGGGAATCTGGCCAGTCTTTGGTCCCCTTGGTAAGGAATCTACCGTTGAATGGATGGATTTCAATGGTGAGAACCGGAAGGTGGCAAAGGTGAAATATTCGTGTGCGTTGCGGGACGATTCGGTGATCTTCCTGATCAATTCCAATGACACGGTGACCGTCCGTACAGGTCGAAAATTATACGGGGTGAAGTGATAAGTTGATACGCCGACGTCCACGGGATCACCGATTGACCCCGTTTCGCGGGGGTGGGGGGCTCACCCACCCACGTCCCACATCGCCGCATATGGGTGCGTAAAGGGGTTGTTTGTAGGCGTTGTTTCCGGGGCGTTTGAGGGGGAGGTGACCTTATTGACCCGGGGACCCCGGTGACACTTATGCACGGCATGCTTGTGTTGTCAATTTCGCCAATGGGCTCAACAAGGTCCCCCAAGCGCCCAGAAGGAGTCTGCGATGTCTGATCTGTTCGATAAGCACGGAGGTTTCCGGCGTTTGCATTCCTTCACGTTGGCAACGCTCGTGCAGATTGAGACATTGCGGTTCTGCCGCCGTTTCCTGACCTTCGATCACAAGGAACTGGATTCGAAATTCTACGATCCGAAAGGGCGGCAGTACGACCAGATGACCCAGGCCGCCCGCAGCGGTCGCCAGAACATCATCGAGGGCTCGGAACGTTCCGCGACTTCCAAGGACACCGAAATGAAGCTCACCGATGTGGCACGGGCGAGCCTCAGCGAATTGCGCGGCGATTACGAGAACGCCAGGGGCAGACACCTGTGTTCGTGCAGAGCGAAAGGGAGATTGAACTGGGGGGGCGTGATCGGCTACCGTATGGCCTTGTGGTTGACAGATGCCATTCCGGAGGAATGTGGTGAACTACGATTTCGAGTGGGACCCGGTCAAAGCGAAGTCAAATCACCGGAAACACGGCGTCGGTTTCGATCAGGCGGCGACGGTCTTCCGGGACCCGCGAGCCGTGTCCGTGTTCGATGCTGCGCACAGCAAGACCGAAGATCGTTGGATTACCTTGGGAGTCTCGGTGGACGGAGGACTTTTCGTGGTCCACCACACGTTCGAGGAAATGAACGAGAAAACGATACGGATTCGGATCTTCTCCAGCCGAAAAGCGACGAAGAACGAGGCCTGTCAGTACGGAGGATGACAAGATGAAGAAGGAATACGATTTTTCCAAGGGTGTGCGGGGCAAGTTCTACCGGCCTAATGCCAAGTTCAATGTGCCGGTCTACCTGGACGGCAAGGTTCAGCAGTTTGTCGAGCGGATCGCGGAGCACAAACACACCGATGTTTCCGCAGTGGTCAACCGCCTGCTGCGGTCGGACATGGAGTTGGTCGAGGCGGCAAAATGAATGCCGCGCTGGACCTGAGGGTCCAGCCGTTACACTAACATACCCGGATTTGGCAGCGCCCCATTCACGATGTATATCTCCGCGCTTCGGACGCGCAGGTCAGTGCGGCATTGAATACAAACGCCAGGGACACCAAACAGGGCTTATAATGAATAGGTAACGGGGGGCAACAACGTCGTTCCACGTTCAACTTTCCACGCACCTTCCGCATCCCTCCGCGTTCATAGGCGGGTTCGTCTCACAGCGTTCCAGTCTGACCCCGTCAGCGATCGGGCAATAAGTGGGAAATTCCCGAATCGTCCACCCTTCTCGTCGCCCGCTCTCGTGTTCCGATTCCCATAATTATGAAACGATTATGATGCGTTTGCCCTGGACCGAATCCGCTTGCCGCGTGCGGTATGGTCCCGATAGGGTGCAGGAATTGATGAGGGGGAGGGGTGGGGGTGGTCATGCAGGTTTCAACGCTTGAAGCGTATTTTGCGTGACGTAGAATATTATGTTGGGGCACGAAGAAATGAAGAGATCACCAGCAAACATCTGGGTCGCGCTGGCTGCCTTTCTCCTGTCGGCCCATGGCCAAGCTGACGATGGGAACATCCTCGGGACCGGGTTGTTTGATACAGGTTACACGTTCATACTGGACGAAGTGACGGCAAAGTCCATTCCGCGGTGGACCGACACCAACAAGCCTCCGCCGCTTGGCATTGACGCGGCCCTTGACGTGGCACGGCAATTCATTTCGCAGATACCCGCTCGGGATCGCTTCCGGTGGGAACTGGAAGAGATCACCTTCTGCCGTGTCCGCGGCCACCAGGAACATTGGATGTACAAGGTCTCGTTTTACGAAGCGCTCAAAGACTTTGATGCCTACGAAGGTCCTGTGCAGCAGTTCACAGTCGCGGTGCTCATGGACGGCAAAGTGCCGCCCTACCGAATACGAAAGCGGTGAGGCTCCAACCGCACCTCCGAACATATTTTCAACCCGCGGCGGGTTGAAAAATGTTCAAGGTGACGCGTTGGGGAAACGGGAAGATGAAGATACAGGAGACCGGATCGTTTGCCCGTCGCCTCACGGTGATCTGGGGTCACGTTGTTTGGGGAGTAGTTGGCGGGTTCTTCTTTGTTGGCGGTGTCAGTTTTGTCGGCTTCGGAATATGGGCTCTTACAAGCAGTCTTGACTGGTCACGGCCAGACTGGACGAAGCGCGGGGTTATCTTGATGGGACCGATTCTGATCGGAGCCACGCAGCTTTGGGCGGCATGTGCAACGTACAAGACCATGAGGAAACACTTCCTGAATCAGAAACGCCAGGGACAGACACCAAACAAGGCTAAAAATCAATGGTGACAGGGTAGCAACGTTCCTCCACGTTCAACGTTCTACTTTCCACGCATCCTCATCTTTTCACCTTGTACCCACCCCGGTGGCTGTCTATGGTTCGAAATATGGTTGCGGGAGGGGTTTATCAGCCAATTGCCGGATTGGCGTTTTATTAACAATGGTATTTGCGAAATCAAGCCGCCGAATTCAAGTGTTGGCATTGGAGAGACACTATGAAAGTTACAGTCGGTCTACTTATCTTCGTGTGCATCACCGTGGTGACCATCCACCTTGCGGTTAGCAAGAAACTTGATGGCAAGATGACGTTGCTCTTTCTGAGCTTCGCCGTTCTTTCTGGTTTCGTTGCTGCCAATTACGATGCCATCAGGCACCTCAAGTTCGGAGGTGATGGTGTCGAACTGGAGACGGCGAAACAGGAGATCAGTACCGCCAAGTCGACCGCACTGGAAGAGATCGATGCGGAAGTGAAAAGCCAGAAAGAATCCATCACTCTTCTGATATCAACCGCTAACGAAACTTCGGCAAAGCTTGAGGATCAGAACAAAGCATTGTCAGAACTCATTTCCACGGCGACTGCTCTTCAACGGGAGATCGAGAAACAGAAGCAGGATGTTGTGAATCTCAATCAGGATGGCCAGAAGGCAAAGCAGGATGTTGTGAATCTCAATCAGGATGGCCAGAAGGCAAAGCAGGAGATCGTGAAACTCAATCAAGCATCAAGCCAGATTGCCCTTGCCCTAGTTCGTGCCACGTACCTGACGATAGAAACCAAGAATGAACTAGGTCGAAGTCCCAGGATTGAAAAAGCGACACAGGAGATACTTAACGACATCAACCGTATCTTACCCATGGTGATCGCTGACCCACACCAAAGATCTCAGTGGATCCAGAGTCTTCAGAACACACTACCCAAGCGAGAATGACAAAATGCCAACAACGCCCTGCATGGTAGCTCGTGCCCCGCGGCGCTCGCACCATGATGGCTGACGTTCGACAGATAAAGGAAGAAGACATGAGAAAGATGCTCGCCGTAGTTGTCATGGTCGCGGTCGCGGTTCCGGGGTTCGCGCAGACCACCCTTCTTAAAGCCGAAGTGCCGAGCACAAACGTCATCGCAATTGTCCTCGGGAAGAAAATCGTTGCCAGCGAAAATGAGAGACTCGACGGCCTCATTTTCGGCGCGCTCCTGCAACAGTACGCCAAGGAGAACAAGATCGAACCGACGCAAGAGGAACTCGATGCGTTCGTGGCCAAGACAGAGGAGAAAGAAGAGCAAAGCCAGGTCAAGTTCGAGGCAGACAGGGAGAGATTGAGGAAGGAATTGAAGTCCTCATCCCTTGCTGACGGAGACCGTAAAGACAAAGAGTTTCAACTCCAGACAATCGAGAGCATCCTCAAATCTACCCGCGAGATGAAAGAGCAGACGAAGGGAATGGAAGAGCAGATGCGCCCCATGAAGCGCCAAATGGCGCAACAGTTTGTGAAGTCGTGGAAGATCAACAAGGCGCTCTACTCGAAATACGGGGGACGGGTGATCTTTCAACAGGCAGGCGTTGAGCCACTCGACGCGTACCGGGACTTCCTGCGCGAGCAGGAGAAGAAGGGGGCGTTTCAGATTCTTGACAAGCAGTACGAAGACGGTTTCTGGCGGTACTTCACGAACGATGCCACGCACACTTTCTACAAGAAGGAAGACGGTGCCAAGTTCATCAATACCCCATGGTGGATGATGGAGCAACCACCAGAGGAATGAGAAGGAATTGTCGAAACGCCAGGGACAGACACCAAACAAGGCTAAAAATCAATGGTGACAGGGTAGCAACGTCCCTACACGTTCCACGTTCAACGTTCTACTTTCCACGCATCTTCCGCGTCCCCATCCGTGTCCATCTGCGTTCATTGGCGGTTTAAGCTCATCCCGGCATCCTCACGTCCTCACGCATCCCCATCTTTTCACCTTGTACCCACCCCGGTCGCTGTCTATTGTTCGAAATATGGTTGAGGGAAGGGTTTTGAGAATTAAGCCGTCTTACACAAGTGTTCGGCAGGGCTAAAGATTAACATCAATGGAAGGGAGATGGGAAATGGACAACACGATGATCGTTCTTCTTGTGTCGGGGGCTGCATGCGGCCTGATGATCGCTATATACGTCACCGCCCTGGTAATTGCCAAGAAGAGCATCTTTCCCGGCTCTGGCTCACCGATTTCCATGGCGCAAACACTTCTGAGTTCAATTCATGTGGCAAGCCAACACCTGCTTGGGGTCCTGGTCATCACGCTCATATGTGTGCTCATGCTCCAGAAGGTAGTCACAGCAGAGGCGGGACTCCCTCTGCTTTCTGCTGTCGCTGGCTACCTCCTTGCGAAGACTTTCAAAGACGTCAATATCTCACCGACCCGGAAGACCAGAACGGATGATGCTGAGGCATAGCCGAACAAAGCCTTCGTGCGCTACCTCGCGTCCGCAGCGGGCGCTCGGAGGCACAAGGCCGACATGTTCGGCTTTAGGAGAGTATCAGGTGAAGCAGTGTTGGGGACTGAAGAGAAATCTTACGCGATGCCAGAGAACTGGCGATTGGCGCCTATTTTGCGATGAACACAAAAGGCAACCATTGGTCTGGCTATTCACTCTTGTGTTCACCGTCATTGCAGGATCCGCATCAATCTACTCTTGTGCCTTGCGCCCCGCGCTACCCACAGCATCAGGAGGGATTACACCAACCAACACCGTTTTGAGGATCAGACCGGATGACAACAATATCAGTATTCCGTCCTTCAGCGACACGACGGCAACACATATGCTGTTGCCTCTCATCCTGTGGTGCGACGCAGGAACAACGTGCGATCTTGACGCAATCGTAATGCAGAAGTTCGACAAGTCCACCGGCGAATACATCGGCCCAGCGTCGAGCCTGACTGATCAAAGCGGTAGTCCAATTTCGTTTCCTCTCCGCATCACAGACGCGATGAAGGCCTCGGTGATTTTGCGTTTCCCTCTTGTTTCAACCAATGAACCCCACTTGAAAGCTAGAGTAAGATTTGTAGGATATAAACCCAAAGACACCACAGTGGTCGAGGTCGAAATTGAACGCCAAGCCAAAGGATATCGTGGCATGATCATGTCCCATGACCGGCTCTACAATTTCGGATCAATGTCTGGAACACAGACGGTCGAGTTCTTGAAGCCCTACAGGGAAACACCAGACATAATGATCAAGGAGAAATGAAGGAAGCCGAACCACACCTCGCACTTTACGTCGCGTTCCGCGCCGAAAGTGAAGGTGAACGTCTGGTCACGATAAATGAAAAGAATTGCTATAGTCGGCTTGATGGTGTTGATCGGGTGTGGTCGCATGATGAATCCTACCGAGCGTGTTTCATCACCTTCGGGCACGTTCGTAGTAGCGGCCATTCCAAATGAGAGCAAAGCCGACCCCGGAAAGTATCGATGCATTCGGATCATTCTCGAACACCGGAATGGTAATTCCCTCTCGGCGGTTCAGACTGGTGCATCGGACGGTCAGAAATGGGCTGTCGAGTGGATGCCGACCGGAGAAGTCGTTGTCCTTCAAAGCAGCGACATCGGCACGCAGGCGTTCATCGTGCAGTCAAACGCTTTGGTACAGATTCCCATCATGGCTGAGATCGAGGCACAAGCGAAGAAACTCATAGACGCAAATATGGAAAATAGGTGACCGAACCAGCAAATGATCGGTACGGCGTTACCAATCATTTGCGCCGTTGGCATATGAATACGATGAAACTAATTGGTAAGGTTGTGCTGGTATTCGTGGTGTGGGTCAGCCTTGGGGCAGGGCTCCGTGCCATTTGGCCGGAAGCTCACGAGAGATTCGGAATGGGAACATCCGCCCGCGAGCCGAGCCATGTCGCAATGCTTCAGAACCGCTATTCGATGATTGTCTCTAACCTGACGGCCATTGGCCTACGTAGCGAGGGCGAGGTGGTCGTTCCCACGAAACGTGAGACACACTTCGCGGGAACATATGGGAATGTCTCAGATATCCAGATCGATGTTTCCTTCGGCAAGAGCCCGAGCGGCGATTTCACCTCCCTTTGGGTACACTCCAAGTGCACCCATCCCCGCTGGAAGGATGGTGGTAAAAAAGACTATCGCCTGCTTAAGGAAAAGCTGGATACGATGATGAGAGAATAGGGGCCGAACAACTGCTCACGTATTTGCCGACCCGTAATGAAACGCCAGGGACAGACACCAAACAAGGCTAAAAATCAATGGTGACAGGGTAGCAACGTCCCTACACGTTCCACGTTCAACGTTCTACTTTCCACGCATCCTCACGCGTCCCCATCTTTTCACCTTGTACCCACCCCGGTGGCTGTCTATGGTTCGAAATATGGTTGCGGGAGGGGTTTATTAACCCTTGTCCGGATTGGCGTTTGGTGTTTTATTGAACAACATGCAGTATTTGTGAAATCACACCGCCTAATACAAGTGTTAGCCGGATCTATTCACACCCGTAAGGAGTATTATCACAATGGACATCCCACGGATCTTCAACATCA
>MHBQ01000013.1:0-27110 GCA_001803315.1 Lentisphaerae bacterium RIFOXYC12_FULL_60_16
GCCCACGCGCGTAAACACCCGGTCCAGCAGCCCGATTTCCACCGAATCGGCCGGCACGAACGACCCCATGTGCGCCATGATGGCGATCAAGGCGACCTGCCGGATGTAGGTGGATTTGCCCGCCATGTTCGGCCCGGTGATGATCATGATCTGCCGGTCGGAACCGTTGAGATCGGTGTCGTTGGGGACAAAGCGCTCCGCATCCGGCATCTGCTCCACCACGGGGTGGCGCCCACCGCGGATCCGCAGCACATCCCCGGTCGTGATCACCGGCCGGGTGTAGCCCAGGGCCAGGGCACGGTCCGCCAATGCGGCCAGCACGTCGAGTTCCGCCAGCGCCGCGGCGGTTGCCTGGATGGTGCCGGTCCGCTGCACGATGGCTTCGCGCACCGCCGTCAGCAATTCCAACTCGAGCGCCACCGCCTTTTCCTGGGCGCCCAGGATGCGCGCCTCATAGGTCTTGAGTTCCGGCGTGGTGAACCGCTCGGCATTGACCAGCGTCTGCTTGCGGAGATATTCCGGCGGCACCTGGCCGGCCTGTCCCTTGGACACCTCGATGTAAAACCCGAACACCCGGTTGTGCCGCACCTTGAGGGTCTTGATACCGGTCCGCGCCTGCTCGGCCACCTGGTATTCCGCCAGCCATTGGCGACCTTCCGACGCCGCCTTGCGCAGGGCATCCAGTTCAGTATGGTACCCGGCCCGGATCATCCCGCCATCCTTCACGGACAGGGGTGGCTCGTCGACGATGGCCCGGCCGACCAGTTCCACCAGTTCCGGCTCGGGGGTCACAGCCTCCGCCAGTTCCCGGATCCGGGCCGCCGGGTTGCCCGCGACCTGGTCCCGGATCCCCGGCAACGACCGGAGGGATTGCCCGATGGCGAGCACATCCCGGGCATTGCCGCCGACACCGCCAATCCGGGCTATCAGGCGTTCCAGGTCCCGCACCTCGGCCAGCGCGTCCCGCAGGCTGTTCAACAAAGCCCGCGCCCGGATGAACTGTTCCACCGCATCGTGGCGTGCCCGGATGGTTTCCAGCACGGCGGGAGGCCGCACCAGCCAGTCCCGCATCAGCCGGGCGCCCATGGCGGTCCGGGTCACATCCAGCACATCCAGCAGACCGGCCACCCGTCCCCCCGACCGGGGCCGGACCAGGTCCAGGTTGGCGCAGGTAGCCTCATCGAGGATCAGACCATCGGAAACCTGCACCCGTTCCAGCCGCCGGATATGGTTGACGGCATGCCGCAGGGATTCCTTTACGTAGTACAGGACGGCGCCGGCCGCACCCACCACATCCGCCTGCCCTTCACACCCGTATCCCTCCAGCGAATGCACCCCGAAATGGCGGATCAGGAGATCCCGGGCCGTCTCATATTCAAAAGTCCAGTCATCGACCGCGGTCACCTGCATGCCGGGCAGTCCGGCCGTCACGCGGCGGAACTCGGCATCTTCCTTCAATCCGGCGGGAGCCACGCATTCCACCGGCTGGGCCCGCTTGAGGATGTCCGCCAGTGCCGGCAATCCGGGCGCGGATTCCACCAGGAACCGGCCGGTCGACAGATCCAGCAACGCGGTGCCCCACAAGCCGCCCTTGATCCGCTGGATGCCCGCCAGGTAATTGTGCCGGTCCGCCTCCAGCATGGCGCTTTCCGTGGCCGTGCCGGGCGTCACGATGCGGGCCAGTTCCCGTCGCACAATTCCCTTGGCCAGGGCCGGATCCTCGACCTGGTCGCAGATCGCCACCTTGCGGCCGGCACGCACCAGCCGGGCCACGTAACCATCCAGCGAATGGGCAGGCACCCCGCACATCGGCACCCCGTTGCGACGGGTCAGGGCAATATCCAGCAGGGGGGCGGCCTGCTGGGCATCCTCGAAAAACATCTCGTAGAAGTCACCCAGCCGGAAAAACAGGATGACCCCTTCCGGCAGATCGCCCTTGACCCGGCGATACTGCCGCATCATCGGCGTGGTTGCATCCGTCATGCGCTCTTGCCGGCCGCCTCGCGCCGGCATTCCTCCAGCAACCGTTCCATGCGTTGTCCATATTCCACGTAGGTGTCCATCCGCAGTTCCGCCTCGGACTTGACGGACTGGTCATGGTACACCACGGCCAGGTGCGGTTCGATGGAAATGCCGCCGTCATACCCCCGGCGGAACAGGTCCGTCACGATGCGCCGGACATCCCCGTGCCCCTCCCCCGGATAGGTGAAACGGGTCTTGCCCTGCGCGGCATCCCACACACCGTCCTTGATGTGGATATACGCCACATGGTCCCGGACACGTTCATAAAATTCCCAGGCCGACTGTTTCGGGCGGGGTTCCGGACGGGTCATGTCGTCGGCGAAGACCGGGTTGCCGGTATCATAGACCAGCTTCAGTCCCGGCACATGGTCAATCAGCCGCAGGGTATACGTCCAACCCATCCCGCCGTAATTCATGCAGTTCTCGTGCACCGGCATCATGCCCTCGCCGGTGAACCGGCGGTACAATTCGCCGACGCGGCGGAACCGTTCGGCTTCCATCTGATCGTCCGGCGACCGGTCCTTGATCACCGCAAAGCTCATGATCCGGACCAGTTTCACCCCCAGCCGCCGCATCCGGGGAATGGCACGCTCCATCTCCGCCACGGAACTGTCAAACGGTTCCAGGATGGATTTCCCCCAGTTGGCGATGGCGGACCCGAAACAGTTGATCCGGACCCCGGCCGCCTCAAGTTTGGCACACGCGGCTTCGAAATCCGCCTCGGGCATGTCATGGATGTTTTTTCCGCCGATGTTGCGGGACTCGATGAACTTCCAACCCAGTTTTTTCGTCGCACGAATCTGCCCGTCGATATCCGCCGCCGCCTCATCCGCAAATCCCGTCAGGTACATTCCAGACTCCCTTCCCTGTCGTTACCGTTCATTCCCGGTTGTCCGCAAGTCGCCGGGAGGGGCCCCAGGACTGCCGCCAGCCGGCACCAATCATCCATGGCCAGGGCTTCCGGGCGCAGGCGCGGATCGATGCCGGCCGCCTGCATCAACCCCCTCCCGTCCCCCCCCAGGTCGTTCAATACCCGTTCCATTTGTTTCCGGCGATGCTGAAACGCCTTGCGGGTCAGGTCATAAAACCGGCTTTCGAGACAAGAATCAAGCAATGGTTGAATCCGCCGCATCAGGCGGACCACCACGGATTGCACATCCGGACGCGGCCAGAAACAGGTGGGTCGGACCCGTTTGATCCGTTCCACGTGATACCGCAACTGGATCCAGACGCCCAGCGTACCGCGCGCCCGGTCACCCGCCTCCCCCGCCAACCGGTCCCCCACCTCCGCCTGGACCGTAACCACCAGGCGCTCCGGCGGCGACCGCCGACAGGTCAATTCCACCAGGATCCGTCCGCCCGTGGCATACGGCAGGTTCGACACCACCTTGTCGATCTGTGGCGTCACCGTTCGTCCGGGGTCCAGTTCCAGGACATCCGCCTGCCGGATTTCAAGGTTCGCACACCCTCCCGCGAGGTCCGTCAACAATCCGGCCAGCCCGTGATCCTTCTCCACGGCCAGGACCCGGCCGGCGCGTTGCACCAGGTCCAGGGTCAGCACCCCCGCACCCGGCCCGACTTCCAGCACCCGGTCGGAGCCCGCCAGGTCGGCGGCATCGAGTATGATGTTGACGATATTGCGGTCGATCAGGAAATTCTGGCCCAGCACCCGGTTTGGCCGGATGCCACGGGATTCCAGCAACGCACGGAGCACGGCCGGGCTGGCAAGATTGGGAAACCGGGATGGATCCATCACGCCCACGGCTGCACGTCAAACTTCTGGATGATCGCCTGGTCCCGCAAACGACCGATCCACGCCTGGTAGAGGCGATCCGCCGCCTGGCCCCGCAAATCCCGCTCGATGGCGGCGCGAACCGCCGGGAATTCCTGGATCGCCGACGCCTTGCGCCCCTCCAGTTTCACCAGGTAGAAACGATCGGGGGTTTCAATCAACCGGCTGATCTCCCCCGGGCGGAGCGGACCCGCGGCGTCAGCCAGTTCCGTGCGCACATGGGAAACCGGCAACCATCCCATATCCCCCCCCTCGGCGGCACGCGGGTTGTCCGCCTGCTGGCGGGCCAGCACCGTGAAATCCTCCCCGGCCTTGAGACGCGCCAGCAACTGTTCCGCCTGGCGTCGTTGACGGGCCACTTCCTCCGGCGTCGAACCGGTTGTCAGCTCGATCACCCGGAGCCTGACTTCCTCGGAGGTCCGGTAGGTTTCCCGGTGCTGTTCATAATGGTCGCTCACGGCCCGCGGCGAAACCACCACCATATCGCCCACGTAGCTCTGCCGCATGGCAGCCAGGATGATCTGGTTCTGGATCTCATTCCGCCACTGGTCGTAGGTCAGCCGGTCCTGGGCCAGCGCCCGTACCAGCGCCGCCCGGTCGCCGTCGAACGATTCATGGACGATCTCCGAGATACGCTGGTCAATCACCCAGTCCGGCAACTTGCGCTCCTGCAACTCGTACGCATCGAGAATCAGATGCCGCTCAATCATCTGATCCAGCGCTTCCAGGAACGCCTTGTTCATGCGGTCCTGCAAATCCGCCCCGCTATAGGCCCGAACCAGCTGCCGCCGTACCGGCTCGACATACACCAGGACTTCGCTCACGGTGATGGCCTTGCCGTTCACCCGGGCTGCCAGGCCGTCGACAAAAACCCGGTTGGTGGCCGGATCAGCCGCCGCCCCCGCGGCAAAGACCACCATCCCGGCCAGTGATACCACCCGCAACCACGATCCCAGGCGGCCCACCGGCGCACACTCCGATAACAGGTTTTTCAAGAGCCCCTCCGCCCGGTATCCAACATGAAGCTGTTCCGTATGGTTATGCATTTGACAGGGGTTAGCATACGGCCTAATATGAGCCATGAAAATGAGAAAATCACCCACCGCTCTTTTCGCGGCAATCTGCCTGTGCGCGGCAGGACTCCTCACCACCGGTTGCGAGACGGATACCGCCGCCCGGCCGATCACCATCACCCCTTCGGATGCCATCGTCCGGCACGGACAACGCCTCACCCTGACCGCCAGCGGCGACTTCTACTTCACCTGGACCATCGAGAATCAGGAATTGGGCCTGCTCTCGCCCCGCACCGGCCGTTCCGTCGAATACCTCAGCCTGTACGAAGGGACCAACTGGGCCTACCAGACCATCACGGTGGAGGGGATCATCATCGGGTCAAGCGGCAGTGATTCATCCAACACCACCCCTTATAAGGTAACCGCCGAATCACTCATCCGCCAGGTCAAATAACCGCGGTACCCCGATGGACCCGACCCCGCTCCTCATTTCCAGCCTTCAAAACCCCCGCATCAAGCACGCCATCCGGCTCCGGCAACGATCCCACCGCGACACCGAAAACCGGATGCTGATCGAGGGGTACCGTGAACTCAAGCGGGCCCTGGACAACCACCACATTCCCCTGGAGGTTTTTTTCTGCACGGAACTGTTCCAGGGCGCCAATGAACCGGCGCTCCTCGAACAATGCCGCCAGGCCGGCGCCACCCTCACCGCGTGCAGCCCCCCCGTGTTTGAGAAGCTGGCCTACCGGGAACGCCCGGAAGGGCTGCTTGCCGTGGCGCCCCAGGTCCGGCATGCGCTGGAGTCCCTGGTGCTTCCACCGGATGCCCTGCTGATCGTCGCGGAAGCGATCGAGAAGCCCGGCAACCTCGGCACGATCCTGCGTTCAGCCGATGCGGCCGGAGCACACGCCGTCCTGGTCTGCGACCGCTGTACCGACCTGAACAACCCGAATGTGGTCCGCGCCAGCATCGGAACCCTGTTTTCCATACCCGTCGTGGAGGCATCCGGAGACGACACCCTCGCCTGGCTCCGCCGGAACGCCATCCGCACCGTGGCCGCCACCCCCCATACCGACCGGTTGTATACCGAGGCGGACATGACCGGCCCCGTCGCCATCATCCTCGGTACGGAACAATACGGCCTGAGTGAACGCTGGATGAAGCAAACCGACTGCCAGGTCCGGATCCCGATGCGCGGACAGGCCGACTCGCTCAATGTCGCCGCGGCCGCCACCATCCTGTTGTTCGAGGCCGTCCGGCAACGCATGGCCCGGCCCGCCTGATCCCGACCCGTCAGGGCTTCGTCTCGCCCCCGGTTTCCGGTTCAGCCGGCTTCGGTGAGAAATCATCGCAGGTATCGGTTGCCTGGACTTCCCTGAAATGAAGGCCGCACCGCTGGACAAACGGATTCACCACGTAATGCCCGCAGTACCGGCAGGTATGACCGCGCTCACTGTCCTGGAACACCTGGAGCGGGCGCGGCTTGTCTTCTTCACGGAACACACGCGGGGCCTGCCTGCCGGCGTATGGAATCTCCGCCTCCGATTCAAACCGGTGGCCGCAGGCAGCGCAGGACAACCGTTCCCCGGTTTTCCGGAACCCCTCGTATTGCGGTTCACGCCGGACCCAGGATTCGGTCCGACACCCCGGGCAGATCATGCGATGCTGTCGCTTGTCCATGCCGTCACCACATCTCGCCGCACGGCATCCGTTCCGGCCGCCATCAGGCCCGGTCGGATTTCCCGTAGGCTTTCCTGAAACGATCAATCACTTCGCCGAACCGGACAAGATCCTTCACCGCGGCCCGGCCACCAGCCTTCGCCCAGGGCCACGGTTTCGCCGACGGGAAGGCCGCGGTCCGCACAAAGGTTTCACAGGCTTCGGTCACCCCGCGGATGGCCACGGATTCCTCACCCGGCTTTTCCTCCTTGCGGACGATATGTTCCGGCGCCACCACCTGCATGTCACCCGCCGCCACGTAAACCAGGTCGAACAACTGCACATACGGGCGGCAATCGGCCAGGGTCGTCAACGGGCGCGGATGGTCCCCCCGGATATAGCCGGCGTAATGGCGCAGGCAGGATTCGAGGGAACCACCCTGCGGATCCATCGCCAGGGATTCCGCGCGCCCGTCCTTCCACCGGATCGTCACCGAACGGCCCACCCACCACTCGATTTCCGCCCGCTCGCAGGCAACGGTTTCCACATGGCGGTTCGGCATGTCGCAGGCATGACTGGCCGCCAGGCGCAACTCCACCCCGTTCTGGCAGGACACCTGCGCAAACACCGTGTCGAAATTTTCCACCGCATGCCCCCGGTACAGTTCCGCGGCAACATCCCGGATGCCGGCCCATGACAGGACCGCATCGGTCCCGCTCCACAGGCACAGGTTGTGCACGTTGTGGGCCAGGGCATTCCCGATGCACGAATCCAAAACCAGGTGCCCGTCCACCGCGATTTTACCGGCCCAGTCAGCCCGGGCATAATACGGGGTGAAACGCGGCGAGTTGCCCAGGAAGGTGACCCGGCGCAACGCCCCGAAATCCCCGCGGACCAGCCGTTCCTTGAGCGCCAGCCGCAGGGGGTCGCCGACCATGTTGAACCCCACCAGGGTCGCACGGGTGGCACGGGACTCCACCTTCAGCATGTCCTCGAGTTCCCGGCAATCAAGGGTCGGCGGTTTTTCCAGGTAACAGGCCAACCCGCGCTCCACGACATCCCGATGCATGTCGGCATGCAGATGGATGGGGGTGGGAACAATCACCATATCCAGTTCCGAACGGCAGGCATCCAGCATCTCGATATGGCTGGAGAACACGCGTACCCCGCGGCGTTCGAAACCCAACTCGGCAAGAAACGATCCGTAACGGGCCGGGTTCCGCCCGCTGGCACAAACCAGCCGGCAAGTCCCGTCCGCCTCCAGATTCACCAAGGCCCGATGATGCGCCTGCGCAAATCCGCCCAACCCGATAACCGCCACACGAACCGGTGTTTTCATATGGGGCGCAAACTAAACGTTTCGAGGGCATCCTGTCAACGTCGGGAATCCGTTTGCCATTTGAACCGCATCTGGTAGCATCCGTCGGCATGAAACTTTCCTTGTCCGGCCGCTTGTGGGAAACCGCCAAAGGTTACCGGATTGACCTGCCCGGTCATATCCGTACCGCCGCCGAACTCGGCTTCCCGGGAATCGAACTGCGTTACCCGCTCCTGCCAAAACCGGAGGACGCATCCGGCATCCTGAAACTGCTGCGCCAACAGGGCGTGACCCCGGTCCTGGCGTTCTGCGCCGGCATACCGCATGACACGGCCAGCCGTGCAGACTATGAGCGGGTCCTGGCCATCCTGCATGCCCTGAACACACCGTTTGTCAGGATTGCCGTGACCCAACCCATTGATATCCCCGCGATCCAGGCAGCCGCCAGCATGGCCGAAGCCTTCCACCTGCAGGTCCTCATCCACGTCCACATCAACACCGCTTGTGACCGGGTGGAACCCGCCTTATCCATCCTGAAGGCCGTTGACCGCCCCAACGTGGGATTACTGGCGGACCCGCTGCACCTGGTGCTGGCCGGCGAACCGGACCCGGTCGCCGCATTGAACCGCCTGGCACCCCACCTGCGGCTGGTCAACCTTCAGGCCATGCGGCACACCCGTCCCCCCGAACCGGACGGTGAACTGCACATGGCCGGCGCCCACTGGACCCGTTGCCTTCCCGGTGAATCCGGCGGGATCGATTTTGCCGCCGTGCTGAACGATTTGCGCCGCCTGAAATACGATGGATGGCTGAACATCATGCCCGCCGTAGGTGAGACGGAAGACCCGGTCGCAACCGCCCGGGCATACCGGACGTTCCTGGCCCCCATGCTGGCATCATGACCGGCGGCAACAAGCTTGCATCCGGGATATCCTTCATGTTATGGAGAGACCTGTTAAACCGATAAGGAGTGGGGTTGCATGAAAACAAACCGTATCCACCTGCTGGCAATCGTTGGCGCCGTCACCATGCTGTTCCTGGGGTGCGAAAGCAACGATGACAATTCCAGTTCATCCACCACCCTTGCGATCAGCCCGGCATCCATCCAGTTCTCGGCTGCCCAGGTCACCACCGTAACCTTCGAAGTCTCCGGCGGCACCCCGGCCTATAACTGGAGCGTCAACAACACCAATCTCGGATGGATTGTCAGCTCCAGTGATACCGCCATCTACACCAGCCGCACCAACGCGGGCCAGAACTTCGTGGTGGCCCAGGACGCCAACAGCAACGTCATCTCGGCCACGGTTGTCCAGCTGTAACCATATCAGCCCGGCGCTGCCGGCTCCAGCACGGCCCGTATGCGCCGAACCCCGGCGCTGGATGCCTCTTCCTTGAGGATGCGGAACCGGCCCAGTTCCCCGGTTCGCTGAACATGCGGTCCGCCGCAGACTTCCTTGGAATAATCCCCAACGGTGAACACCTTGACCTGTTCACCGTACTTGGCGGTAAACAGGGCCATGGCGCCATCGGCGCGGGCTTCCTCAACCGTCATCATGCCCATGGTCACCGGCAAATCCCGTTGAATGACCGCGTTGACCATGGTTTCCACGGTCCGGACCTGTTCGTCGGTCATCTTGGCGGGATGGGAGAAATCGAACCGCAACCGTTCGGCCGTGATATTGGAACCCTTCTGGTGCACATGGTCTCCCAACACGGTCTGCAGGGCCTTATGCAGCAGATGCGTGGCGGTATGAAGACGCGTCGTGGCATCCGACGCATCCGCCAATCCACCCTTGAACGCCTTGTCCATGCTCTGCTTGGACACCGCCCGGTGCTTCTCGAAGGCCTCGTCAAAGCCGGCCCGGTCCACCGTGATCCCGTGCTCGGCACAGATCTCCTCGGTGAATTCAAGCGGGAATCCGCACGTATCGTAGAGGCGGAAGGCCACCCGTCCCCCCAGGCGCGCCTGCTGATGCGCCTTCAACTGGCCGATCACCTTGTCCAGCTCCGCCATGCCGCGATCGAGCGTCTTCTCAAACCGCTCCTCTTCGTTCTTGAGCTCCGTCAGGACCCGTTGGCGGTTGGTTTCCAGCTCCGGGTACTCGGCAGCGAACTGGTTGATCACCTGTTCCGCCAGCGGTACGGTGAAGCCGTTCTGCAATCCCACCTGCTTGGCATAGCGGATGGCACGCCGGATCAGGCGCCGGAGCACATACCCCTGCCCCAAATTGCCCGGAGACACGCCCTGCTCGTCCCCCAGGATAAACACGGAGCTCCGCACATGGTCGGCAATCACGCGGAAGGCACGGCCCGTGTCGGCATGCTCCGTCATGCGCCGCCCGGACATGGATTCGATGCCTTCCAGCACCGCCCGGAACATCCCGGTCTCGAACACGCTGGAACAGCCCTGCAACATGGCGACCGTCCGTTCCACGCCCATCCCGGTATCGACATTGTGCTGGGCCAGGGGCTGGTACGAGCCGTCAACCTGCTTGTTGTACTGCATGAAGACGTCGTTCCAAATCTCAAAATACTTTCCGCAACGACATCCGGGCCGGCAGGCGGGACCGCAGGCGGCCCTGCCCGTGTCGATGAACATTTCGGTATCCGGCCCGCAGGGACCCGTCTGACCCGCGGGGCCCCACCAGTTGTCGTCTTCCGGGAGCGCATGAATCCGCGCATCGGGAATCCCCAGCTGTTTCCAGATGCCGATGGATTCCGTATCCTGCGGCACATTCGCGTTACCCTGGAACACCGTCACGGAAAGCCGGTCCGGGCTGAATCCCAGGTACCGTTTCGACGTGATGAATTCAAAGGACCAGCGAATCGCCTCGGCCTTGAAGTAGTCGCCCAGCGACCAGTTCCCGAGCATCTCGAAAAACGTCAGGTGTGAAATATCACCCACCTGGTCGATGTCACCGGTGCGGATGCATTTCTGGCAATCGCACAGGCGGCGCCCCGCCGGATGGGGCTCTCCCAGCAGATACGGCACCAGCGGATGCATCCCGGCCGTGGTGAATAAAACCGTGGGATCATTCTGCGGGATCAGGGAACTGCCCGTGATGACGGCATGTCCCTGCTCCCGGAAAAACCCCAGGTACATATCCTTGAGTTCCCGCCCGGTCATGGGGCCGCTCCGCTGCCGCCGCCGGCCCAGGAAGCGCTCCAGTTGGCCCGCACCTTTTCAATCATCCGGGCCAGCAGTTCCGGATTATGTTCCAGCATGTCGCGGGTGGCTTCATGCCCCTGCCCCAGTTGTTCACCATCGAACGACAGCCAGGATCCCCGTTTTTCCACCATCCCGCACTTGAGCGCCGAATCCAGGACCGATCCCTCCCACGAGATGCCGCGCGCATAGAGGATGTCGAATTCCGCCTCGGTGAACGGCGGCGCCAGCTTGTTCTTGACGACCTTGACCCGGGTCCGGTTCCCCAGTACGCGACCCGTGGAATCCTTGATGGCCGCCAGGCGCCGGATATCCAGCCGGACCGAGGTGTAGAACTTCAGGGCACGTCCGCCCGGTGTGGTTTCGGGGCTTCCGAACATGACGCCGATTTTTTCCCGGATCTGGTTGGTGAACAGGCACATGGTCTTGGACTGGGCGATTACCGCGGTGAGTTTCCGCATGGCCTGGGACATCAGGCGCGCCTGCAACCCGACATGGGAATCCCCCATGCTGCCGTCCAGTTCCGCACGCGGGGCCAGGGCCGCCACCGAGTCCACCACCACGACGTCCAGGGCATTGCTCTTGACCAGCGTCTCGGTAATCGTCAGGGCCTCCTCACCGGAGGCCGGCTGGGACACCAGCAAATCCTCCATCTTGACGCCGATCTTCTGCGCGTACCCGGGATCCATGGCATGTTCGGCATCGATGAAGGCGGCCATCCCGCCGTTCCGCTGCGCATTGGCGATCACATGCAGGGTCAGGGTCGTCTTGCCGGAGGATTCCGGCCCGTAGATTTCAACCACCCGGCCCCGCGGCAGGCCGCCGATCCCCAGCGCCAAATCCAACGAGAAGGCGCCGGTTGAAATGGTTTCCACCGTTTTGGGCTTTTCGCCGTCTCCCATCCGCATGATGGCGCCATCGCCAAACTCCTTGCGTATCTGGGCCAGCACCGCTTCCAATCCCTTGGGTTGCTCCTTGCCTTCGGTCTTGCCTGCTTTTGCCATGATCGTATTCCCTTCCTTCAGTTCAATTGCCGGTTCAACATGCGCAGGGCCGCATCCACGGCCGAACGCCGGATTCCAGACCGACTTCCCCGGAACCGGAACCGCCTGGCGATTCCGCCACGGGTTCCCCCTATCGCAATCCAGACCGTCCCCACCGGTTTACCAGGTGATCCCCCGCCGGGCCCGGCAACCCCGGTGATGGAAACGGCCCAATCACTCCCCAACCGGCGACAGGCGCCCCGTACCATCGCCCGGGCCACCGGCTCGCTCACCGCTCCGGCACGCGCCAGCAGGGCGGCGGACACCCCCAACAGATCCCGTTTGACATCGTTGGCGTAGGCGATCACCCCACCGCAAAAATACGCCGAACTGCCGGCCACGGCGGTCAGACGCGCCCCCAGCATTCCGCCCGTGCACGATTCGGCCACGGCAAGCCGCTGGTGTCCGGCCACCAGTCGCCGCCCGATACGCGCTTCAATCGTTTCCCGCGGCATGACCGGTCACCCCCGTCCACCCGCATAACCATCCGGATGCGCGCAATGCCATTTCCAGGCGCTTTCCAGGATCGATTCCAGGTCGGTAAATCGCGGCTTCCACCCCAGTTCTTCCCGGGCCCGTTGCGCCGCCGCAACCAGCCGTGGCGGATCACCCGCGCGGCGCGGCGCTTCCTCCACCGGGATGGTCCGGCCCGTGACCACACGCGCCGCCTCGATCACCTGGCGGACGGAATACCCGGTCCCGATCCCCAGGTTGAACGCATCCGACGCGGGAGTCTGCAGGGCACGCACATGCGCATCGGCAAGGTCCTCAAGGTGGATATAATCCCGGATGCAGGTGCCGTCGGGCGTCGGGTAATCCGTCCCCATCACCCGCACGGCGGGCCGCCTGCCCAGCGCCGCCTGCAACACGATCGGGATCAGGTGGGTCTCCGGGTCGTGGTCCTCCCCGCGCGTCGCCGTCGCGCCGCACGCGTTGAAATAGCGCAGAAACACCGGGTGCAATCCCTTCAAACGGGCATACCAGCGCGCGGCAATCTCGAATTGCAGCTTGGTTTCGCCGTAGGGGTTCTGCGGCCGCTGGACCGTATCCTCCGTGATCAGGTCCAGCCCGGGATCGCCATACGTCGCACAACTCGACGAAAACACCAGGCGGCGCACCCCCACGACATCCATGGCCTCCAGCAGGTGCATGCCGCCGGCCACATTGTTCACAAAATACATCGCGGGATCCGCCATGGACTCACCGACCAGGGCATACGCGGCGAAATGCATGACGGCGTCCGGTTGTTCCCGCTGCAGGACATCGATCACGGCCTGCCGGTTCCGCAGATCGGCCCGGTGGAACACGGCCCTCGGGTCCAGCGCCTCCCGATGACCACGCTCCAGGTTGTCCAGGATGGAAACGGCATGGCCGGCATCCAGCAACCGCTGAACCGTCACACTGCCGATATATCCGGCTCCACCGGTAACCAGAACCTTCATCGCAAATCCTCAACCTTTTTTCGCATCCCCGGACGAAAGCCGGGACTCCAGCATGGCCAGCCGTTGCTCCAGTTCAGCCACCCGCTCCTTCAACCGGGGCAACCGCATGATATGCGCATGGGCCTCCAGCCACTTCTCGTGCGGAACCGCGGGATAACCGGACATGAACGTGTTGGCCGGAACGTCCTTCGGGATGCCGGCCTTGGCGCCTATGATCGCGTTGTCACCCACGGTCAGGTGGCCGGCAAATCCAGCCTGGCCGCCGATCCGGACCCCCTTGCCAACGATCGTCGTGCCCGACAAGCCGACCTGCGCCGCCATGGCACAGTGGTCGCCGATGCGCACGTTGTGCCCCACCTGCACCAGGTTGTCGATCTTGACGCCGTTGCCGACCACCGTCCTGCCGAACCGGGCCCGGTCGATGGTCACATTGGCGCCCAACTCCACATCGTCGCCGATCTCCACGATGCCGACCTGCGGGATCTTGATCCAGGCGTCCCCCTGCCGGGCATAGCCAAAACCATCACTCCCGATCACCGTCCCGCTGTGTGCCATGATCCGGGCGCCGATCCGCACCCGTTCGCGGATGGTGACCCGGGGATACAGCCAGCCGTCCGGACCAATCGTGCTGTCCCGCCCCACGGTACAACCGGCCTGGATCACCGTCCGGTCCCCCACGACAACACCCGGTTCAAGGACACAATAGGGACCCACGCTCACCGCCACACCCAGGCGGACATCCGCGGCCACCACGGCCGTCGGGTGTATGCCGGGCGCCGGGCGCGGCACCGGCGGAACCACCCATTCCGCGATCATGGAGAATGAAAGGTCCGGGTTATCGGTACGGACAACGGCACAGGGCGCCGTACCTTTCCAGTCCTTCCCGACCAGCACCGCCGAGGCACGGGTCTGGGCAATCTGGGCGGCATACTTGGGATTGGCCAGAAAGGTGATGTCTCCCGGCCCGGCTTCCTGCAGGCTGTTCAAGCCGGTAATGACGACCGACGGATCGCCCTCCAGTATCCCGTTCACGCGCCGGGCAACGGCTCCGATGGTTATGGATGGATTCATGGCTTGGCCTTCTTGATGCGGTTCAAGACATCTTTCGTGATATCAATTGAATCATCCGCATGCAACACCGACTCGACCCCCTGGAGCCCCACGTTGGCGGAATCCAGCACCAGGTCGAAGCCGCCCTTGCGGGCCGCCTCCCGGATGTGTTCCCGGATCTTGTTCACCACCTGCGTCTGCATACGCCGGCGTTCCTCAACCAGTTGCCGCTGTTGCGAGGTGGTCAGATCGCGCAACTTGCGTTCGGCCTGGCGCAAATCCGCATACAGGGATTCCGCTTCCTTCATTTTTTCATTGCGGACCTTTTCGCTGAGCGTCTGGTCTTCAATCGTGTCGCGGGTTTTCTGGAAGGCTTCCTTGCGCTTTTCAAAATCATCACCCAGGGTCTTGCGTTCCGCCTCAAGGGCGGTCGCCTGCTGTTCGAGCACCTGTTCAGCCGCCGTGGTGTCCGGATGCGCTTCGATCAGTTGGCCCATATCCACCACGGCCACCTTGCCGCCGGCGGCCCGCACCGTCGTCGCACCGATCAATCCCACCCCCAACAGACATAGCATCCATGACTTCATGCAAACCTCCCATGCCGGCATCATCAGAAATCGTAGCCGATCCAGAACACCCACTCGTCAGCACCGGTCAACGGATCATCCTTCTCGAGTATCCAGCCCCGGTCAATCCGGATCGGGAACCCTGGAATATCGAACCGGATCCCCATTCCGTAGCTCATGGCCAGGTCGTCGGGATGCAGTTCATAGGCATCCCGCCACACGTTGCCAACATCGAAAAAGGTCGCGAACCGGATGCCCGTCACCAACGGAATCCAGTATTCCACGTTACCCAGGACCAGGCTCTGCCCCCCGGCGGGACGAACCGTCTGACTGGTGGAGCCATCCGAGGCCGTAATGGTTCGAACCACCTTGGGCCCGACCTCGCGGAAATCGAAGCCGCGCAGCGTGCGGCCGCCGCCCAGGAACAACCGTTCCGAAACCGGCACATCGTCGGACGTTCCATAGGCATCCACCACTTCATACTTAAGCCGGGCACTCAGCACATGCTTGCGCCATAACGGCAGGTACCAGGAGCTTTCCGCAGCCAGGCCGTAGCTGTCGATGTCGCCCCCCACCGGTCCCCCATGCAGTTCAGCCGATACGCTCATCCGCTTGCCCCGGGTTGCCACCATGGGATTATCCCGCGCATCGTGCGCCAGCGTTATCCCGACGAGGCTGTTCACCCAATGCGTGTCCTGGTCGAAATACATCGTGTCGAAGGGAGGTTTCGAATACACATAGGCATTCGTGTCGGCAACGTCGCTCAAGTCAACCGATTCCAGGCGGTACGTCAGGCTCATCCGGTTCCCGCGTCCCGGCAGGGCCTTGCCCAGTGTTGTGGCCGCGCCCCGGCGTTTCACATCGTAATCGGTGTAGTTCACCTTGCTATGGTACAGGTCGAAACCCAGGGACAGCCGGCGGTCCAGGAACCACGGCTCGACAAAATTCAAGTCGTACAGCGTACTGCGGGATCCGGCCTGGGCACGCAGCTTGAGCTTCTGGCCGGCACCGGTGAAGTACGGCCAGCCCCGGATATCGAAATTGCCCTGCCCGACCTCCATGAACCCCATCACGTTGTCAATGCTCGAGAAGCCGGCCCCCACCATGAACTGCCCCGTACGCTTCTCCTCCACGTCGAACACGAGATCGCGCACATCGGGCGCCAGCGTGCTTTCCGGATAACTCCGGACCAGTCCGAAATAGCCCAGATTCATCAGGATACGTTCACTGGTCCGGATCTTCACCTCGTTGTAGACCTCACCGGGATACACAAGCAATTCCCGGCGGATCACCTTGTCACGGGTCCGGCCATTGCCCCGGATCCGGATGTTGCGGATGCTGACCCGCTCCCCTTCGGTGACCTCGAACCGCACCACCACCGTTCCACCGGTGCCCACCGGGTCCACCGCCGGCCGCACCACGGTATTGACATAACCCCGGCTCCCGTAAAAGTCCCGGATCGAATCGGCGCTCCCGCGGATAACCGAGGCCGCGGCAACGCCGCCGGCCTTGCCGCGCATCTGGGAGGTCAACAGGGTCTCGGGAAACAACCGGTTCCCCTGGATGGACAGGGACTCGAACCGGTAGGCCGGTCCCTCCACGATCTCCACGCGCAACCGCAGGTGTCCATCCGGGGTCAACTCCAGGTCGGGGGTCATCACCTGTACATCCAGGAAGCCGCGATCCCGGTACCAATCCCGTATGGCCAGGCGGGCCGTGGCCCGCTCCTCGATGCTCCACGACGTGCGCTTGAACCAGCGGATCGGGTTCCACCAGGGGCGGATGCCCATAACCTTGCGCAACGAACGGGCATCCGCCCGTTCATTGCCGGTAAACACGATGGTCGACACCGTTCGCCGGGCGCCCTCCTCGATCCGGAAGGCCACGTTGACCAGGCCCGGATTACCCGCTACCGGAAGCATCTGCCAGTGCATCACGGCGTCCGGGTAACGGCGGTTCAACCGGTATTCATTCTCCACCTTGCGGGCACGCACCGCCAGCATCTCGTCGTCCACCGGATCGCCGGGCCGGAGTTCCAGCAATTCACGGACACGGGAATCCCCCAACCGGTGGTTCCCCTCCAGTTCGACCGGGCCCGCCAACCGGGCGCGGGCCGTCACCCGGAAGACCACGCGTACGGACTCGCTGCCGACCGGCTCGATCTCAGCCGTGACCCGGGACAGGCGTTCGGTATCCAGCAGGCTCCGTACATCACGGCTGAGCTGTTCCCGGTTGCCCGGTTGCCCTTCCCGGGTTTCAAGAAAGGAGCGCACCCACGATTCCGCAATCGGGACCGGTCCCTGGATATCGATGCGGATCTGCTCCACCACCGGGGCGGGAGGGGATTCCGCGGCCTGACCGGCCATGCAGCCGAGCACCAGTCCCGTCATCAACACCCGGCAGACAATACGCCTCATGTGGTTTCCATCCCCATCTGTTCTTCCACCACCTCGGGAGGGGGCGCCGCCGCCGCATCCACCCCGTGTGCCCGGTCGGTAAACCGGGTGAACTCATCGTCGAAATTCAAACGCACCTCGCCGGTGGGACCGTTCCGGTGCTTGGCCACATCCACGATGGCCAGCGTAAGATCCTCATGCTCGTCGTCCTCCGGGTACATCCGGGGACGGCGCATCAGGCAGACCACATCCGCATCCTGCTCGATGGCGCCGGAATCACGCAGGTCCGACAATTTCGGCCGGCCGGGCTGACCACCCGTCCGCTGTTCCGGGGCGCGGCTGAGCTGACTCAACACCAGTACCGGCACCTTGAGTTCCTTGGCCAGGGACTTGAGGTTGCCGGATATGGAGGCGGTTTCAAGCTGGCGGCCCTGGGCGGCCGCTTCGCGCGCATGCAGCATCTGGAGATAATCCACGACGATCAGCTGAATCTGGTGCTTCTTCATCATGCGCCGGGCACGCGCCCGCAAATCCATGATATCCAGGCCGCCGGTGTCATCCAGGCAGATCTGCGCCTTGCTCAGCACCGACACGGCCTGTACAAGCTTGCCGTGATTGGCACGCGAGACAAACCCCTTGGCCAGACGGAATGCCGACACCCCGGCGTGACAACAAAGCATGCGCAGGGCCAGCGACTCACGCGACATTTCCAGGCTGAACACGCCGACCGGCCGGGGGGTCCGGTCCCCCTTGCCCAGCACCACGTTCTCCACGATATTCATCGCCAGCGAGGTCTTGCCCATGGAGGGCCGGGCCGCCAGCACGATCATTTCACCGGGACGCATCCCCAGGATGATGTCATCCAGGTTCCGGAATCCCGTCGGGATCCCGCTCAACACCTTGCCGCCGTTGAGCACATGCTCCACATGCGCCATGGTGTCCTTGATCGCCTGGTCCCAGGACCCGACCAGTCCATGCCGGCTTTCGGCGATGGAAAGCAACGACTGCTCCGCCTGGCCCAGGATATGGTCCGCGGATTCGGGTGACCGGAAACATTCCGCCTCCACGTCGCGCACGCACGACAGGATGCTGCGCAGCAGATGCTTCTGCCGGACAATGTCGATGTAGTATTCCGCGTGGGCGGAGGTGGGGGTGGAATCGATCAGCTGGTCCACGGCCGCAGCCCCGCCGACCCGGTCCAACCGGTCGAGGTTCCGCAGGCGCTCGGTGACCGTCAGGGCATCGATCGTGTCGCCGCGGCGCGACATCTCGTACACCACTTCATACAGGACCCGGTGGGGCGTCAGGTAGAAGGATTCCGCGGTCAGCTGCCCCTCGATGCACAGGTCCATCACCCGGGAGGCATCCAGCAGGATGGACCCGAGCACGCCACGTTCGGCGTCCTCGCTGTGCGGCGGGACCCGTTCGCCCCGGGAGACCGGCACAGGATCGACGGACGCTGGAGACATGTCTGGTTATTCCTTGACCACACAGACCTTGATGGCGGGCTCCACATCGGGTCCCAGACGGACCTTCACATCGAATTCACCGGTCTGGCGAATGGGGGTTTCCAGCTGGATCATGCTGCGTTCCAGCGTAATGCCCTGGAGGGTCAACGCGGCGATGATGTCCGCGACGCCAACCGATCCATACAATTGCTCGCCTTCCTTGACCTTGGCCTTCACGGTAACCGAGACGCCTTTCAACCGGTCGGCATCCTTGCGGGCCGCCTCGGTCGCCACCTTGCGGGCGGCTTCGAGTTCCCGCTTGATTTTTTCCATACGCCGGCGGGTGGCATCGGTCACCGGGGCCGCCAGTTTGCGGGGCAACAGGTAATTCCGGGCATACCCGTCCGCCACCCGCACCACGCTCCCGACGGTCCCCACCCCGTCAACATCCGCCATCAACAAGACTTCCTTGGACATATCACACCCCGTTCAATGGATCGTGTTCCTGCACCAAACCGGTCAGGGCAACAAGCCCATGACCCGTGCCTTCTTGACCGCCCGCCGCACCTGGCGCTGCTGCATGGCGCTGGCGCCCGTCAAACGTGACGGAACGATTTTCCCCTGCTCGGTGACAAACCGGCGGAGCAATTCGTAATCGTTGGGATGGATCACCTTGACGTTTTCCAGCCGGCGCGAAACCTTCTTCATCGGTTCCCGTTCACGGCGGGCATCCGTCTTGCGCCCCTTTGGTTTGTCGCCTGATTTGCTTCGCATCATCATAGACATGGTAGTTCCCGACCCTCCTGTACCTGTTCCACCGCCCTAAAAGGGCAGATTGTCGTCATCCGCACCGGCGGCTACCGGCGCCTGATCCGTCGATTCAACCGTCCCGCGATCCCGGGCCGGCACCGGCTCGGGCGCCCCCGCAGGGTCCTGGGCACGGGCGCCTTTACGCGGTGTTCCCAGGAACTGCACCCGTTCCGCCACCACCCGCAAACGGTTCTGTTTCTGACCGTCCTTTTCCCATTCGTCGTATTGCAACCGGCCTTCCACCAGGATGGGCGATCCCTTTGACAGGTACTCGCCGCAGGTTTCCGCCTGGCGTCCCCACACCACCACGGTCACGTAGCAGACTTCCTCCCGGTCCGTGCCGTCGGTGGTCTTGAATTTCCGGCTGACAGCCAGCCGGAGATCCCCCACCGCCGTGTTCCCGGGCTTGAAACGGATCTCGGGATCACGGGTCAGGTTGCCCATCAACAGCACGCGGTTGAGGCTAGCCATCGCGCTGGGCCTCCGCGACCGGCGCGACCGGCATGGCCATGGTCGGCGCCACCACCACCTGCGACCGGAACAAGCCCTCCACGATTTTCAGGCGGGGCTTGAAGGCCACCATGGACCCCGGGTCCATTTCGAAACGCAGGCGGATATAACTGCCGCCCGACTGCTTGTTCATCCGGCGTGCAAAACCACGCCGCCCGAGATTCTCCCGGTTCGACACCGTTCCGCCTGCACGGGTGATTTCTTCCTGGATACGCTGCACCACTTTCTCAACACCCTCGTCATCCAGCGAATTGGGTAATATAAAAAGCCCTTCGTACGTTTTCAATGCCGTGTCTCCTCGCTGATTCCTAACTGACCCCAGACGGACCCTTCACCGCGCCCGTGCCGTCTGTCACAGGCCCGTTAAACCGATTCATGGCCGATTCCACGCCCTGCAGGCAAATCACCCGCACAGCCTCCGCAGCCCGCTCCACCATCTGCCGGACCACCGGTTCCTGGTCCGGCAAAAACCGACCCAACACATGCTCCACCAACCCGACACCCGGTTCGGCACTGCCAACCCCGAGACGAATACGCGGAAAACCGTCCCCGCCCACCGACTGGATGATCGATTCGAGCCCCTTGTGCCCGCCACTGCGCCCCTGGGGCCGGATTCTCAATCTCCCCACCTCCAGGTTCACATCATCCGACACCACCAGCACATCACCGATCGTCATACCCCCATACCGCATCAGGGGCGCAACCACATCGCCACTCCGGTTCATGAACGTGAGCGGTTCGACCAGCATCACCTCCTGGCCATCCCAGTCAATCGTCACCGTCCGGGCAGCAAACCGGAAACGTCGCTTCAACCGGACCGCCTGAGACACCACAATCGACTCGACCACGCGAAACCCGACATTATGCGGCGTCTGCTCGTATTCACGGCCTGGATTGCCTAATCCGACAACCAGCTTCACGTTACTTCTTTTCTTTTCCCTTATCCGCCTTCTCGTCACCCTTGGCAGCCTTGGCCGGCTTGGCCGGCTTGGCGCCGCCCTTGGCGGCCTTGTCATCAGCCTTGACAGCCTTCCCATCCGCCGCCTCAGCGCCGGCTTCGTCTTCCTTGCCCTTGGTAATGACTTCCGGTTCCGCGGCACCCGCTTCACCCGCAACCGCTTCAGCTACCGGAGCCTCTTCCTCCTTCGGAGCCAGCACAGCCGCCACCGCCACGTCCAGATTCGTCAACACATGCAGCTTGTCGCTGACCGGCAGGTCCTTGACCAGCAGGCGCTTGCCGATATGCAGGTCCGACACATCCAGTTCAACGGATTCGACCATGTCGCCGGGTAGACATTCCACCTCGACTTCACGCAGCAGCTGCTCGAGGATACCGCCCTCGGTGACAACACCAAAGGGGTCCCCCCGCAACAGGATTGAAATCCGGACGCGCATCTTCCGCGTCATGGATACTTCCACAAAATCCACGTGCAACGGATGCCCGCTGATGGCGTCATGCTGGACTTCCCGCAACAGGACCTTGCGCGGGGCCGTTGCATCCACCGCGATATCGAGAATCAGGTTCTCACCGGTATGGTGGCGGAGGCGCTGTTCGAAATCGTGCAGATTCATCCGCACGCTCTGCGCCTGCCCCTTCTCGTTGTTTATCACTCCGGGCAACCAGCCGGCCTTGCGATGGCGTCGGGCCGGGCCGCTGCCCGCATCAGTCCTGGACTCGGCAATCAATGTCGCTTCTTTCACCATGGCGTCTTCAACCTCTCTCCCTGCTACAACCTGAACAATGACGTGACGGACTGGTTGTCGCTGATCCGCCGGATGGCTTCGCCCAGCAGTTCTGACACCGACAACACCGTCACGGGAAAACCCGGATCCTTCACCATCGGAACCGTATCGGTCACGACCAATTCACTGATGTCCGAAGCCCGCAAACGGGCCAGGCCTTCCGCCGTGATCGTCGCGTGCGTGACCACACCGACAATCGCGGCCGCCCCGTTCTGCTTTAACAGACGGGCTGCCGCCGTAAGGGTTCCGGCCGTCGTGGTCAGATCATCCACCATGATGGCCGTACACCCCGCCACATCACCCACCACCGTGAGGGCTTCCACCTCGGTTGCATTCTTCCGCTGCTTGGCGACAATCGCCAGGCCGCATTCCAGCATCTGGGAATACGCATACGCAACCTTGACACCGCCCACATCCGGCGCCACCACCACCGGCCGGTTGTACTGCCTGGCCCGGACATGCTTCACCATCACCGGGGCCGAATAGAGGTGATCCACCGGAATGTCAAAAAATCCCTGGATCTGCTGGGCATGCAGGTCCATCGCCAGCAAACGATCCGTACCCGCCGCCACCAGCAGGTTCGCCACCAGCTTGGCCGTGATCGGAACCCGCGGCTGATCCTTCCGGTCCTGCCGTGCATACCCGTAAAAGGGCATCACCGCGACAATCCGGTTGGCCGATGCACGCCGCATGGCATCGATGATGATCAGCAGTTCCATCAGGTTCTCGTTGGGGGGACTGCAGGTCGGCTGGATGACAAACACATCCTGCCCGCGGATGTTCTCACGGATCTTGACAAAAATTTCGCCGTCCGGAAACCGGCGGATCTCAATGTCACCCAAGGTGGTCCCCAAGTAGGACGCAATCTTGTTCGCCAGCGCCGGATTCGCATTACCGGTAAAAATCCTCATACCCGCATCATCTCCAAACATTCCCAACCGGTCGCCATTCAACCGGTTGGTTGCCCGACTAGGATTTGAACCTAGACTCAGGCCTCCAAAGGGCCGTGTGCTACCATTACACCATCGGGCAGTATCTGCGCCACCTGCACCCAGACCGGCACCGCGATCCGTTTCCGGAACCGGTCCGCCAGGAGTTTTGCATCCTCCGGGTCACGCGCCAACCCGAAAACCGATGCCCCGCTTCCCGACACCATCGCACCCAGTGCGCCGGCATCACGCAGGCACTCCACCATCATCTCGATCAGCGGATACTTCCGAAACACCGTATCCTGCAAATCGTTGCACAGGTTTGCCGCCGCGCGGTGCACGTCTCCCTCTCGCAACGAGCAAACCATACCTTTATATCGTTCCCCGTTATCCGTCAAGGTTAACCTGTGTCGACGATAAATATCACCCGTCATAACCGGAAACCCGGGGTTCACCACCACCACCGACCAACGCGGATCCACCCGTCCCCCCAACCCTTCCAGGGGGGTTACCCGTTCACCCAATCCCTCCACGCATACCGCCCGACGTTCCATCAAGGCCGGAATGTCACAACCCAGCGTCGCACCAATGGTTTGCAGACGATCAAGCGTAAGGTTAAGATTCCATAACCGGTTCAGGCCCAATAAGGTGGCCGCTGCATCGGAGCTCCCCCCACCCATCCCCGCACCTACCGGTGTGACCTTGTATAAATCAAGGTGGACCCCACCGGTAACCCCGGCCGACTGTTTCAGGGCCTTGGCGACCTTGACAATCAGGTTGTCAGCCGGATCGGCAAGATGCAGGGCGGTGTCCGGCACCGGGGATGCCGGATCATGGGAAAACGTAATGTGTTCCGGTTTCCGGGTCATCCGGACCCGGTCAAAAATCGAGATCGGAACCAGAACACTCCGGATATCGTGGTAACCATCCGGACGCTTGCCGAGTACCTGCAACACCAGGTTGATCTTGGCTGGCGCAAGCTCGGTAAGGGTTGTCTCCGCCGTTTGCATCCGCGCCCAATACCAGCGCCGACCCCATCTGTCAAGGCAAGGTCAACGGGCGGTCCAACCGCCATCCAGGGTCAGGGCGGCCCCGGTCATGTAACGCGAGGCATCGCTGGCCAGGAAAACCACGGATCCGCCGATCTCATCAAGTTCACCCCACCGGTTGAACGCCGTCTGTCCCACCACGGCGGCCACCTTCTCGGGATGCGCCAACAACGGACGGTTGATGTCGGTCAGGAACGGCCCCGGACACAACACATTGCACCGCACACCGGCAGGCGCCCACTCCAGCGCCAACGTCCGCGTAAGACCCAGAACACCGGCCTTGGAGGCACAATAGGCCGTCCGCTCCGCCAACCCGATAAATCCCAGGGCCGACCCGACATTAATCACCGACCCGCGTTTCTGTCCCACCAGGATCGAACTCACGGCCCGGCAACACAGCCAGGTTCCCGTCAGGTTGGTCTGCACGATCCGGTTGAATTCCTCCAGTGGAAATTCGGCAACCGGGTGCCGGATATTGATTCCCGCGCTGTTGACCAGCACATCCAGCCGCCCGTATTGCCGGACAACAGAATCCATCAACTCCTTCACGGAATCTTCACGGGTGACATCAACCGCACATCCCCGTCCGGACGACACGCCGCTTTCCTGTGCAATCCGCCGGGCCGATTCCCCGGCTTCATCCGCATGGCGTGACGCCACCACCGTGACCGCCCCCGCCTGCGCCAGGGCCAGCGCCATCGCATATCCCAAACCGCGGCTTCCCCCGGTGATCACCGCCACCCGCCCATCCAGCCGGAATTGTTCCATCACATTCGCCATCGCATCACCCCTGCCCCGGCTGGCCGGTCGTCGCGGCAACCATCGCACCCATGAACGAACCGACCAGCGCACCAATCCACGGGTTGCTGGTCAATGGACACATCCCCGAAGTACACTGCCCGTAATATCCCAGCAGTCCGCCCGCCACGGCTCCGATCACCGCCCCAATCAATAACCGAATCATGGGTTTTCCTTTTATTTGAACCACCCCATCAGGATACCACCCGTCCCCCCTCCAGCGTCGAGCGGCAAGTTGCCGGAATAATGAGGTATAGGTGCCGCATGTGAGTTTGTGCATTTCCGCTGGAGCCGGCACGCGCCCGTCACCAACAGAAATGCCGCTTGCCGTTCTGTCTGGGATTGCTATTTATATCCCGTAACCAAGAACCCGTGAGGGCGAAGCCATGAATGATCGCGAACGTCTGAAGGCCACGCTGCAGTTCAAGCAAACGGATCGAATCCCCTATTGGGAATGCGCATTCTGGAATGAGACCCTGGTTCGCTGGGAAGCCGAGGGAATGCCTCCAGAAGTATCGCATCCCCGGGGCCCCGACAGCGGGCCGACCGGGGAATCGTTACGGAATTATTTCGGGTTCGACCGGAATTTCGGCGTGTATTTTCGCGGCACACTTCCGGTCCATCTTGGATTCATCCCGGCATTCGAATCGCGGGTCATCTCCGACGAAAACGATGTCATCACCGAACAGGGCGGCGACGGGGTGATTTCCCGCTGGTCACGAACCGGGCATTCCACCCGCCAGTTCCTGCGTTTCCCGGTGGAAACCCGCGCCGATTTCCACGAAATCAAAAAACGGCTCGATGCGGACACGCCGGGACGCATCACCGACACATTATCCGCATCATTCCAGCAGTTCCGGAATGAGGGCGCACCCACCTGCCTGCAAGTCGGCGGCTATTACGGATTTGCGCGCAACCTGATGGGACTGGAGGGGGTCTCCATCGCGTTTTGTGACCAGCCGGAACTGATCGAGGAAATGTTCGAACACCGGACCGAATACGTCTCACGGTTACTCGAACAGGCGCTTAAAATCGTTCGTCCTGATTTCGCCGAGTTCTGGGAGGACATGGCGTACAAGACCGGCCCACTGGTTTCCCCCGTGCTGTATCGCCGGCTGGCTTTGAAGCACTATCAGGCAATCACCGACCTGCTCCGCCGCCATGGGGTCGACATCATCCTGCTGGATTCGGACGGAAACATTGACGAACTCATCCCCGTCTGGCTCGACGGCGGCATCAACTGCCTCTGGCCCTTCGAGGCCGCCGCCGGCATGGACCCGGTCACCGTCCGGAAAAAATACGGCAAACGCCTGGGTATCATCGGCGCCATCGACAAACGCGCCCTGGCAAAAGACCGGAAAGCCATCGAAACCGAAGTCATGGCGAAGGTTCCTTACCTGCTTGAAACCGGCGGATTCATCCCCACCTGCGACCACGCGGTCCCTCCGGATGTGCCGCTGGACAACTACCGGTACTACCTCGACCTCATTCACCGGCTTGCGGAAGGACGGCCGATCGGTTGATCCGGCCATCCAGGCTGTCCGCAAAACGGCGTATCGCGTCCCAATATTTTTTCCGTCGAACCCAGGAAACATCGTTGTGACCGGCTCCTTCGATGATGCACTGGGTGCCCCGGTCGCCGGCGGCCTTGGCCAATGCCCGCCCATGCCATGCCTTGATCACCGGATCACCGGCGCCATGAATAAACAGCATCGGGCACGTCACCAACGGTAACCGTTTCAAGTTCGGGAACCGGTCAAACGGCAGCAGCGGAATCCGCGTCATCACCCGGAACGCCGAAACAAAGCCACTCTCCACGATCAACCCGGCTGGCCGGACCCGCCCAGCCAACCATACGGCCGGACCACTGCCCACCGACCTCCCGTGAAGGATGATGCGATCCGGCGGAATCTGCAGCGTATTCGTCAGGTAATTCCATGCCGCTTCAACCGCATCATAGGTGCCCTGCTCGCTGGCACGCCCCGGGCTGGTGCCATAACCCGGATAATCATAGGCGAACAGGGAGTACCCCTGTCGGTGATAGTCATTAAAATAGTCCTGCAAGTCGCCCAGATCCTCGCCATTCCCGTGGCTATGCAGGATGGTGAACACGGCATTGGTGTGGGGGCGATACCAGGCCGTCACATGATTTCCCGCAGGTGTGGGAATCGATACCGCTCCGGGCAGCTCCCGGTAGCTGCACAACCCGTCGAAAAAAATGATACGTTCCGACCATACCACGGCATAAACAAACACGATGCCGTAGATCAACACCGTCGAACGGATCACCCGTTTCCAGGACCATTCACCGATCAACCAGCGTTTCAATCGGGTTCGATTCAACGACATTCTT